>NZ_CP040231.1:0-132500 GCF_006228325.1 Streptococcus sp. 1643
TTAGCTCTGACCTATAATCCTCTTTTCATCTATGGAGGACCTGGTCTTGGAAAGACTCACTTACTCAATGCGATTGGAAATGAGATTTTGAAAAATATTCCTGATGCGCGTGTCAAGTACATTCCTGCCGAAAGCTTTATCAATGACTTTCTTGAACACTTGCGACTTGGGGAAATGGAAAAGTTCAAAAAGACTTACCGTAGCCTTGATCTCTTGTTGATCGATGATATCCAATCTCTCAGTGGCAAAAAAGTCGCGACCCAGGAAGAATTTTTCAATACCTTCAATGCTCTTCATGATAAACAGAAACAGATTGTCCTAACCAGTGATCGAAGTCCTAAACACCTAGAAGGCCTTGAGGAAAGACTTGTTACACGCTTTAGCTGGGGATTGACGCAAAATATCACCCCTCCTGACTTTGAGACACGTATCGCCATTCTTCAAAGTAAAACAGAGCACTTGGATTACCATTTCCAAAGTGATACTCTAGAATACTTGGCTGGCCAATTTGATTCAAATGTTCGAGAATTGGAAGGAGCAATCAACGATATCACTTTAATTGCCAGAGTGAAGAATATTAAGGATATTACTATTGATATTGCTGCGGAAGCTATTAGAGCACGTAAGCAAGACGCCCGCCAGATACTTGTTATTCCAATTGAGAAAATCCAAACTGAAGTTGGTAATTTTTATGGAGTGAGTGTCAAAGAAATGAAAGGTACGAGACGAGTTCAAAACATCGTTTTAGCACGTCAAGTTGCCATGTACCTAGCTAGAGAACTGACAGATAACAGTCTTCCAAAAATCGGAAAAGAATTTGGCGGAAAGGATCACACCACCGTTATTCATGCCCATGCTAAAATCAAATCATTGATTGACGAAGACGATAATTTACGTTTAGAAATAGAAGCAATCAAAAAGAAAATTAAGTAGCTTGTGGATAAGTTTTCCTTTCTTATCTTTTTTGTCCACATTTTTTAAACAAGCTTAGAAGCTTAAGTTTACTAAATAGCACTCAGTTTTCCACAGAATTCACACACTCTATTATTACTATTAACTTTCTAATACTAAAAATAAATAAAGGAGAATCCATGATTCATTTTTCAATTAATAAAAATTTATTTATACAAGCCTTAAATACTACAAAACGGGCAATTAGCTCCAAAAATGCTATTCCAATTTTATCAACAATCAAAATTGACGTTACAAATGAAGGAATTACTTTAATTGGATCAAACGGTCAAATTTCTATTGAGAATTTCATTTCTCAAAAGAATGAAGATGCTGGTCTCTTGATTACTTCTTTGGGTTCGATTCTTCTTGAAGCTTCTTTCTTTATCAATGTGGTATCTAGTCTTCCAGATGTAACGCTAGATTTTAAAGAGATTGAACAAAAACAAATTGTCTTAACAAGTGGCAAATCAGAAATTACTCTAAAAGGAAAAGATAGCGAACAGTACCCTCGTATCCAAGAAATTTCAGCTAGCACACCTTTGGTTCTTGAAACCAAACTACTCAAGAAAATTATCAATGAAACAGCATTTGCTGCAAGTACGCAAGAAAGTCGTCCAATTTTGACTGGTGTCCATTTTGTTTTGAGCCAACACAAGGAACTAAAAACAGTTGCGACAGACTCACACCGCCTTAGCCAGAAGAAATTGACTCTTGAAAAAAATGGAGATGATTTCGATGTGGTAATTCCTAGTCGTTCTCTCCGCGAATTTTCAGCGGTATTTACAGATGATATTGAAACTGTAGAGATTTTCTTTGCAAATAATCAAATCCTCTTTAGAAGCGAAAATATTAGCTTCTACACTCGTCTCCTAGAAGGAAACTATCCTGATACAGATCGTTTGATTCCAACCGACTTTAATACGACAGTAACTTTTGATGTTATCAACTTGCGTCAATCAATGGAACGTGCTCGTCTCTTATCAAGTGCGACTCAAAATGGTACTGTGAAGCTTGAAATTAAAGGTGGGGTTGTTAGTGCCCATGTTCACTCTCCAGAAGTTGGTAAAGTAAACGAAGAAATCGATACGGAGCAGGTTACTGGGGATGATTTGACCATTAGTTTCAACCCGACTTACTTGATTGATTCTCTCAAGGCTTTAAATAGCGAAAAAGTAACTATCAGCTTTATCTCAGCTGTTCGTCCATTCACTCTTGTGCCAGCAGATACTGATGAAGACTTCATGCAGCTCATTACACCAGTTCGTACAAATTAAGTGAAAGAGGTTGAGCCTGGCTCGCCTCTTTTATGATATAATCAAAAAAGAAAAGGAGAGTAGTATGTATCAAGTTGGAAATTTTGTTGAGATGAAAAAAACACATGCTTGCACCATCAAGTCAACAGGTAAAAAGGCCAATCGTTGGGAAATTACACGTGTAGGGGCAGATATCAAAATAAAGTGTAGCAATTGTGACCACCTTGTCATGATGAGTCGCTATGATTTTGAACGAAAAATGAATAAGATTATTGACTAAGAACCCTTAGTTAGAGGGTTAGCAAGTTTTCCCTTTTTGTGTTATAATGTTAGGGATTGAAATGAGAACGGAGAATGAGAAACTATGGCTTTAACAGCAGGTATCGTTGGTTTGCCAAACGTTGGTAAATCAACCCTTTTTAATGCAATTACAAAAGCAGGAGCAGAGGCAGCAAACTACCCATTTGCGACTATTGATCCAAATGTTGGAATGGTAGAAGTTCCAGATGAACGCCTACAAAAACTAACTGAAATGATCACACCTAAAAAGACAGTCCCAACAACCTTTGAATTTACAGATATTGCAGGGATTGTAAAAGGAGCATCAAAAGGAGAAGGTCTAGGAAATAAATTCTTGGCTAATATCCGTGAAGTAGATGCGATTGTTCATGTAGTTCGTGCTTTTGATGATGAAAATGTTATGCGCGAGCAAGGACGTGAAGACGCCTTTGTGGATCCACTTGCAGATATTGATACCATTAACCTAGAGTTGATTCTTGCTGACTTAGAATCAGTTAATAAACGCTATGCGCGTGTAGAAAAGATGGCACGTACGCAAAAAGATAAAGAATCAGTAGCAGAATTTAATGTTCTTCAAAAGATTAAACCAGTCCTTGAAGACGGGAAATCAGCTCGTACCATTGAATTCACAGATGAGGAACAAAAGGTTGTTAAAGGTCTCTTCCTTTTGACCACTAAACCAGTTCTTTATGTTGCTAATGTGGATGAGGATGTAGTTTCAGATCCAGATTCTATCGAATATGTGAAGCAAATTCGTGAATTTGCAGCGACAGAAAATGCTGAAGTAGTCGTTATTTCCGCGCGTGCTGAGGAAGAAATTTCTGAGTTAGACGATGAGGATAAGCAAGAGTTTCTTGAAGCACTTGGGTTGACAGAATCAGGTGTTGATAAGTTGACTCGTGCAGCTTACCACTTGCTTGGACTCGGAACTTACTTCACAGCTGGTGAAAAAGAAGTCCGTGCTTGGACCTTTAAGCGTGGTATGAAAGCTCCTCAAGCAGCTGGTATTATCCACTCAGACTTTGAAAAAGGTTTTATTCGTGCAGTAACCATGTCATATGAGGATCTAGTGAAATATGGATCTGAAAAGGCTGTAAAAGAAGCTGGGCGCTTGCGTGAAGAAGGAAAAGAATATATCGTTCAAGATGGCGATATCATGGAATTCCGCTTTAACGTTTAATAACATTTAATAAATAGTGTCAATTAGGTTGGAAAAAAATTCCAACCCTTTTGGCTTTTGAAAGGAAAAATAAATGACCAAATTACTTGTAGGATTGGGAAATCCAGGGGATAAATATTTTGAAACCAAGCACAATGTTGGATTTATGTTGATTGACCAACTAGCTAAAAAACAAAATGTCACCTTTACACATGACAAGATATTTCAAGCTGACCTAGCATCTTTTTTCTTCAATGGAGAAAAAATTTATCTCGTCAAACCAACAACATTTATGAATGAAAGTGGAAAAGCAGTTCATGCTTTATTGACTTACTATGGTTTGTATATTGATGATTTACTCGTTATTTACGACGACCTTGACATGGAAGTCGGAAAAATTCGTTTAAGAGCAAAGGGCTCAGCAGGTGGGCATAATGGTATCAAGTCTATTATTCAACATATAGGGACTCAGGTATTTAACCGTGTTAAAATAGGTATTGGAAGACCTAAAAAAGGCATGTCAGTGGTTCACCATGTTTTAAGTAAGTTTGATCAGGATGACTATGTGGGTATTTTACAGTCTATTGACAAGGTTGACGATGCTGTAAACTACTATTTACAAGAGAAAAACTTTGAGAAAACAATGCAGAGGTATAATGGTTAAATGGTGACTTTATTAGATTTATTCTCAGAAAATGACCAGATAAAAAAATGGCATCAAAATCTGATAAATAAGAAAAGACAACTAATACTTGGTTTATCAACGTCTACCAAGGCTATTGCAATTGCAAGCAGTCTAGAAAAAGAAAATAAGATTGTGTTACTGACTTCAACTTATGGAGAAGCAGAACGAATTATCAGTGATCTTCTTTCTCTCTTAGGAGAGGAATTTGTCTATCCTTTTTTGGTTGATGACTCTCCTATGGTAGAGTTTTTGATGTCTTCGCAAGAAAAAATCATTTCGCGGGTTGAGGCCTTGCGTTTTTTGAGTGATCCGTCTAAGAAAGGGATTTTAGTTTGTAATATCGCAGCGAGTCGGTTAATTTTACCCTCTCCGACTAGATTTAAAGAAAGTACTATAAAAATTGCAGTTGGTGAAGAATATGACCAACACGAGCTACTTCACCGATTAAAGGAAATTGGATATCGAAAAGTTACTCAAGTACAGACACAAGGTGAGTTTAGTATTCGAGGAGACATTCTAGATATTTTTGAGATGTCTCAGTTAGAACCTTTCCGAATCGAGTTTTTTGGCGATGAAGTAGATGGTATTCGTACTTTTGAAGTCGAAACACAATTATCGAAAGAAAATCAGACAAACCTCACTATCTTTCCAGCTAGCGACATACTTTTGAGAGAAAAAGATTATCAACGAGGACAGTCAGCTTTAGAAAAGCAAATTTCAAAGACTCTATCACCAATTTTAAAATCATATTTGGAAGAGATTTTGTCAAGTTTTCATCAAAAACAAGTACATTCAGATAGTCGAAAATTTTTGTCCTTATGTTACGATAAAACATGGACTGTATTTGATTATATTGAAAAAGATACACCAGTATTCTTTGATGACTATCAAAAATTGATGAATCAGTATGAATCCTTTGAAAGAGAATTAGCACAATACTTTACAGAAGATTTACAGAATGGTAAATCATTTTCTGGGATGCAGTATTTTACAGATACAGAGCAAACCTATAAAAAACAAAGTCCAGTTACCTTTTTCTCCAATCTTCAAAAGGGCTTAGGAAATCTTAAGTTTGATCACATTTATCAATTTAATCAATACCCCATGCAAGAGTTTTTCAATCAATTTTCATTTTTAAAAGAAGAAATTGAGCGATACAAAAAAATGGATTACACTATTATTTTGCAGTCTAGCAATTTAATGGGAAGTAAGACGTTGGAGGATGTTTTAGAGGAGTATCAGATCAAATTGGATTCCAGAGATAAGTCAAGTATCTGTAAAGAATCTGTAAACTTGATTGAGGGTAATCTAAGACATGGTTTTCATTTTGTAGATGAAAAAATTCTCTTGATTACTGAACATGAGATTTTTCAAAAGAAATTAAAACGTCGGTTTAGAAGACAACATGCTTCAAATGCAGAGCGATTAAAAGATTATAATGAACTTGAAAAAGGAGACTACGTTGTTCACCATATCCATGGAATTGGTCAATATCTAGGGATTGAAACAATTGAAATCAAAGGGATTCACCGTGATTATGTCAGTGTACAGTATCAAAATGGGGATCAAATTTCCATCCCAGTGGAGCAGATTCAGTTACTGTCTAAATATGTTTCAAGTGATGGGAAACCTCCAAAACTCAATAAATTAAATGATGGTCATTTCAAAAAGGCCAAGCAAAAAGTTAAGAACCAGGTAGAGGATATAGCTGACGATTTAATCAAACTGTATTCTGAGCGTAGTCAGTTGAAGGGGTTTGCTTTCTCGGCTGATGATGATGAGCAACATGCTTTTGATGATGCCTTCCCTTATGTTGAAACGGATGATCAACTTCGTAGTATTGAGGAAATCAAGAGAGATATGCAGGATTCTCATCCCATGGATCGACTTTTAGTTGGGGATGTTGGTTTTGGAAAGACTGAAGTTGCAATGCGTGCAGCATTTAAGGCTGTCAATGATCACAAACAGGTGGTCGTTCTAGTTCCGACGACGGTTTTAGCACAACAACACTATACGAATTTTAAGGAACGATTCCAAAATTTTGCTGTTAATATTGATGTGTTGAGTCGTTTTAGAAGTAAAAAAGAGCAGGCAGAGACACTTGAAAAATTAAAGAATGGTCAAGTCGATATTTTGATTGGAACCCATCGTGTTTTGTCAAAAGATGTTGTGTTTTCTGATTTGGGCTTGATGATTATTGACGAAGAACAACGATTTGGTGTTAAGCATAAGGAAGCCTTGAAAGGACTGAAAAAACAAGTAGATGTCCTAACCTTGACAGCAACGCCAATTCCTCGTACTCTCCATATGTCTATGCTAGGAATCAGAGATTTGTCTGTTATTGAAACTCCTCCAACTAATCGCTATCCAGTACAAACCTATGTATTAGAGAAGAATCCTAGTGTCATTCGTGATGCTGTCTTGCGTGAAATGGAGCGTGGAGGTCAAGTTTACTATCTTTACAATAAAGTTGACACGATTGACCAGAAGGTTTCAGAATTACAGGAGTTGATTCCAGAGGCTTCGATTGGGTATGTTCATGGACAAATGAGTGAAATTCAGTTGGAAAATACTTTATTGGACTTTATTGAAGGTCAGTATGATATTTTGGTGACAACTACTATTATTGAGACAGGGGTAGATATTCCAAATGCCAATACCTTATTTATTGAAAATGCAGACCATATGGGTTTGTCAACCTTGTATCAATTAAGAGGAAGAGTCGGTCGTAGTAATCGTATTGCTTATGCCTATCTTATGTATCGTCCAGAAAAATCAATCAGTGAAGTTTCTGAGAAGAGATTAGAAGCGATTAAGGGATTTACGGAATTAGGCTCTGGATTTAAGATTGCGATGCGAGATCTTTCGATACGTGGAGCAGGAAATCTCCTAGGAAAATCCCAATCAGGTTTCATTGATTCTGTTGGTTTTGAATTGTATTCGCAGTTACTAGAGGAAGCTATCGCTAAACGGAACGGTAATGGGAATAAAAGAATCAAAGGAAATGCTGAGTTGATTTTACAAATCGACGCCTATCTTCCTGACACTTATATTTCTGACCAACGACATAAGATTGAAATTTACAAGAAAATTCGTCAAATTGACAATCGTGTCAACTATGAAGAACTACAAGAAGAATTGATGGATCGCTTTGGAGAATACCCAGATGTAGTAGCCTACCTTTTAGAGATTGGTTTGGTTAAGTCATATTTGGATAAGGTCTTTGTAGAACGTGTGGAAAGAAAAGATAACAAGATTGCAGTTCAATTTGAAAAAGTCACTCAGCGATTATTCTTGGCTCAAGATTATTTTAAAGCTTTATCCGCAACGAACTTAAAAGCAGCCATAGCTGAGAATAAGGGATTAATGGAAGTTGTATTCGATGTCCGAAACAAGAAGAATTATGAAATTTTAGAAGGTTTGCTGATTTTTGGAGAAAGTTTATTAGAGATAAAAGAATCAAAGGAAGCAAATCCCATTTAACATTTTTCTTCTATAAAAAGGATAAAAATGGTACAATAATAATTTGAGGTAATAAAAATGAGATTAGACAAGTATTTAAAAGTATCACGAATTATTAAGCGTCGCACAGTCGCAAAAGAAGTAGCAGATAAAGGTAGAATCAAGGTGAACGGAATCTTGGCCAAAAGTTCAACGGATTTGAAAGTTGATGACCAAGTTGAAATTCGCTTTGGAAATAAGTTGTTGCTTGTTAAAGTACTAGAAATGAAAGATAGTACAAAAAAAGAAGACGCAGCAGGCATGTATGAAATTCTCAGTGAAACACGGGTAGAAGAAAATGTCTAAAAATATTGTACAGATGAATAATTCTTTTATTCAAAATGAACATCAACGTCGTCGTTACCTGATGAAGGAGAGACAAAAACGAAATCGTTTTATGGGTTGGGTCCTTATTTTGATGATCTTGTTGTTTATTTTACCAACTTATAACTTGGCTCAAAGCTATGATCAGTTACTGCAACGCCGTCAGCAATTGACAGAGTTGAAAGAGCAGTACCAAACTCTTAGTGACGAAAAGGATAAGGAATCTGCTTTTGCTGCAAAGTTGAAAGATGAAGACTATGTAGCAAAATATGCACGCGCCAAGTATTATTACTCAAAGAAACGAGAAGCAATTTACACAATTCCTGATTTGCTTCCGAGGTAATATCATGGAAAATTTATTGGAAGTTGTTGAGCAATTTTTAAGTTTATCAGATGAAAAATTAGAGGAATTGGAAGCTAAAAACCATTTATTACGATTACAAGAAGAAAGGGAAGAGAAGAATGCGTAAGTTCTTAGTAGTTTTATTGCTACCTGCTTTTATCATAACCTTAAGAGTAGTTAGCACAGAAAAACAGCTTCCTTACTCTTCACAAGAAATTTATTATCTAACCGAGTCTGATTATGGATTCTACTATAAAGAAACTCTGGAATCTCCAATGGTTTATGGAGAAACAGCCGTCTATGCTAATGAGGATCTTGTCAAGGAGTCTGGTAAATTGACTCCTGGAACCGCCTTTAAAATAGTAGAATGGCGTTTGAATAGACAAGGTGTTCCTGTTTTTAAATTAGATAATCACCAGTTTATCCCTGCAGATAAGCGTTTGATCTATGATCAAAGTCAAGTTCAAACTCAAAATAGACAAGTATGGTTGGAGCAGGGGTTTGTTATCTATAACAGCCCTTATGACACTAAAGAAATTTCTTCATCCCTCTCTCCCTATCAACGCGTAACGGTGGATAGAGCTCTCTTTGCTGAGGGACAAGAATTTCTTCATATCGATCAAGTTGGATGGGTATCAAAAGAGTTCACCTCAGAAGAGGACAATCGCATCCAGAAGGTTCAAGAAATCTTATCAAACAACTATCAGAATGCAAATTATTCTATTTATGTTAAACAGCTGAGCACGGGTAAAGAGGCTGGGGTGAATGAAGACAGCAAACTTTATGCAGCTAGCATCTTGAAACTAGCCTATCTTTATTATGCTCAAGATAAGATAAATCAAGGAGAGTATACGTTAGACAGTAGCTTCAAGTATGTTCCGGAAGTAAATAGTTTCCCTGGGTCCTATAAACCAGAAGGTAGTGGTAGCTTACCTAAAAAAGAAGATAACAAAGAATACAGTCTTCAACAGTTAATTACCAAGGTAACAAAAGAGTCAGACAATGTTGCTCATAATATTTTAGGTTATTATGTGACCAATCAATCTGACGGGGCTTTCAAAGAAAAAATGTCTACCATTATGGGCGAAGATTGGGATGTGAATGATAAATTGACTTCTTCAAAAATGGCTGGAAAGGTCATGGAAGCCATTTATAATCAGAATGGTTTTGTCTTAGAGTCTCTAGGTAAGACTGATTTTGACAACCAACGAATCGCAAAAGGTGTTTCGGTTAAGGTAGCTCATAAAATTGGAGATGCCGACGAGTTTAAACATGACACTGCCATTGTCTATACGGACTCTCCTTTCGTTCTCTCCATTTTCACTAAAAATTCTGATTATGATACTATTGCTAAGATAGCCAAGGACGTCTATGAGGTTCTAAAATGAGGGAGCAGGATTTTTTAAATCATTTTCTTCGAAAAAAGTATTTCAAAAAACATTCTAAAGTCGTATTGGCTCTATCTGGTGGACTAGATTCGATGTTTTTATTTCATCTATTGTCTACTTATCAAGAAGAGTTGGGCATTGAGCTGATTTTAGCTCATGTCAATCACAAGCAGAGAAATGAGTCTGACTGGGAGGAAAATGAACTAAGGAAGTTAGCTGATGTAGCTGGACTTCCTATTTATATCACAAGCTTTTCAGGAGACTTTTCAGAAGCGCGTGCTCGAGAGTTTCGTTATGATTTTTTTAGGAAAATCATGAAAGAGGTTGGAGCGACTGCCTTGGTCACTGCCCACCATGCAGATGATCAGGTTGAAACGATTTTGATGCGCTTGATTCGAGGAAGTCGACTACGCCATTTAACAGGAATAAAAGAAATTCAAGTAGTTGATGATATTGAAATCATCCGTCCCTTGTTGCATTTTCATAAAACAGACTTCCCACCAATTTTTCATTTCGAAGATCAAACAAATCGTGAGAACAGCTATTTTCGCAATCGTATTCGAAATAGGTATTTACCAGAACTTGAAAAAGAAAATCCTCGTCTTAAATCCGCCCTTTTAGATTTAGGAAGGGAAATTTCAGATTACCAAGCAACCATAACGGAGCTTTCTGAACAGATTGATGTAGAAGATTTGAATGAGCTCTTTTCATACTCAAAACAAACTCAAGGGGTCTTGCTCCAGAACTATCTCAATCAATTTCCAGACTTAAATCTTACGAAGTCTCAGTTTGATGAAGTTCGACAGATTTTAGCAAGGAAAAGCCAGTATCGTCATCCATTGAAAAATGGTTATGAATTGATAAAAGAGTATCAAAAGTTTAGAGTTTGCAAAATCAGTCCTCAGGCTGATGAAAAGGAAGATGAACTTGTGTTACACTATCAAAATCAAGTTCGACATAAGGGCTATTTATTTTCCTTTGGCATTCCTATAGAAGGAGATGTTGTTCAAAAAGTAACGGTTTCACGGGAAACATCTGTACATATTAGATGTCGAAAACCTGGCGATATTATTATCCTAAATGGTCATCGAAAGAAACTGAGACGCTTATTTATAGATTTGAAAATCCCTATTGAAAAACGAAAAACAACCCCTATTATTGAGCAATTTGGAGAAATTGTCTCAATTTCAGGAATTGCGACCAGTGATTTGAGTAAAAACACGAAAAATGATATAATGAACACTGTACTTTATATAGAAAAAATAGATAGGTAAAAAGATGTTAGAACACGATATAAAAAAAATCCTCGTTTCACATGATGAAATTACAGAAGCAGCTAAAAAGCTAGGTGCACAACTAACAAAAGAATATGAGGGGAAAAATCCAATTCTTATTGGAATTCTGAAAGGATCGATTCCTTTTATGGCTGAATTGGTCAAACATATTGATACGCATATTGAGATGGACTTCATGATGGTATCTAGTTACCATGGTGGAACAGCAAGCAGTGGTGTCATCAATATCAAGCAAGACGTGACTCAAGATATCAAAGGAAGACATGTTTTATTTGTAGAGGATATCATTGATACAGGTCAAACTTTGAAGAGTTTGAGAGATATGTTTATTGCAAGAGAAGCAGCTTCTGTTAAAATCGCGACTTTGTTAGACAAACCAGAAGGACGTGTTGTTGAAATTGAAGCGGATTATACTTGCTTTACTATTCCAAATGAGTTTGTAGTAGGTTATGGTCTAGATTACAAAGAAAATTATCGTAACCTTCCTTATGTCGGAGTATTGAAAGAAGAAGTTTATTCAAATTAGAAAGATTTATCTTTAATGAAAAAACAAAATAATGGTTTAGTTAGAAATCCATTTCTATACTTGTTAATTATCTTCTTCCTAGTGACAGGATTCCAGTATTTTTACTCTGGAAATACTGCTGGGCGAAGCGAAAAAATTAACTATACAGAACTGGTAAAAGAAATTACAGCAGACAATGTAAAAGAATTAACCTATCAGCCAAATGGCAGCATCATTGAAGTGTCTGGTGTTTATAAAAATCCTAAGACTAGTAAAGAAGAAACAGGAATTCAATTTTTCACTCCTACAGCTACAACAGTAGAAAGATTCTCAAGTACTATTCTTCCGTCTGATTCAACAGTTTCAGAATTGCAAAAACTTGCTTCTGAACATCAGGCAGAAGTAACAGTCAAACATGAGAGTTCAAGCGGTATGTGGATCAATATCCTTGTGTCTGTTGTCCCATTTGCTATTCTCTTCTTCTTCCTATTCTCTATGATGGGAAATATGGGAGGAAATAGTGGCCGAAATCCAATGAGTTTTGGACGTAGTAAGGCTAAAGCTGCAAACAAAGAAGATATCAAGGTACGTTTCTCGGATGTTGCTGGTGCCGAGGAAGAAAAACAAGAATTAGTAGAAGTTGTTGAATTTCTAAAAGATCCAAAACGATTTACCAAACTTGGTGCGCGTATTCCTGCGGGTGTTCTTTTAGAGGGACCTCCGGGAACAGGTAAGACTTTGCTCGCTAAGGCGGTTGCCGGAGAAGCAGGCGTTCCATTCTTTAGTATCTCAGGATCGGACTTTGTAGAAATGTTTGTCGGAGTTGGTGCAAGTCGTGTTCGTTCTCTTTTTGAGGATGCAAAAAAAGCAGCACCAGCCATTATCTTTATCGATGAAATTGATGCTGTTGGTCGCCAACGTGGAGTCGGTCTTGGTGGAGGTAATGATGAACGTGAGCAAACCTTGAACCAACTCTTGATTGAGATGGATGGTTTTGAGGGAAATGAAGGGATTATTGTCATAGCTGCGACAAACCGTTCAGATGTACTTGACCCTGCCCTTTTGCGTCCAGGACGTTTTGATAGAAAAGTATTGGTTGGCCGTCCTGATGTTAAGGGCCGCGAAGCAATCTTGAAAGTTCACGCTAAAAACAAGCCTTTAGCAGAAGATGTTGATTTGAAATTAGTGGCTCAACAAACTCCAGGTTTTGTTGGTGCTGATTTAGAGAATGTATTGAATGAAGCGGCTTTAGTCGCTGCTCGTCGCAACAAATCAATCATTGATGCTTCAGATATTGATGAGGCAGAGGACAGAGTGATTGCTGGACCATCTAAGAAAGATAAAACAGTATCACAAAGAGAACGTGAATTGGTTGCTTATCATGAGGCTGGACATACCATTGTTGGTTTAGTCTTGTCAAATGCCCGCGTTGTTCATAAGGTTACAATTGTACCAAGAGGTCGTGCAGGTGGTTACATGATTGCACTTCCGAAAGAGGATCAAATGCTTCTATCTAAGGAAGACATGAAAGAACAATTAGCAGGTTTGATGGGTGGTCGTGTAGCTGAAGAGATTATCTTTAATGTCCAAACGACAGGAGCTTCAAATGACTTTGAACAAGCTACACAGATGGCGCGTGCAATGGTCACTGAATACGGTATGAGTGAAAAACTTGGCCCAGTTCAATACGAAGGTAATCATGCTATGTTTGGTGCACAAAGTCCTCAAAAATCAATTTCAGAACAAACAGCCTATGAGATTGATGAGGAAGTTCGTTCATTATTAAATGAGGCACGAAACAAAGCTGCTGAAATTATCCAATCAAATCGTGAAACCCACAAACTGATTGCAGAAGCATTGTTGAAATACGAAACATTGGATAGTACTCAAATTAAATCTCTTTACGAGACAGGAAAAATGCCTGAGACAGTAGAAGAGGAATCCCATGCACTATCTTATGATGAAGTAAAATCAAAAATGAGTGAAGAAGAATAAATTTAGAGAGGTTTAACCTCTCTTTTTATGTTCTAATGGAATGGCTACCGAGCGGATGCATTGATAGTCGACCCTCCTCGTACAGGCTTAGATGATAAGCTACTGGATACCATTCTGACCTATGTTCCAGAAAAAATGGTCTATGTATCCTGCAATGTTTCGACCTTAGCGCGAGATTTGGTTAAACTAGTAAAAGTCTATGACCTCCAGTATATCCAGTCAGTTGATATGTTTCCCCACACTGCACGAACAGAAGCAGTGGTTAAATTAGTGAAGAAAAGAAAAAATCAACTTCACTGAAAAAAGTTCTTGACAAAGGTAAAAAAGTAGGTATAATAGAAAGAGTTGAAAAGCTCAAGGTCCGTTGGTCAAGGGGTTAAGACACCGCCTTTTCACGGCGGTAACACGGGTTCGAATCCCGTACGGACTATGGTGTATTGCGGCTAAAAAAACTTGAAAAAAGTTTAAAAAATCTGTTGACAGAGGCAGGTAGCTGTGATATACTAATATAGTTGTCGCTCGAGAGAGAATGAGTGACAAAGACCTTTGAAAACTGAACAAGACGAACCAATGTGCAGGGCACTATAACTGAAGTTATAGTACTGAACAATGAAAAAAACAATAAATCTGTCAGTGACAGAAATGAGTGAGAACTCAAACTTTTAATGAGAGTTTGATCCTGGCTCAGGACGAACGCTGGCGGCGTGCCTAATACATGCAAGTAGAACGCTGAAGGAGGAGCTTGCTTCTCTGGATGAGTTGCGAACGGGTGAGTAACGCGTAGGTAACCTGCCTGGTAGCGGGGGATAACTATTGGAAACGATAGCTAATACCGCATAAGAGTAGATGTTGCATGACATTTGCTTAAAAGGTGCAATTGCATCACTACCAGATGGACCTGCGTTGTATTAGCTAGTTGGTGAGGTAACGGCTCACCAAGGCGACGATACATAGCCGACCTGAGAGGGTGATCGGCCACACTGGGACTGAGACACGGCCCAGACTCCTACGGGAGGCAGCAGTAGGGAATCTTCGGCAATGGACGGAAGTCTGACCGAGCAACGCCGCGTGAGTGAAGAAGGTTTTCGGATCGTAAAGCTCTGTTGTAAGAGAAGAACGAGTGTGAGAGTGGAAAGTTCACACTGTGACGGTATCTTACCAGAAAGGGACGGCTAACTACGTGCCAGCAGCCGCGGTAATACGTAGGTCCCGAGCGTTGTCCGGATTTATTGGGCGTAAAGCGAGCGCAGGCGGTTAGATAAGTCTGAAGTTAAAGGCTGTGGCTTAACCATAGTACGCTTTGGAAACTGTTTAACTTGAGTGCAAGAGGGGAGAGTGGAATTCCATGTGTAGCGGTGAAATGCGTAGATATATGGAGGAACACCGGTGGCGAAAGCGGCTCTCTGGCTTGTAACTGACGCTGAGGCTCGAAAGCGTGGGGAGCAAACAGGATTAGATACCCTGGTAGTCCACGCCGTAAACGATGAGTGCTAGGTGTTAGACCCTTTCCGGGGTTTAGTGCCGCAGCTAACGCATTAAGCACTCCGCCTGGGGAGTACGACCGCAAGGTTGAAACTCAAAGGAATTGACGGGGGCCCGCACAAGCGGTGGAGCATGTGGTTTAATTCGAAGCAACGCGAAGAACCTTACCAGGTCTTGACATCCCTCTGACCGCTCTAGAGATAGAGTTTTCCTTCGGGACAGAGGTGACAGGTGGTGCATGGTTGTCGTCAGCTCGTGTCGTGAGATGTTGGGTTAAGTCCCGCAACGAGCGCAACCCCTATTGTTAGTTGCCATCATTCAGTTGGGCACTCTAGCGAGACTGCCGGTAATAAACCGGAGGAAGGTGGGGATGACGTCAAATCATCATGCCCCTTATGACCTGGGCTACACACGTGCTACAATGGCTGGTACAACGAGTCGCAAGCCGGTGACGGCAAGCTAATCTCTTAAAGCCAGTCTCAGTTCGGATTGTAGGCTGCAACTCGCCTACATGAAGTCGGAATCGCTAGTAATCGCGGATCAGCACGCCGCGGTGAATACGTTCCCGGGCCTTGTACACACCGCCCGTCACACCACGAGAGTTTGTAACACCCGAAGTCGGTGAGGTAACCTTTTAGGAGCCAGCCGCCTAAGGTGGGATAGATGATTGGGGTGAAGTCGTAACAAGGTAGCCGTATCGGAAGGTGCGGCTGGATCACCTCCTTTCTAAGGATAAGGAACTGCACATTGGTCTTGTTTAGTCTTGAGAGGTCTTGTGGGGCCTTAGCTCAGCTGGGAGAGCGCCTGCTTTGCACGCAGGAGGTCAGCGGTTCGATCCCGCTAGGCTCCATTGGTGAGAGATCACCAAGTAATGCACATTGAAAATTGAATATCTATATCAAATAGTAACAAGAAAATAAACCGAAACGCTGTAGTATTAAAAGAGTTTATGACTGAAAGGTCAAAAAATAAGGTTAAGTTAATAAGGGCGCACGGTGGATGCCTTGGCACTAGGAGCCGAAGAAGGACGTGACAAACGACGATATGCCTTGGGTAGCTGTAAGTAAGCGATGATCCAGGGATTTCCGAATGGGGGAACCCAACAGGTACTACCTGTTACCCGCATCTGTTAAGGATGTGAGGAGGAAGACGCAGTGAACTGAAACATCTAAGTAGCTGCAGGAAGAGAAAGCAAAAGCGATTGCCTTAGTAGCGGCGAGCGAAACGGCAGGAGGGCAAACCGAAGAGTTTACTCTTCGGGGTTGTAGGACTGCAATGTGGACTCAAAGATTATAGAAGAATGATTTGGGAAGATCAGCCAAAGAGAGTAATAGCCTCGTATTTAAAATAGTCTTTGTACCTAGCAGTATCCTGAGTACGGCGGGACACGTGAAATCCCGTCGGAATCTGGGAGGACCATCTCCCAACCCTAAATACTCCCTAGTGACCGATAGTGAACCAGTACCGTGAGGGAAAGGTGAAAAGCACCCCGGGAGGGGAGTGAAATAGAACCTGAAACCGTGTGCCTACAACAAGTTCGAGCCCGTTAATGGGTGAGAGCGTGCCTTTTGTAGAATGAACCGGCGAGTTACGATATGATGCGAGGTTAAGTTGAAGAGACGGAGCCGCAGGGAAACCGAGTCTGAATAGGGCGCATTAGTATCATGTCGTAGACCCGAAACCATGTGACCTACCCATGAGCAGGTTGAAGGTGCGGTAAGACGCACTGGAGGACCGAACCAGGGCACGTTGAAAAGTGCTTGGATGACTTGTGGGTAGCGGAGAAATTCCAAACGAACTTGGAGATAGCTGGTTCTCTCCGAAATAGCTTTAGGGCTAGCGTCGACATTAGAGATTCTTGGAGGTAGAGCACTGTTTGGGTGAGGGGTCCATCCCGGATTACCAATCTCAGATAAACTCCGAATGCCAATGAATTATGGTCGGCAGTCAGACTGCGAGTGCTAAGATCCGTAGTCGAAAGGGAAACAGCCCAGACCACCAGCTAAGGTCCCAAAATAATTGTTAAGTGGAAAAGGATGTGGGGTTGCACAGACAACTAGGATGTTAGCTTAGAAGCAGCTATTCATTCAAAGAGTGCGTAATAGCTCACTAGTCGAGTGACCCTGCGCCGAAAATGTACCGGGGCTAAAACAATTTACCGAAGCTGTGGATACCTTTATAGGTATGGTAGGAGAGCGTTCTATGTGTGATGAAGGTATACCGTGAGGAGTGCTGGAACGCATAGAA
The DNA here is from genome assembly GCF_006228325.1 of Streptococcus sp. 1643. Classification (NCBI taxonomy): domain Bacteria; kingdom Bacillati; phylum Bacillota; class Bacilli; order Lactobacillales; family Streptococcaceae; genus Streptococcus; species Streptococcus sp. 1643. The sequence continues at coordinate 17,432 of NZ_CP040231.1, forward strand.
GTGAGAATGCCGGTATGAGTAGCGAAAGACAGGTGAGAATCCTGTCCACCGTAAGACTAAGGTTTCCAGGGGAAGGCTCGTCCGCCCTGGGTTAGTCGGGACCTAAGGAGAGACCGAAAGGTGTATCCGATGGACAACAGGTTGATATTCCTGTACTAGAGTATGTAGTGATGGAGGGACGCAGTAGGCTAACTAAAGCAGACGAATGGAAGTGTCTGTCTAAGCAGTGAGGTGTGATATGAGTCAAATGCTTATATCTATAACATTGAGCTGTGATGGGGAGCGAAGTTTAGTAGCGAAGTTAGTGACGTCACACTGCCAAGAAAAGCTTCTAGCGTTTAAACATACTCTACCCGTACCGCAAACCGACACAGGTAGTCGAGGCGAGTAGCCTCAGGTGAGCGAGAGAACTCTCGTTAAGGAACTCGGCAAAATGACCCCGTAACTTCGGGAGAAGGGGTGCTGACTTTAGGTCAGCCGCAGTGAATAGGCCCAAGCAACTGTTTATCAAAAACACAGCTCTCTGCTAAATCGTAAGATGATGTATAGGGGGTGACGCCTGCCCGGTGCTGGAAGGTTAAGAGGAGTGCTTAGGAGTAATCCGAAGGTATGAATTGAAGCCCCAGTAAACGGCGGCCGTAACTATAACGGTCCTAAGGTAGCGAAATTCCTTGTCGGGTAAGTTCCGACCCGCACGAAAGGCGTAATGATTTGGGCACTGTCTCAACGAGAGACTCGGTGAAATTTTAGTACCTGTGAAGATGCAGGTTACCCGCGACAGGACGGAAAGACCCCATGGAGCTTTACTGCAGTTTGATATTGAGTGTCTGTACCACATGTACAGGATAGGTAGGAGTCTATGAGATCGGGACGCCAGTTTCGAAGGAGACGTTGTTGGGATACTACCCTTGTGTTATGGCCACTCTAACCCGGATAGGTTATCCCTATCGGAGACAGTGTCTGACGGGCAGTTTGACTGGGGCGGTCGCCTCCTAAAAGGTAACGGAGGCGCCCAAAGGTTCCCTCAGAATGGTTGGAAATCATTCGCAGAGTGTAAAGGTATAAGGGAGCTTGACTGCGAGAGCTACAACTCGAGCAGGGACGAAAGTCGGGCTTAGTGATCCGGTGGTTCCGTATGGAAGGGCCATCGCTCAACGGATAAAAGCTACCCTGGGGATAACAGGCTTATCTCCCCCAAGAGTTCACATCGACGGGGAGGTTTGGCACCTCGATGTCGGCTCGTCGCATCCTGGGGCTGTAGTCGGTCCCAAGGGTTGGGCTGTTCGCCCATTAAAGCGGCACGCGAGCTGGGTTCAGAACGTCGTGAGACAGTTCGGTCCCTATCCGTCGCGGGCGTAGGAAATTTGAGAGGATCTGCTCCTAGTACGAGAGGACCAGAGTGGACTTACCGCTGGTGTACCAGTTGTCTTGCCAAAGGCATCGCTGGGTAGCTATGTAGGGAAGGGATAAACGCTGAAAGCATCTAAGTGTGAAACCCACCTCAAGATGAGATTTCCCATGATTTTATATCAGTAAGAGCCCTGAGAGATGATCAGGTAGATAGGTTAGAAGTGGAAGTGTGGCGACACATGTAGCGGACTAATACTAATAGCTCGAGGACTTATCCAAAGTAACTGAGAATACGAAGTGTGAGGTTTTCTTGGTATTTGATAGATATTCAATTTTGAGTAGGTATTACTCAGAGTTAAGTGACGATAGCCTAGGAGATACACCTGTACCCATGCCGAACACAGTAGTTAAGCCCTAGAACGCCGGAAGTAGTTGGGGGTTGCCCCCTGTGAGATATGGAAGTCGCTTAGCTTTTATCCGCCATAGCTCAGTTGGTAGTAGCGCATGACTGTTAATCATGATGTCGTAGGTTCGAGTCCTACTGGCGGAGTATAAATCGAAACGTTCAACTGAGCGTTTTTTTATTTATAAATATAGTGGACTGTTGAAATTTCAAATTTTAATTTTAAAATCTGTAATTACCTCTTTATTTTATTTTTAGTTCGTTTGGCTTCAAATTCTACTTTTATAGGATTTGAAGCTTTTTTAGTTCCTTTTTTTGTTAGACTAGTGTTACTAATAAGAAAGGGAATTTTTATATGCTTCAGAAATTTTATGATCGAGCATTTGTCTTTTTGAAACTAGTTGAACAAGAATATGCCTCTTTAGGCCAGAGTTGTTCAGAGTGGGAATCACTTCATCTCCGTTTTTTACTATATTACTTAATCCGATTTAAAATTAAAAGTGATAGGGACTTTTCTCTATATCACTTTAGAACAGCTTATCGTCTATATCTAGATAAATTACTGCAAGATGGTACAACTTTCATCCAATAGGAAGTATTTATATCATAATTACGAACGATAGTTATAGATATATTTTAAAAAATATAGAATTAGCTTATAATCAGAGACTTCTGTATTTAGAAATGAAAGAATTTCCAAATCTTTTCTGCTGTTTCTTCTTGATAAAATAGTGTTTTTTTCTTATAATAAATTGTAAGATATAATTGCGGGTGAAATTCCTGCCATGTATATGAGAAAGGACGAGCTGCTAGTAGCTCAGACGAATTTTATTATGACTTCAGTTGTTGTTGTAGGTACCCAGTGGGGTGATGAAGGTAAAGGGAAAATTACAGATTTTCTTTCAGCTAATGCAGAAGTGATTGCTCGTTATCAAGGTGGTGACAATGCTGGTCACACGATTGTGATTGATGGTAAGAAATTTAAGTTGCACTTGATTCCGTCAGGTATTTTCTTCCCTGAAAAGATCTCTGTCATTGGGAATGGGATGGTCGTGAACCCAAAATCTCTTGTGAAAGAGTTGAGTTATCTTCATGAGGAAGGTGTGACAACTGATAACTTGCGTATTTCTGATCGGGCGCATGTTATTTTGCCTTATCACATTGAGTTGGATCGCTTGCAGGAAGAAGCTAAGGGTGACAATAAGATTGGTACTACAATCAAGGGAATCGGTCCAGCATATATGGACAAGGCTGCTCGTGTTGGAATTCGTATTGCGGATCTTTTGGATAAGGATATTTTCCGTGAACGTTTGGAACGTAATCTTGCGGAAAAGAATCGTTTGTTTGAAAAATTATATGATAGCACCCCTATTTCAGTTGACGATATTTTTGAAGAATACTATGAGTATGGTCAACAAATCAAGCAATACGTGACAGATACATCTGTTATCTTGAATGATGCGCTTGATAATGGCAAACGTGTGCTGTTTGAAGGTGCGCAAGGTGTTATGCTAGATATCGACCAAGGTACGTATCCATTTGTTACTTCTTCAAACCCTGTCGCTGGTGGTGTGACAATTGGGTCTGGTGTTGGTCCAAGTAAGATTGACAAGGTTGTAGGTGTCTGTAAAGCCTACACAAGTCGTGTAGGAGACGGACCTTTCCCAACTGAATTATTTGATGAAGTGGGAGATCGCATCCGTGAAGTAGGTCATGAATACGGTACAACAACTGGCCGTCCACGTCGTGTGGGTTGGTTTGACTCAGTTGTGATGCGCCACAGCCGCCGTGTATCTGGGATTACCAATCTTTCATTGAACTCTATAGATGTTTTGAGTGGTTTGGATACTGTGAAAATCTGTGTGGCCTATGATCTTGATGGTCAACGTATTGATTACTATCCTGCTAGTCTTGAGCAGTTGAAACGCTGCAAGCCAATCTACGAGGAATTGCCAGGTTGGTCAGAAGACATCACTGGAGTTCGTAATTTGGAAGACCTTCCTGAGAATGCACGTAACTATGTTCGTCGTGTAAGTGAGTTGGTTGGTGTTCGTATCTCAACTTTCTCAGTAGGACCTGGTCGTGAACAAACTAATATTTTAGAAAGTGTTTGGTCATAGGAGATTTTTAAGATTAGTTTAAGACAGGTTGGGTATACTATAGACAGTTACAAGAAGACCTCCTAACTTGTTGTAACAAATATCCTAAACTTTTCTTTTTCATAATAATCTCCCTATTAAGTCACCGCATTCGGTGGCTTTTTTTGTGTTGAGAATCATGATATAATAATAAAATCGACAAGTAGGAAAAGAGAAGAACGATGAATTATACAGTTGAAGAAAAAGAAGCCTTTATGAGAGAGGCTTTGAGAGAGGCTGAGATTGCCTTAGAACACGATGAAATTCCAATTGGTTGTGTGATTGTCAAGGATGGAGAAATCATTGGTAGGGGGCATAATGCGCGCGAGGAGTTGCAACGGGCGGTCATGCATGCAGAAATCATGGCTATAGAGAATGCGAACGTGAGTGAAGAAAGTTGGCGCCTGCTTGATTGTACGCTTTTTGTGACCATTGAGCCTTGTGTCATGTGTAGCGGGGCGATTGGGCTAGCTCGTATACCAAAGGTGGTCTATGGGGCTAAAAATCAGAAATTTGGTGCAGCTGGAAGTTTGTACGCTATTTTGACAGATGAGCGTCTCAATCATCGTGTAGAGGTTGAAACGGGAGTTTTGGAGAGTGAGTGTGTAGCGATTATGCAGGACTTTTTCCGAAATCGACGGAAAAAATAATTTCTCTTTAAAAACCGAGGGGAATGTGGTATAATAAATAGTGGAGCAACAGTTCTGCGTGAAGCGGGTCAGGGGAGGAATCCAGCAGCCCTAAGCGATGTGAATTGTGTGCTCTTTTTTCGTGCTTTTTTCGAATAAATAAGATAAAATAGCCTAGAATAAATGATTATAGAATAGAAAAGAGAAAGATATGAACATTCGTGGTTTTGAATTGGTTTCGAGTTTTACAGATGAAAATTTGTTACCTAAGCGTGAGACAGCCCATGCAGCTGGTTATGATTTAAAGGTTGCAGAACGTACGGTGATTGCGCCAGGAGAGATTGTCTTGGTTCCGACAGGTGTTAAGGCCTACATGCAGCCGACAGAAGTGCTCTATCTTTATGACCGTTCATCAAATCCTCGTAAGAAGGGCTTAGTCTTGATTAACTCGGTTGGGGTCATTGATGGGGATTATTATGGAAATCCTGGGAATGAAGGGCATATTTTTGCGCAGATGAAGAATATCACAGACCAAGAGGTTGTTCTTGAAGTTGGGGAACGTGTGGTTCAGGCTGTCTTTGCACCATTTTTGATTGCAGATGGGGATGAGGCAGATGGCGTGCGAACTGGTGGATTTGGATCGACAGGGCATTAAGATGAAGATTGTCTTTGTACGTCATGGGGAGCCAGATTACCGTGAGTTAGAGGAACGTTCTTATACAGGTTTTGGGATGGATTTAGCACCTTTATCTGAGAAAGGACGGCAACAAGTTCAGGAACTTTGCCAAAATCCCTTGCTACAATCAGCTGATTTGCTAGTAACTTCAGCAGTGACAAGGGCTTTAGAAACTGCATCTTATGTGGTTCGTGCTACTTGCCTTCCTTTGAGGGTGGAGCCTTTGTTACACGAATGGCAGGTTTACGAAAGTGGCATAGAGAATTTTGAAAAAGCACGTACTCTGTTTTTAGAAAACAAGGGGGAGTTGCTTCCTAATAGTCCTATTCAGTATGAGACAGCTGAAGAGATGAAGGCGCGTTTTTTGGAAACTATGATAAAGTACCGAGACTACCAGACAGTTCTAGTGGTAGCTCATCGAATGCTCATGCGTCAGTTTGTGCCAAATGAGAAGATTGATTTTTGCCAAGTGATTGAGTGTGAGATAGAGATTTAGAAAGAGGTTTATCATCGCAAAGAAAAAAGCGACATTTGTGTGTCAAAATTGTGAATATAATTCACCTAAGTATCTAGGGCGTTGTCCTAACTGTGGGTCTTGGTCTTCTTTTGTAGAAGAGGTTGAGGTTGCCGAGGTCAAGAATGCACGAGTGTCCTTGACAGGTGAAAAAACCAAGCCTATGAAACTGGCTGAGGTGACTTCCATCAATGTCAATCGAACCAAGACAGAGATGGAGGAATTCAACCGTGTGCTTGGTGGAGGTGTGGTACCGGGGAGTCTCGTTCTTATCGGTGGAGATCCAGGAATCGGGAAATCAACCCTTCTCCTACAAGTTTCAACGCAGCTGTCTCAAGTGGGTACGGTTCTCTATGTCAGTGGGGAGGAGTCTGCCCAGCAGATTAAGTTACGGGCAGAGCGCTTGGGAGATATTGATAGTGAGTTTTATCTCTATGCAGAGACCAATATGCAGAGTGTTCGCGCAGAAGTAGAAAGAATTCAGCCAGACTTCCTCATTGTTGACTCTATCCAGACGATTATGTCTCCTGAGATTTCAGGGGTGCAAGGGTCTGTGTCTCAGGTGCGTGAGGTGACCGCTGAGCTTATGCAGCTGGCTAAGACCAATAACATTGCCATCTTTATCGTAGGGCATGTGACCAAGGAAGGGACCTTGGCTGGTCCGCGTATGCTGGAGCATATGGTAGATACAGTGCTTTACTTTGAAGGGGAACGTCACCATACCTTTCGTATCTTGAGAGCAGTCAAAAACCGTTTTGGTTCCACTAATGAGATTGGCATATTTGAGATGCAGTCGGGCGGATTGGTTGAGGTGCTCAATCCGAGTCAAGTTTTCCTAGAGGAGCGTTTGGATGGGGCTACTGGCTCGTCAATCGTTGTGACCATGGAAGGGACCCGTCCGATTTTGGCGGAGGTTCAGGCTTTGGTAACACCAACCATGTTTGGAAATGCTAAACGCACGACGACAGGACTTGATTTCAATCGTGCAAGTCTGATTATGGCTGTTTTGGAAAAACGAGCAGGGCTTCTCTTGCAAAATCAGGATGCCTATCTCAAATCTGCTGGTGGCGTGAAATTGGATGAGCCTGCCATTGACTTAGCCGTTGCAGTGGCTATTGCCTCTAGTTACAAGGACAAGCCAACCAATCCTCAGGAATGTTTTGTGGGAGAATTGGGCTTGACTGGAGAGATTCGGCGCGTGAATCGTATCGAACAACGCATCAATGAAGCGGCAAAATTAGGCTTTACCAAGATTTATGTACCCAAGAATTCCTTGACAGGAATCACTCCACCCAAGGAAATTGAAGTCATTGGTGTGACAACGATTCAAGAAGTTTTGAAAAAGGTCTTTGCATAATCCGTGACAAATCCTCTTAAAAATGATAAGATAGGAGAAATATTTGATTATCAAATTTTTGAGGAGGGAATCGTGTCGTATTTTGAACAGTTTATGCAAGCCAATCAGGCTTATGTTGCTCTACATGGGCAGTTAAATCTGCCACTTAAACCCAAAACCAGAGTAGCTATCGTGACCTGTATGGACTCACGTCTACACGTTGCGCAAGCTCTAGGTTTGGCCCTTGGGGATGCCCATATCTTGCGGAATGCGGGTGGTCGAGTAACTGAGGACATGATTCGTTCACTGGTGATTTCCCAGCAACAAATGGGGACAAGAGAAATTGTGGTGCTTCACCATACAGACTGTGGAGCTCAAACCTTTCAAAATGAAAGTTTTCATGAACATTTGAAACACGAGCTCGGAGTCGATGTGTCTGATCAAGACTTTTTACCATTTCAGGATGTTGAAGAGAGCGTGAGAGAGGATATGCAATTGCTTCGAGAATCTCCACTGATTCCTGATGATGTGGTTATTTCAGGTGCTGTCTATGATGTGGATACAGGAAGTATGAGAGAAGTATACTAACTTTGTCTCGAAAAAATCTCATCCTAGCATAAAATCGATTGTTAAAATGTAGGATTTTTAGTTTTAATATAGCTAATATAAAATAGTATAAAACAAGGGTATAAATGTTTACTCTTGTTTTATTTTTGATTGAAAAATAAAGGAAAAAGCGCTACAATGGTAGATGGAAAATGTTGTGTAAAAACAAGTGATACATAAATACCGGAGGAAATCATGTCTTTTTCTGATTTAAAGCTGTTTGCCCTTTCTTCTAATAGAGAATTGGCAGAGCGTGTGGCGCAAGAAATTGGGATAGAGTTGGGGAAATCGACTGTTCGCCAATTTTCAGATGGGGAGATTCAGGTTAACATTGAAGAATCAATCCGTGGAAAACACGTCTTTATCCTACAATCAACGAGTTCACCTGTAAATGATAATTTACTTGAAATTTTAATTATGGTGGATGCATTGAAGCGTGCTAGTGCAGAATCTGTCAATGTTGTTATGCCCTACTATGGCTATGCACGTCAGGATAGAAAAGCGCGCGCGCGTGAGCCAATCACAGCAAAACTCGTTGCAAACATGCTAGAAGTTGCTGGGGTAGATCGTTTGTTGACGATTGATTTGCACGCTGCACAGATTCAGGGATTCTTTGATATTCCTGTAGATCACTTGATGGGTGCTCCATTGATTGCGGACTATTTTGAACGTCGTGGCATGGTCGGCTCTGACTACGTGGTTGTCAGTCCAGACCATGGTGGGGTGACTCGTGCTCGTAAATTGGCAGAGTTTTTGAAAACTCCGATTGCGATTATTGACAAACGCCGTAGTGTAGATAAGATGAATACCAGTGAAGTGATGAACATCATTGGTAAGGTAGAAGGTAAGACTTGTATCTTGATTGACGATATGATCGATACAGCTGGAACCATTTGTCATGCAGCGGATGCTCTTGCTGAAGCAGGTGCTGTTGAAGTTTACGCAAGCTGTACGCACCCAGTACTTTCTGGTCCTGCTATGGATAATATCCAAAAATCAGCTATTAAAAAATTGGTTGTTTTGGATACTATCTACCTACCAGAAGAGCGTTTGATTGATAAGATTGAACAAATTTCGATTGCTCATCTTCTGGGCGATGCTATTATCCGTATTCACGAAAAACGTCCTCTTTCTCCCCTATTTTGTATTGAGAAAAAGATTTAAAACTTACAACTGAAAATATGCGAGTAATAATGGTAGAGGATATAATAGTAATGAGAACTTTGTTTTAGAATATATTATAAGAGATTCTAAACAGAGATTTAATAAATCCATAAATCTAAAGAAGTTCCAGTATATATTGTTCGTTTTTTGCGAATGATCTATTAGTTGGCATAGATTAAAAACGCTTTCTTCTTTTATGTAACGAAATTTTAACTTACTTTATTAGATTTTTTAAAAAAAAATTAAAAAAATACTTGACAATCACCATATATGTGATATACTTTAGGTAATAGGGCAAGGCCTTATAAATTAAATAAGAAATTAAAGAGGAGATAAAACAATGAAAAAAGTTTTATTGTCATCAGTAGCAGCTCTTGCAGTATTTTCTGCAGCAGCCCCAGCGTTTGCAGATATCAATGGTGGAGCTAACACTCCTGGAGCATATGATTCACGTGAAGCATATGAAAACCAATCTGAATTTGTAAGTGCTCGTACAGTTGAAGAGTACCTTAGCGCTCATGCAGCAGAAATCAAAGCTCAAGCAGCAGCTGATCCAGCAGTTGTAGCAGCTAAGAAAGAATTTGATGCTGTCGAAGGTGGATCACACCTTTATGGTGAAAAGAAAGCAGCTTATGAGGCAGCTTACAATACTGCATTCTTGAATGTACGTAATGAATATGTACAAAAATTCCAAGAAGTTCAAAATTCAGCGAAGAAAGCTGAAGGTAAATACTACATCTTGAACGAAACTCCAGAACAAAAGAATGCTCGTTACGAGAAAGAACATGGTAAAGCAGCAGCTGATCAAGCAGCACCTGGTCAAGCAGCACCTGGTCAAGCAGCAGCTGATAAGCCATCAGCTAAACCTGAAGAAGGTAAACCAGGTGTAGCTGATCAAGCTAAAAAATCTGCTGAAGCAGCTAAAAAAGCTGGTGTAGATGCAAAAGCTGGTCAAAAAGCTCTTCCAAAAACACACGCTGCTAAATAATTCATTTATTTGGTGAAGTATCCTATCACTGAAACTTTGTTTCAGTGATTTTTTTGATAATAGATATATAGTAGAATAGTTGAAGGAGAAAAAATGAGTAAACGTTCTAAAAAAACCAAAGCATCCATTTGGAAAATTATTCTCTCCGTGCTTACAGTAGCGCTTGTTTCAATAGGTGGTTATTTTGTATTTAATAGTTTTACAACTCCAAAGGGAACAACTAACGAATCAGAAGTTACTCAGGAAGCATCGAAATCGGCCTATGTTGTTAGTGCAGAAGAAAAAGAATATCTTTCAAATAGATTTAAGGGCTTAACTGCAACTAATTCTGAAACAATTGCTTATGTTTATGCTCCTGGTACACAGTTAGACGAGCCTGTTGTTCAAACAAAGGACAATGAGACTTATCTAAATAAGACCTTTGAAGGTGAACAGGTGCCTTATTTGGGTGCGGTATTCATGGATGCTGATAATAAGAAAGATTTTAGTGATCATTTAACTTGGTTATTTGGTCATGCTAGAGGTAGTAAAGTTGGTGATCATCGTATGTTTAATGATGTGAACTACTATAGTCGTCAAGAATATTTTAATGAGCACCCTTATGTTGTTGTTGAAACACCTGAGAGGAAGTATTACTACGAAGCTGTTGCGATGATTATTGTACCAGAAGAAACAGCCTTCTATCGTACTAGTTTTGAAGATGATAAAGATTTTGAAAAACAGTTAACTACTATTTATGATACAGCAGAGGTTAAGAAACCAAATGTAAAAGTATCTGCTACAGATAAGTATCTTGTCCTTTCAACTTGTCGTGAAGAGGATGAAACTATTCGTGCAAATCTCTATCTTCGCCAAATTCCTGATTCAGAGATGGATGAGTTTGTGAAGCAACATGGTGATCAACTTGCATACAAAGCAACTAGATAGGATAAAATAAATAATTTTTTAACTTCTTAAATCTGCTTAAAGGATTTAAGAAGTTTTTTATGTTAAAAATAGTCAGTGTTTGTGAAATATGCTATACTGAGAAAAAGGAGGATTTCTATGAGTCAAGAATTTATCAATCCAAGTGATGGTGTGATCCGTCAGTATCTGGAGACCAGTAAAACGTTAGCGGTAGTGGGCCTGTCTGACCGTGAGGAAACAACTAGTAATCGAGTGACCAAGGAAATGCAAGCTCGGGGCTATAAAATCATTCCAGTTAATCCCAAGGCTGCAGGTGGGGAAATCTTGGGAGAGAAGGCTTATGCGAGTCTAGCTGAGATTCCTTTTCCTGTGGACATTGTCAATGTATACCGACGTAGCGAGTTTTTACCAGATGTAGCGCGTGATTTTCTCAAGGCTGATGCCAAGATTTTTTGGGCACAACTGGGACTTGAAAGCCTAGAAGCGGAAGAAATCTTGCGTGCTGGAGGATGCGATGACATCGTGATGAATCGCTGTATTAAGAGAGAACATACTCGCTTAATTCTTGAGCAATAAAAAGGTAGCCATGGGCTACCTTTTTATTTTATAAAGTACCAATCAATGCTTGCATGCCAAGACTGGTGAGGATGATGGCAATCCAGCAAAGGGCTCCAAGAAGAATGGATTTACCGCTGGATTTGACCATGGCAATCAGATTGGTTTTGAGACCAATAGCACTCATGGCCATGATAATGAGGAATTTGGAGAGTTGTTTGAGAGGGGTAAAGAAGCTACTAGACACACCGAGAGAGGTAAGGAGAGTCGTTAAGAGAGAGGCCAGGATAAAATAAAGGATAAAAAGTGGGAAAACTTTTTTCAGTTGTACGCCTTGTTTATTTTCTTGCTGGCGACTTTGCCAGTAGGAGAGAAAGAGAGTGATGGGAATGATTGCTAAGGTGCGCGTGAGTTTCACAATGGTTGCAGATTCAAGGGTATTGGTCTGATAAAGACTGTCCCAGGAGCTGGCGGTAGCCGTTACAGAAGAAGTATCATTGACCGCAGTTCCTGCAAAGAGGGCGAAGCCATCATTGGATAAGTGAAGCCAGGTTCCTAGGGTTGGAAAGATGAGTGCAGCCAAGACATTGAAGAAAAAGATAACGGAAATGGCTTGGGCAACTTCTTTTTCCTTGGCATGGATAACGGGCGCTGTCGCAGCAATGGCAGAGCCGCCACAGATAGAAGACCCCACTCCAATCAAGGTAGCTAGTTTTGTGTCTAGCGCAAAGAAACGTTGGAAGAGGTAGGCAACGATTAAGGAAATCGAAATGGTGGAAAGGATGACAGGGAGTGAAGTTTGTCCAACTGCGAAGACTTGCGAGATATTGAGACCAAAACCGAGTAAGATAACGGCATACTGGAGTAATTTCTTGGAACTAAAGGTCAAACCTGCGTCTAGTTGTTTGTAGGGTGAGAGCCAGGGGTGGAGGAGCATTCCAGCAAAAATTGCAAAGACAGGTGCACCCACGACGGGGAAAAATCCTCCCAGGAACCAAGATACGATAGAAATGAGAAGGCAAGCCAAGATGCCTGCTCCATTTTTTGATAAAAATGACATAAAAACCTCCGAAAATAAGCATTTATTATTATACTCCTGTCGAGAAGAAAAGTAAAACAGAAAGTGAAAAATGCAGGTTTCAGATGGATTTTGCGGTCAGGGAGCTTTTGTAGTATAATAGTACTATGTTCTGTAAGCAAGGGGGATATCTATGGACTTAACCAAGCGCTTTAATAAACAGTTAGACAAGATTCAAGTTTCCTTGATTCGCCAGTTTGATCAGGCTATTTCGGAGATTCCTGGGGTCTTGCGTTTGACCTTGGGGGAACCTGATTTTACAACGCCAGATCATGTCAAGGAGGCAGCCAAGCGAGCCATTGACCAGAACCAATCCTACTATACAGGGATGAGCGGTTTACTGACCTTGCGCCAGGCTGCTAGCGACTTTGTAAAAGAAAAATACCAGCTAGATTATAATCCTGAAAATGAAATTTTGGTTACAATTGGGGCGACAGAGGCTTTATCTGCTACTTTGACAGCTATTTTGGAAGAGGGAGACAAGGTGCTCTTGCCAGCTCCTGCCTATCCAGGCTATGAACCGATTGTCAATCTGGTTGGGGCAGAGATTGTCGAGATTGATACAACTGAAAATGGTTTTGTTTTGACCCCTGAGATGTTGGAAAAGGCCATTTTGGAGCAGGGTGACAAGCTCAAAGCTGTCATTCTCAACTATCCAGCCAATCCGACAGGAATTACCTATAGTCGGGAGCAGTTGGAAGCCTTGGCAGACGTTTTACGCAAGTATGAGATTTTTGTTGTCTGTGATGAGGTTTACTCAGAATTAACCTATACAGGCGAAGCCCATGTATCTCTGGGAACTATGCTGAGAGACCAGGCTATTATTATCAATGGCTTGTCTAAATCGCATGCCATGACTGGTTGGCGTTTAGGTTTTATCTTAGCACCAGCAAACTTCACAGCTCAACTCATCAAGAGTCACCAGTACTTGGTAACTGCCGCAAACACTATGGCTCAGCATGCTGCGGTGGAGGCTTTGACCGCTGGTAAAAACGACGCAGAGCCTATGAAGAAGGAATACATCCAGCGTCGAGATTATATCATCGCAAAGATGACTGCTCTTGGTTTTGAAATTATCAAACCAGACGGTGCCTTCTATATCTTTGCTAAGATTCCAGCGGGCTACAATCAAGACTCCTTTGCTTTTCTGAAGGATTTTGCCTATAAGAAGGCGGTTGCCTTTATCCCTGGTGCAGCCTTTGGACGTTACGGAGAAGGCTATGTGCGTCTGTCTTATGCAGCCAGCATGGAAACAATCAGAGAGGCCATGAAACGACTTGAGGAGTACATGAGAGAAGCATGATTCAGTCTATCACGAGTCAAGGTCTCGTACTCTACAATCGTAACTTTCGTGAAGATGACAAGCTAGTCAAGATCTTTACCGAGCAGGCGGGCAAGCGCATGTTTTTCGTCAAACACGCTGGCCAGTCCAAACTAGCTCCTGTTATTCAGCCTTTGGTGTTGGCACGATTTCTCTTGCGCATCAATGATGATGGGCTTAGCTACATCGAGGACTACCATGAGGTGATGACCTTTCCAAAGATTAATAGTGATCTCTTTGTCATGGCCTATGCTACCTATGTGGCAGCTCTTGCAGATGCTAGTTTGCAGGATAATCAGCAGGATGCTCCCTTGTTTGCTTTCTTGAGGAAGACTCTGGAGTTGATGGAAGCAGGGATAGATTATCAGGTTTTAACCAATATTTTTGAAATTCAAATCTTGACTCGATTTGGAATCAGCCTTAATTTTAATGAGTGTGTCTTTTGCCATCGGGTCGGTCAGGCCTTTGACTTTTCTTTCAAATATGGAGCCTGCCTCTGCCCAGAGCATTATCATGAGGATGAGAGACGTTGTCATCTAAATCCCAATATCCCTTATCTGCTCAATCAATTTCAAGCCATTGATTTTGAAACCTTGGAGACCATTTCTCTTAAGGCAGAAATCAAGCAAGAGCTACGCAAGTTTATGGATCAACTCTACGAAGAGTACGTTGGGATTCACCTTAAATCAAAGAAATTCATTGATTCCCTAGCAGACTGGGGACAATTACTAAAAGAGGAAAACAAATGAAAAAAATCGCAGTAGATGCTATGGGGGGCGATTACGCACCTCAAGCCATCGTTGAGGGTGTCAACCAAGCCCTTGCTGACTTTTCAGATATTGAGATTCAACTCTATGGAGATGAAAGCAAGATCAAGCAATATCTAACAGCGACAGAGCGCGTTAGCATCATCCATACGGATGAGAAAATTAATTCAGACGATGAGCCGACAAAAGCTATCCGTAAGAAGAAAAATGCCAGCATGGTATTAGCAGCCAAGGCAGTCAAAGAGGGAGAAGCAGACGCCGTCCTCTCAGCTGGGAACACAGGTGCCTTGTTGGCTGCAGGATTCTTTATTGTGGGTCGTATCAAAAATATCGATCGTCCAGGACTCATGTCTACCTTGCCGACCATCGATGGAAAAGGCTTTGATATGCTAGATCTCGGTGCCAATGCAGAAAATACAGCCCATCATCTGCACCAATACGCTGTTTTAGGTTCCTTCTATGCGAAAAATGTTCGTGGGGTTTCGAAACCACGTGTTGGTTTGCTCAACAATGGAACAGAAAGCAGCAAGGGAGATCCGCTTCGTAAGGAAACATACGACTTGCTAGTAGCTGATGAAAGTTTGAACTTTGTCGGAAACGTGGAAGCGCGTGATCTGATGAATGGCGTTGCGGATGTTGTCGTAACAGATGGTTTCACGGGAAACGCTGTTCTCAAATCCATTGAAGGGACAGCCATGGGAATTATGGGCTTGCTCAAGACAGCTATTACAGGTGGTGGTCTTCGAGCGAAGCTAGGTGCTCTACTTCTCAAGGATAGTCTTAAGGGGTTGAAGACACAGCTCAACTATTCAGATGTTGGAGGAGCAGTCTTGTTTGGCGTCAAGGCGCCAGTTGTAAAAACTCATGGCTCAAGTGATGCCAAGGCTGTGTACAGTACGATTCGTCAGATTCGTACCATGCTAGAAACAGACGTAGTTGCTCAAACTGCGCGTGAATTTTCAGGAGAATAAAAAAGATGACAGAAAAAGAAATTTTTGACCGTATTGTAACCATTATCCAAGAGAGACAGGGAGAAGACTTTGCCGTAACAGAAGCCTTAAGTTTGAAAGACGATCTAGATGCGGACTCAGTGGACTTGATGGAGTTTGTCTTGACACTAGAAGATGAATTTGGTATCGAAATCACTGATGAGGAAATCGATCAACTTCAAAGTGTAGCGGATGTAGTAGCGATTATTAAAGATAAAAAATAGCCAAAAGCAACATGCAAGTCATGTTGTTTTTTATTTGCAGAAAAAAGAGAAACTTTTAGTAGAAATTGCGAATGAAGAGATGAGAAAGAAAAAGGAGGAACATTTATGTATGTGACTGGTTTTTATCTGTGGTTCATTAAGTGGTTTTTAAAATAAAAATGAATGAATTGTTTATTTTCGAATTGTTTTTCGAATAAATAGGTAAGGAAAAAGGGAAGGAGATTACGCGATGTATTTACCAATCTTATTGCCATGGTTGATCAAATGGTATTTAAAATAAATGAAATTTACCTGTTCATTTTAAATTACTTCTCGAATAGATAAGTGAGAAGAAAAGGAAGGAGAGAAGAAAATGATTTCAGTAATTTACCCAATCTGGCTATTTAAGTGGCTTAGAGGTTAAAGATTAAATATATAGAAAAAATAAGGAGAAAACAAATGACAAATTTTGACAACATGGAACAGAACTTTGTAGCTCTTACGGAAGAAGAGTTGACGGATGTGAATGGGGGAGCATGGCCGATTGTAGCTTGGGTGATTGCTAATCCTGTGACAGCAGCTAAAATTGCTGGTGGAATTACTGCAGCAGGAATTGCAGGTTATAATTATGTGACGGGTAGATGGTAATAGAAGGAGGAGATGATATGGAAAAATCTATTTTAAAATTTGAAACAATGACTGATACGGACTTGCAGGAAATTCAAGGGGGAGCCTTTCCCCTTCTTATCCCTGTGGCAGTTGGTTTTGTAAAAGGTTTTGTATATACAGGTGGAGCTATTTTAACAACTCGAGCACTCTTTTCAGGTAAATAGGAGTCTGCTATGAAAAAAATCTTATTAGGATTTGCTGAGGGGTATTTTGTCGTATCGATTATTCTTTATATCGCAACGTATTTGATTATGAAAAATCCGATCAATACTCTGTTTTATCCAGAAATCTATCCGATTCTGCTTGGTCTGTTTTATGGAGAATACAAGCAAAAAACAACAGAAAGTACGATTGAGAATTGATGGAATGTCAGATTGGAGTTGGAGATGAAAGTCGTTCAATTACTACAAAAAGCTTGGCCAGAGTTTATTGTATTGTTTAGCTCTATAACTTATCTAATGATTAGAATTGTGGCTGATGTAAACAAAATAAATCTACCTACGTGGTTTGAATGTTTTGATATACCTACGATTTCATTATTTTTGATGACATTTATCTCACTTTATAGAAGTAAAGAGAATATCATTTCAGAATAGTTTATTTCTAGGCATTCATTTTTTAACGGTTACTTTAAGCAGGCAGAACTTTTGTTCTGCTTTTTACATTTAAATGATAGTTTATGCTTTCTAAAGTGCGTTTTAGGCGCGAAAATGGTTTATTTAGGAATATTTTCCTGTTTTTATCCTTATTTGGTTAAAATAATCTTACAAATTTTTAAAGAGATTATTAGAAAAAGGAGATGGATATGAAATTTGGGAAAAGGCACTATCGTCCCCAGGTGGATCAGATGGATTGTGGCGTGGCTTCCTTGGCTATGGTCTTTGGCTACTACGGTAGTTATTACTCCTTGGCTCATCTACGAGAGTTAGCCAAGACGACCATGGATGGGACGACCGCTTTGGGACTTGTAAAGGTAGCAGAGGAGATTGGGTTTGAGACGCGGGCTATCAAGGCGGATATGACGCTCTTTGATTTGCCAGATTTGACCTTTCCTTTTGTGGCTCATGTGCTCAAGGAAGGGAAGTTGCTCCACTACTATGTGGTGATAGGTCAGGATAAAAAGCACATTCATATCGCTGATCCAGATCCTGGTATCAAGCTGACCAAGATTTCCCGTGAGCGATTTGCGCAAGAGTGGACAGGGGTTAGTATTTTTATGGCACCATCACCGGACTACAAACCTCATAAGGAGAAAAAACAGGGGCTCCTATCCTTCTTGCCAATCTTACTCAAACAGCGTGGCTTGATTACCAATATCGTCCTAGCGACACTCTTGGTGACCTTTATCAATATCGTGGGTTCCTACTATCTTCAGTCCATCATTGATAGTTACGTACCAGACCAGATGCGTTCGACGCTGGGTATCATCTCAATAGGACTAGTCATCGTCTATATTCTCCAGCAGATTTTGTCCTATGCGCAGGAATACCTTTTACTTGTTCTGGGACAACGGTTGTCCATCGATGTGATTTTGTCCTACATCAAGCATGTTTTTCACCTGCCGATGTCCTTTTTTGCGACACGGAGGACAGGAGAAATCGTGTCTCGTTTTACAGATGCCAACAGTATTATCGATGCGCTGGCGTCGACCATTCTGTCGATTTTCCTAGATGTGTCAACGATTTTGATTATCTCGCTTGTCTTGTTTTCACAAAATATGACACTCTTTTTCATTAGTCTGCTTGCGCTTCCCATCTATACAGTGATTATCTTTGCTTTTATGAAGCCTTTTGAAAAGATGAATCGGGATACCATGGAAGCCAATGCAGTTCTGTCTTCCTCTATCATCGAGGACATCAACGGTATTGAGACTATCAAGTCTTTGACCAGTGAGAGTTCGCGCTATCAAAAGATTGATAAGGAATTTGTGGCTTATCTGAAAAAATCTTTTACCTATAGTCGGGCAGAAAGCCAGCAAAAGGCTCTGAAAAAAGTTGCCCAGCTCCTGCTCAATGTTGCCGTTCTCTGGCTGGGAGCAGTTCTTGTCATGGATGGGAAAATGAGTTTGGGCCAGCTGATTACCTATAATACCTTGCTTGTTTACTTTACCAATCCTTTGGAAAATATCATCAACCTGCAAACCAAACTTCAGACAGCGCAGGTCGCCAATAACCGTCTAAACGAAGTGTATCTAGTAGCTTCGGAGTTTGAGGAGAAGAAAACGGTAGAAGATCTGAGCATGATGAAGGGAGAGATGACCTTCAAGCAGGTTCACTATAAGTATGGCTATGGTCGTGACGTCTTGTCGGATATCAATTTGACCATTCCGCAAGGGTCTAAGATGGCTTTTGTGGGGATTTCGGGGTCAGGAAAGACCACCTTGGCAAAGATGATGGTTAATTTTTACGATCCAAGTCAGGGAGAGATTAGTCTAGGTGGTGTCAATCTCAATCAGATTGATAAAAAGGCCCTGCGCCAGTATATCAACTATCTACCTCAACAGCCCTATGTCTTTAACGGAACGATTTTGGAGAATCTTCTCCTTGGAGCCAAGGAGGGGACGACTCAGGAAGATATCTTACGAGCAGTCGAGTTGGCAGAGATTCGGGAGGATATTGAGCGCATGCCACTGAATTACCAGACAGAATTAACTTCGGATGGGGCTGGAATTTCTGGTGGGCAACGGCAGAGAATCGCTCTGGCGCGTGCTCTCTTGACGGATGCGCCGGTCTTGATTTTGGATGAGGCAACTAGTAGTTTGGATATTTTGACAGAGAAGCGGATCGTGGATAATCTTATGGCTTTGGACAAGACCTTGATTTTCATCGCCCACCGCTTGACCATCGCTGAGCGGACAGAGAAGGTTGTTGTTTTGAATCAGGGCAGGATTGTCGAAGAAGGTACCCATGCAGACTTGCTTGCACAGAATGGCTTTTATGCCCATTTGGTCAATAGCTAGAAAGAGGAGAAGATGAAACCAGAATTTTTAGAAAGTGCGGAGTTTTATAATCGTCGTTACCATAATTTTTCCAGTCGGGTGATTTTACCTATGTCACTTCTGCTCGTGTTTTTACTGGGATTTGCAGTTTTTGCAGAGAAGGAGATTAGTTTGTCTACCAGAGCGACTGTTGAACCTAGTCGGATCATTGCTAATATCCAGTCGACTAGCAATCAACTCATCGTGGCCAATTATCTAGAAGAAAACAAACTAGTCAAGCAGGGGGAACTCCTCGTTCAGTACCAGCAAGGGGCGGAGGCTGTCCAGGTTGAGGCATATGCCAGTCAATTGGAGATGTTAAAGGATCAAAAAAAGCAGTTGGGGTATTTGCAATCCAGTTTGAAAGAGGGGAGTGATCAATTTCCAGAGGCAGATAAGTTTGGTTACCAGGAGATGTTTCGAGATTATCTCAGCCAAGCGAATAGTCTAAGAAGTAATGTTTCTCAACAAAATGCTAGCATATCTTCTCAAAATGCGGCAGCAAGTCAGAGCCAGACCGAGATTGGCAATCTTATCAGTCAAACACAGGATAAAATTCGAGATTATAAAACAGCTAAGTCGGCGATTGAAACAGGGGATCAACTGGATAGTCAGAATCCAGCCTACTCTTTTTATCAGACCTATAAAAATCAAGGTGAAGAAGATCCGCAAGCTAAATCGCAAGTTATTGCGCAAGTGGATGCACAAATTGCTCAGCTAGAGTCCAGTCTAGCTACGTATCGTGTACAGTATGCGGGTTCTGGAGCTCAACAGGCTCATGCAACGGGACTGGATAGTCAACTGGAATCGCTCAAATCTCAGCACTTAGTCAAAGTCGGTCAGGAATTAACTCTTTTGGATCAGAAAATTTTGGAGGCGGAATCGGGTAAGAAGGTACAGGGAGGTCTCCTAGATAAAGGGAAGATTACAGCAAGTGAGGATGGGGTGCTTCACCTCAATCCTGAGACTAGTGAATCTACGATGGTCGCAGAAGGAACCCTGCTAGCCCAACTCTACCCATCCTTGGAAAAAGAAGGGAAAACCAAACTCACAGCTTATCTCAGTTCAAAAGATGTTGCTAGAGTCAAGATTGGGGACTCTGTTCGTTATACTACGACTAATGATGCGAAGAATCAAATTTTCCTGGATTCTACGATTACAAGTATCGATGCGACAGCTACAAAGACTGAAAAAGGGAATTTCTTTAAAATTGAGGCGGAGACCCATCTGACTTCTGAGCAGGCTGAAAAACTTCGCTATGGTTTAGAAGGCCGCCTGCAGATGATTACGGGAAAGAAAAGCTATCTCCGTTATTTTTGGGATCAATTTTTGAATAAAGGGTAATATTCGTGTTTTTCAGAGGATAAATGATTTTAAAACTGTAAGAAGAGTTCATCTTGCAGTTTTTCTTTACGCTTAAAATAGGAAAATGTTATTTATTCGTAAAAACCTTGAATTTTCCATGCTTTTGTGGTAGAATGTGCTCAAGTAAAACGAAAGGCGAACTTTAAAATGTCAAAACAACTGATCTATTCGGGAAAAGCTAAGGATATCTATACAACTGAGGATGAAAATCTCATTATTTCAACTTACAAGGACCAGGCAACTGCTTTTAACGGTGTCAAGAAGGAGCAGATTGCGGGCAAGGGAGTGTTAAATAATCAGATTTCATCTTTTATTTTTGAGAAATTAAATGCGGCTGGTGTAGCGACTCATTTTGTGGAGAAGCTTTCGGATACGGAACAACTCAATAAAAAGGTTGAGATTATTCCTTTGGAAGTTGTGCTCCGCAACTACACGGCTGGTTCCTTTTCAAAACGTTTTGGCGTCGAAGAAGGTATTGCATTTGAGACTCCAATTGTCGAATTTTACTATAAAAATGATGATTTGGATGATCCCTTTATCAATGACGAGCATGTGAAATTCCTTAAAATTGCGGATGACCAGCAGATTGCCTACTTGAAAGAAGAAACCCGTCGTATCAATGAGCTCTTGAAAGCTTGGTTTGCTGAGATTGGCCTTAAATTGATTGACTTTAAGTTAGAGTTTGGTTTTGACAAGGATGGCAAGATTATCTTGGCAGACGAGTTTTCACCAGATAACTGCCGTTTGTGGGATGCAGATGGCAACCACATGGATAAGGATGTTTTCCGTAGAGGACTAGGTGAATTGACTGACGTTTACGAGATTGTTTGGGAGAAATTGCAGGCTTTGAAATAAGCTGTTATTAACGGAAAACCTTCGTCTTTCAGATGTAAGGACTCAGGCTGTAAAGGTCCCCCAGACCTTTACACTCCATCGGGGTCTAGGTGAACTGACAGACGTTTACGAGATTGTCTGGGAAAAGTTGCAGGAATTGAAATAATCTGTTTGCAAGACTCTCAAGTTCGTTTGGGAATATTGCAAGAGCTGAAATAAAGGAATAAGAATTGATGAATAAACGTATTTTTGTTGAAAAAAAGGCTGATTTTCAGGTCAAGTCAGAGAGTTTGGTAAGAGAGCTCCAGCACAACTTGGGACTGTCAACCTTAAAAAGTATTCGCATTGTACAGGTTTATGATGTCTTTGATTTGGCAGAGGACTTGTTTGCACCTGCAGAGAAGCACATCTTCTCTGAGCAGGTGACGGATCATGTCTTGGACGAAGCGGCCGTGCAAGCGGATCTTGCCAACTATGCTTTCTTTGCCATTGAAAGCCTGCCTGGTCAATTTGACCAGCGTGCAGCTTCTTCACAGGAAGCCTTGCTTTTACTGGGAAGTTCAAGTGATGTAACAGTCAACACAGCCCAACTTTACTTGGTCAATAAGGATATTGATGCGACTGAGTTGGAAGCGGTCAAGAACTACCTGCTCAACCCAGTTGATTCTCGTTTCAAGGACATCACGACAGGGATTGCCAAGCAGGAATTTTCAGAGTCAGACAAGACCATTCCTAAATTGACTTTCTTTGAAAGTTATACGGCAGAAGACTTTGCTCGCTACAAGGCTGAACAAGGAATGGCAATGGAAGTAGATGATTTGCTCTTTATCCAAGACTACTTCAAGTCAATTGGGCGCGTGCCAACTGAGACTGAGCTCAAGGTATTGGATACCTACTGGTCTGACCACTGCCGTCATACAACATTCGAGACTGAGTTGAAAAACATTGATTTTTCAGCTTCTAAATTCCAAAAACAATTGCAAGCGACTTATGACAAGTATATTGCCATGCGTGATGAACTAGGTCGGTCTGAAAAGCCACAAACCTTGATGGATATGGCGACTATTTTTGGTCGTTATGAGCGTGCTAATGGTCGTTTGGACGATATGGAAGTGTCTGACGAAATCAATGCCTGCTCGGTTGAAATCGAAGTGGACGTTGATGGTGTCAAGGAACCTTGGCTCCTCATGTTCAAAAACGAAACCCACAACCACCCAACGGAAATTGAACCATTTGGTGGCGCGGCTACTTGTATCGGTGGCGCCATTCGTGACCCATTGTCAGGCCGTTCTTATGTTTACCAAGCTATGCGTATCTCAGGTGCTGGTGATATTACAGCGCCGATTTCAGAAACTCGCGCTGGTAAATTGCCACAACAAGTCATTTCGAAGACAGCGGCTCATGGTTATTCTTCGTATGGGAACCAAATTGGTCTGGCGACGACTTACGTTCGTGAATACTTCCACCCAGGTTTTGTAGCCAAACGCATGGAGCTAGGTGCAGTTGTTGGTGCGGCTCCCAAGGGCAACGTTGTCCGTGAAAAACCGGAAGCTGGTGACGTGATTATCTTGCTAGGTGGTAAGACTGGGCGTGATGGTGTCGGTGGTGCAACGGGATCTTCTAAGGTTCAAACAGTTGAGTCTGTAGAGACTGCCGGTGCTGAGGTTCAAAAAGGAAATGCCATCGAAGAGCGCAAGATCCAACGCCTTTTCCGTAATGGCGATGTCACTCGTCTCATCAAGAAGTCCAATGACTTTGGAGCAGGTGGTGTCTGTGTGGCTATCGGTGAATTGGCAGATGGTCTTGAAATTGACCTTAACAAGGTTCCTCTGAAATACCAAGGCTTGAATGGTACAGAAATTGCTATCTCTGAATCTCAAGAACGGATGGCAGTTGTGGTGCGTCCTCAAGACGTAGATGCCTTCGTTGCAGAATGTAATAAAGAAAATATTGACGCTGTTGTTGTGGCAACAGTGACTGAAAAACCAAATCTTGTCATGCACTGGAATGGTGAAACGATTGTTGACTTGGAACGTCGTTTCCTTGATACAAACGGTGTGCGCGTAGTCGTTGATGCCAAGGTTGTGGACAAGGATGCCAAACTTCCAGAAGAACGCACAACCAATGCTGACACACTTGAAGCAGATACCCTTGCAGTTCTGTCTGATTTGAACCATGCAAGTCAAAAAGGCTTGCAAACCATCTTTGACTGTTCGGTCGGTCGTTCTACAGTCAATCACCCACTTGGCGGTCGCTACCAACTCACACCAACTGAGGCATCTGTCCAGAAATTGCCAGTTCAGCACGGGGTGACCAATACTGCGTCTGTCATGGCTCAAGGGTTCAACCCTTATCTAGCAGAATGGTCTCCATATCACGGGGCTGCCTATGCAGTTATCGAAGCGACAGCTCGTTTGGTGGCTACTGGTGCCAACTGGTCCAAGGCTCGTTTCTCTTACCAAGAGTACTTCGAGCGGATGGACAAGCAAGCAGAGCGTTTCGGTCAGCCAGTAGCAGCTCTTCTAGGCTCTATCGAAGCACAAATCCAACTTGGCTTGCCATCTATCGGTGGTAAGGACTCTATGTCTGGTACCTTTGAAGAGTTGACCGTACCACCAACCTTGGTCGCCTTTGGGGTCACAACAGCAGATAGCCGTAAGGTGCTTTCTCCAGAGTTCAAGAATGTTGGTGAAAACATCTACTACATCCCAGGTCAAGCTCTTGCTGCAGAGATTGATTTTGACTTGATTAAGTCTAATTTTGCTCAATTTGAAGCCATCCAAGCTGATCACAAAGTAACATCTGCATCAGCTGTCAAATATGGCGGTGTCCTTGAAAGCTTGGCTCTTGCTACCTTTGGGAACCATATCGGTGCAGAGGTGAACTTGCCTGAACTTGAAACAGCCTTGACAGCTCAATTGGGTGGATTTGTCTTCACATCTCCTCAAGAAATTGCTGGAGTAGAGAAGATTGGACAAACAAGCGCAGACTTTACACTCCTTGTCAACGGTGTGAAGCTAGATGGACACAGACTTGACAGTGCCTTCCAAGGAAAATTAGAAGAAGTTTACCCTACTGAATTTGCACAAGCTAAAGAATTGGAAGAAGTGCCAGCTGTCGCTTCTAACGCAGTCATCAAAGCCAAGGAAACTATTGAAAAACCGGTGGTTTACATCCCAGTCTTCCCAGGAACCAACTCAGAATATGACTCAGCCAAGGCATTTGAAAAAGAAGGTGCAGAGGTTAACTTGGTGCCATTTGTAACCTTGAATGAAGAAGCAATTGTCAAGTCAGTTGAAACCATGGTTGACAATATCGGCAAGGCAAACATTCTCTTCTTTGCAGGTGGATTCTCAGCTGCGGATGAGCCGGATGGATCAGCTAAGTTTATTGTCAATATCTTGCTCAATGAAAAAGTGCGTGCAGCCATTGATGGCTTTATCGCTCGTGGTGGCTTGATTATCGGTATCTGTAATGGATTCCAAGCCCTCGTCAAATCAGGTCTTCTTCCATACGGAAACTTTGAAGATGCCAGCAGCACTAGTCCAACCCTCTTCTACAATGATGCCAACCAGCACGTGGCTAAGATGGTGGAAACGCGAATTGCCAATACCAACTCACCATGGTTGGCTGGAGTACAAGTGGGCGATATCCATGCCATTCCAGTATCGCACGGTGAAGGGAAATTTGTCGTGACGGCTGAGGAATTTGCAGAGCTCCGTGTCAATGGTCAAATCTTTAGCCAATACGTTGACTTTGACGGCAAACCAAGTATGGATTCTAAGTACAATCCGAATGGTTCGGTAAATGCCATCGAAGGAATTACCAGCAAGAATGGTCAAATCATCGGTAAAATGGGACACTCAGAACGTTATGAAGACGGTCTCTTCCAAAACATCCCAGGAAATAAAGACCAGCACCTGTTCGCGTCGGCTGTTAAATACTTTACTGGAAAGTAAGATTTGTGGTTTTTCCGATAGACAATATCAGTAATGTAAAAGCCATGTAGCTCTTGATGATTGTAAAAGGTTTGTTTTGCGAGTGAAACGAGCTTCTACCGTATCATTCGGCTCTACTGAAGGAATGATGCAAATATAAAAATTAGGTATAAAAAATGACATACGAAGTAAAATCTCTTAATGAAGAATGTGGTGTTTTTGGTATATGGGGCCATCCAGATGCTGCCAAATTGACCTATTTCGGACTCCACAGTCTTCAGCACCGTGGTCAGGAGGGGGCAGGAATCCTCTCCAATGACCAAGGGAAATTGAAGCGTCATCGTGATATGGGGCTTTTATCAGAAGTGTTCAGAAATCCAGCTAATTTGGATAAACTGACTGGAGCGAGCGCGATTGGGCATGTTCGTTATGCGACTGCTGGCGAAGCTTCTGTTGACAACATCCAGCCCTTCCTCTTTCGCTTTCATGATATGCAGTTTGGACTTGCTCACAACGGAAACTTGACCA
The DNA here is from genome assembly GCF_006228325.1 of Streptococcus sp. 1643. Taxonomy (NCBI): domain Bacteria; kingdom Bacillati; phylum Bacillota; class Bacilli; order Lactobacillales; family Streptococcaceae; genus Streptococcus; species Streptococcus sp. 1643. Next base: position 43,366 of record NZ_CP040231.1, read on the forward strand.
ATGCTGAATCGCTCAAGAAAGAATTGGAACAAAGAGGAGCAATTTTCAGTTCAACTTCGGACTCGGAAATTTTGGCACACCTCATTCGTCGGAGTCACAATCCGAACTTGATGGGCAAAATCAAAGAGGCGCTCAGCCTTGTCAAAGGTGGATTTGCTTATATCCTGCTGTTTGAGGACAAGTTGATTGCTGCGCTTGATCCTAATGGTTTCCGTCCACTTTCTATTGGGAAAATGGCCAACGGAGCGGTGGTGGTTTCGTCAGAAACCTGTGCTTTTGAAGTTATTGGTGCCGAGTGGATTCGTGATGTGAAACCAGGGGAAATTGTGATTGTGGATGACAATGGGATTCAGTACGATAGCTATACGAATGATACCCAGTTGGCGATTTGCTCTATGGAGTATATCTATTTTGCCCGCCCTGACTCTAATATCCATGGTGTTAATGTCCATACAGCTCGCAAACGTATGGGGGCTCAATTGGCGCGTGAGTTCAAGCACGAAGCAGATATCGTGGTCGGTGTGCCAAATTCCTCGCTCAGCGCAGCTATGGGATTTGCAGAAGAATCAGGTCTGCCAAATGAAATGGGTCTCATCAAAAACCAATACACCCAACGCACCTTTATCCAACCGACTCAAGAATTGCGGGAGCAAGGGGTGCGGATGAAACTGTCTGCTGTTTCGGGCGTTGTCAAAGGCAAACGTGTGGTGATGATTGATGATTCCATTGTTCGCGGGACGACCTCTCGCCGTATCGTTCAGCTTTTGAAAGAAGCAGGTGCGTCTGAGGTTCATGTTGCTATTGGGAGTCCAGCGCTAGCTTATCCATGTTTTTACGGGATTGATATCCAGACGCGTCAGGAGCTGATCGCGGCCAATCATACGGTCGAGGAAACTCGCCAAATCATTGGCGCAGATAGCCTGACCTATCTTTCGATTGATGGCTTGATTAATTCTATTGGCATCGAAACAGATGCGCCAAACGGTGGTCTTTGTGTCGCTTACTTTGACGGCGACTACCCAACTCCTCTCTACGACTATGAGGAAGACTATCGTAGAAGTTTGGATGAAAAGACCAGTTTTTACAAATAGACGGATAAAGACTCTCCATGAAAGGAAAGGAAGAGAAGATGACAAATAAAAATGCTTATGCTCCACGTCTCGCTACTGACTAAAAGCTAAAGCATTTGTCAGTAGACGCTTTGTCTTATGGGACCAAAGCTAGAGCCCTGACTAGTATTTTTAGATAAAATAATTGTTTATCTAAAAATACGTCGCAATCTTCTCAAAGAAAAGGAAAAATAAAATGGCAAATAAAAATGCGTATGCCCAGTCGGGTGTAGATGTTGAAGCGGGTTATGAAGTTGTTGAGCGGATCAAAAAGCATGTGGCTCGCACGGAGCGTGCGGGTGTCATGGGAGCTCTTGGTGGCTTTGGTGGCATGTTTGACCTCTCAAAAACAGGTGTCAAAGAACCGGTCTTGATTTCAGGGACTGACGGTGTCGGAACCAAGCTTATGCTGGCTATCAAGTACGAAAAGCATGACACGATTGGGCAGGACTGTGTAGCTATGTGTGTCAATGATATCATCGCTGCAGGTGCGGAGCCCCTCTATTTCCTCGACTATGTGGCGACAGGGAAGAATGAACCAGCTAAACTAGAACAAGTAGTCGCTGGTGTAGCAGAAGGCTGTGTGCAGGCTGGTGCTGCCCTCATCGGTGGTGAAACGGCTGAAATGCCTGGTATGTACGGCGAAGATGACTACGACTTGGCTGGATTTGCGGTCGGTGTGGCAGAAAAATCTCAAATCATCGACGGATCAAAAGTAGCCGAAGGTGATGTTCTTCTCGGACTTGCTTCAAGTGGGATTCACTCAAATGGTTACTCACTTGTACGTCGTGTTTTTGTGGATTACACAGGTGAAGAAGTCTTGCCAGAATTGGAAGGCAAGAAACTCAAGGAAGTCCTTCTTGAGCCGACTCGTATCTATGTCAAGGCTGTCTTGCCACTCATCAAGGAAGAGTTGGTCAACGGGATTGCCCACATCACAGGTGGTGGATTTATCGAGAATGTCCCTCGTATGTTTGCAACTGACTTGGCTGCTGAGATTGAGGAAAGCAAGGTACCAGTTTTGCCAATCTTCAAAGCCCTTGAAAAATACGGTCAGATCAAACACGAAGAAATGTTTGAAATCTTCAATATGGGTGTGGGCCTCATGTTGGCAGTTAGCCCTGAAAATGTAGACCGTGTCAAGGAATTACTGGATGAACCAGTCTATGAAATTGGTCGCATCGTCAAGAAAGAAAACGAAAGTGTCATCATCAAATGAAAAAAATAGCTGTTTTTGCCTCTGGTAACGGCTCAAACTTTCAGGTGATTGCTGAAGAATTTCCGGTTGAGTTTGTCTTTTCAGACCATCGTGACGCCTATGTGCTCGAGCGGGCAGACAAGCTCGGCGTTCTGTCCTATGCTTTTGAACTCAAGGAGTTTGAGAACAAGGCGGACTACGAAGCAGCTCTTGTCGAACTCTTGGAAGAACACCAGATTGACTTGGTTTGTCTAGCAGGCTACATGAAAATCGTTGGGCCAACTTTGCTCGCTGCTTACGAGGGTCGGATCATTAACATTCATCCAGCCTACCTACCAGAATTTCCAGGAGCTCATGGGATTGAGGACGCTTGGAATGCTGGCGTAGACCTGTCTGGAGTGACCATTCACTGGGTGGATTCGGGTGTGGATACAGGCAAGGTCATCAAACAAGTACGCGTACCACGACTAGCTGATGATACCATCGAAAGCTTTGAAGCTCGCATTCATGAGGCAGAGTACAAGTTGTATCCAGAGGTGTTGGATAGCTTGGGAGTGGAGAGAAGGTAAGAGGTAAATCAAGTTTTGATTGCGCAATCTTGCTAGGAGAAAAAATGATTGAACTGAAATTGGTAGATGAGAGCAGTTTTCAGGCAGTGCTGGATTTGAAAATATCAGAAGCTGATGAACGAGCACGTTTCGTAGCTCCAAATGTGCGCTCTTTAGCTGATGCATGGCTCTATCGGAAAAACGAAGATGTGTTTCCGATGGCAATCTATTGGGATAAGCAAGTGGTTGGCTTTCTCCTGCTAGAAATAGACAAGGATGAAGCGGAATACTTTATCTGGCGGATAATGATTGGTCAGCAGTACCAAGGAAGAGGTTATGGTCGAAAAGCCTTGGAAGTTCTAATCAAAGAGGCTCAGATGGATAGAGCTTGCAGTCATATTACCGCAGATTATGTGGTTGGAAATGAAAAAATGAAGCACCTGTTGACTAGTCTGGGTTTTCAGGAAACAGGATTTATAGAAGAAAATAACGAAGTCGCTATGCGCTTGGATCTAAAGAAAGAGGAATAGAATGACGAAAAAGGCCTTAATCAGCGTCTCAGACAAAGCGGGCATTGTTGAATTTGTCCAAGAACTCAAAAAACTTGGTTGGGATATCATCTCAACAGGTGGTACCAAAGTTGCCCTTGACAATGCTGGGGTGGAGACCATTGCAATTGATGATGTGACGGGCTTCCCAGAAATGATGGACGGTCGTGTCAAGACCCTTCACCCAAATATCCACGGTGGTCTCCTCGCTCGTCGTGATCTTGATAGCCATCTAGAGGCTGCTAAGGACAATCAGATTGAGCTCATTGATCTTGTAGTGGTCAATCTTTATCCTTTCAAGGAAACAATTCTTAAACCAGATGTGACCTATGCGGATGCCGTTGAAAACATCGATATCGGTGGGCCATCCATGCTTCGTTCAGCAGCTAAAAACCACGCTAGCGTAACGGTTGTGGTAGATCCTGCTGACTATGCTGTGGTTTTGGAAGAATTGTCAGCTAATGGCGAAACGACTTACGAAACTCGCCAACGGTTAGCGGCCAAGGTTTTCCGTCACACAGCGGCTTATGATGCCTTGATTGCAGAGTATTTCACAGCTCAAGTGGGTGAAGCAAAACCAGAAAAGCTCACTTTGACCTATGATCTCAAACAAGCCATGCGTTACGGTGAAAATCCTCAACAAGATGCCGACTTCTACCAAAAAGCTTTGCCGACTGACTACTCGATTGCTTCAGCAAAACAGCTCAACGGTAAGGAATTGTCCTTCAATAACATTCGTGATGCTGATGCGGCCATTCGTATTATTCGTGATTTCAAAGACCGTCCAACCGTTGTGGCTTTGAAACACATGAACCCGTGTGGTATCGGTCAAGCTGACGACATCGAAACTGCTTGGAATTACGCTTATGAGTCTGACCCAGTGTCTATCTTTGGTGGAATTGTCGTCCTTAACCGTGAGGTGGATGCTGCGACTGCTGAGAAGATGCACGGCGTTTTCCTTGAAATCATCATCGCACCGAGCTATACGGATGAAGCGCTAGCCATTTTGACCAACAAAAAGAAAAACTTGCGTATCCTTGCCTTGCCATTTGATGCTCAAGATGCTAGTGAAGTGGAAGCAGAGTACACAGGTGTGGTAGGTGGACTTCTTGTGCAAAACCAAGACGTGGTCAAAGAAAGCCCAGCTGACTGGCAAGTGGTGACCAAACGCCAGCCAACCGAGACAGAAGCGACTGCACTTGAGTTCGCTTGGAAAGCTATCAAGTACGTCAAATCAAACGGGATCATCGTGACGAATGACCACATGACACTTGGTGTTGGCCCAGGTCAAACCAATCGTGTGGCTTCAGTCCGTATCGCTATTGACCAAGCTAAAGACCGCCTTGACGGCGCTGTTCTTGCTTCAGATGCCTTCTTCCCATTTGCAGATAATGTGGAAGAAATCGCTAAAGCAGGAATTAAGGCCATCATCCAGCCGGGTGGCTCAGTACGTGACCAAGAGTCTATCGAAGCTGCTGACAAATACGGCTTGACTATGGTCTTCACAGGCGTGCGACATTTTAGACATTAAGAATGAATGGTAATCAAGTTTACATAGTTAATGTTATTTATGGTATTTAACAGATTGTTAATACAATATATTTTATTTGATGTTAGAGAATAAGGCCAAAATTATGAGACTAAACATTTATCGTGTAGAAACGCCTAGTTTAAGCAAAATAGCAAAATGGAAAGAATTAAAGGGCAAAATTTGTAGTGAAGGATATAATGATGTTCGGAAAGTAAAGAAAGAATTTCATAGAAAGGGTTTTGTTGCACAGATCTATGTACAACGTAAAAAAAAAGAAACAACGAGTTGGTTACATGATATCAATAATATTTTTGATGGAGAAGATTTTGTAGAAGAGTCGTTTCAAAATCATAATGCGATTATTATGATAGGTACACCAAAGTCGCTTTATCTTATTCCACAAGGAAGGAGCCACTGGTTTGTGGCAACATTATCTGATTTACAATTTGGTTTAGATTTTGCGGAACGTTCTATACAACCTTCTGAAATTAATGTAAAGGGCATTAGTTATGTAGAAAGAAACAAATTAAGAGGAGTGCTAAACTACAAAGCAAATCAAACAGATTTTCCACAAGCCAGCGAAGCTTATTTTAACATAGAAGGAAAACCTCAAAATACTATTTTTGGTAAAAATTTAAAATGTAATATATCCGTACATCTTACAAAAGATTATAAATTTGAGACTCAAAAAGATTTTGATGATTTTATAAATATTTTTAAGGAAATTGATAAACAGATATTAAGTCAACCTAATCAAGAATTTCCACGTTTTAAATTGTTGCCTCTGCACGATAAACTAAATCAAGAATTAGATGAGTATTTATTGAGAGTATTAAAAGGGAAGAAAAACGAAGAATGTGATATTTCGTTAAATAGAATAGTGACCTTAGGAGATAATATAGAATTTGTAGGGGATTCAACTATTGACATATCCATACTCAAGAATAAAAAAAGTACGACAAAACAAGTTGATTATAATTTGAATTCCATACGAGAATTTATTGTTGCTAATTTGGAGAAAATTGATCAACTTAAAAGTATTCGTATAAATTTTTTGTCAGAGGAAAGAAAGACAATAAACTTGAAAAATCTCATTTATGCTGAAATTGATTATAAAGGGGAACGATATTTTTTAGATTCTGGAAGATGGTCCACGTTCAATGAATCCTTTAAATCTTTATTGGATATACAATTGAGAGAGATTGAAGGATTAGTTTTAAGGTTGCCACAGCAACATAATTTTTCTTCAAAATGCTTTCATATGGATGAAAATAAGTTTATTTCAGAAATAATCTCAACAATGACAAAATACGAACAGTTTCATAAGAAGAATGTGTATTATAATGGAGTAGCAGTGGAAATTGGAGATTTGTTTGATAAAGACTCTGGTGAATTAATTGCTGTAAAAATGGGATTTAATACTTCAAAATCAATTTATAGTTTCGAACAGTCCATATTATCAATGCAAGTATTAAGGGATAGGATAAATAAAAGGAGAAATGCTGAGTATCTGATAAAAAAATACTCTCTAGATAAAACTTTAGTTTATAGTGCAATTGATTCAAAAAAGACTAGTGTTCTATGGATTGTTGATAAGTCAAATAAATCTATTTATGAAAGTGTCAAAAATAATAGTTTTAGCTTTTTACAGATACGTTCTATATTATTAAGATTAAAAATTTTATCATGGTATAATTATGCTAGAGAAAATGGATTTGAACCAATATTGTATATGGGAATAAATCACTAAATGATATTAGTGAGTATTTATTTCTCATACTACATCGAAGAAATCGCTAAGACAGGTATCAAGGCCATCATCCAGCCAGGTGGATCCGTCCGTGACCAAGAATCTATCGAAGCTGCTGACAAATATGGCTTGACCATGGTCTTCACAAGCGTGAGACATTTTAGACATTGAGAACGTAAAGGAAAGAAAACAGTTTCTTTCCTTTTTTGCGTAAAAATGCGGAGCAAAACAAGATTATAACGAACGTTTGTGGTATAATATTAGTAAATAATTCGCAAAAGAGGTTGAGAAATGAAACTGCTTGTTGTCGGTTCGGGTGGTCGTGAACATGCCATTGCTAAGAAGTTGCTTGAGTCAAAAGAGGTTGAAAAGGTCTTTGTAGCTCCTGGGAATGACGGGATGACTCTGGATGGTTTGGAGTTAGTAAACATCTCTATTTCCGAACATTCTAAAATGATTGAGTTTGCAAAAGCCAACGATATTGCTTGGTCCTTTATCGGGCCAGATGATGCCCTTGCTGCTGGGATTGTGGATGATTTTAACCAAGCTGGTCTCAAAGCCTTTGGTCCAACAAGATTGGCAGCGGAGCTGGAGTGGTCCAAGGATTTTGCTAAGGAAATCATGGTCAAATATGACGTTCCGACAGCAGCCTATGGCACATTTTCAGATTTCGAGGAGGCCAAGGCTTATATCGAGGAGAAAGGCGCTCCTATCGTCGTCAAGGCAGATGGATTGGCACTTGGGAAAGGTGTCGTCGTTGCCGAGACAGTCGAGCAAGCAGTCGAAGCTGCTCATGAGATGCTTTTGGACAATAAATTTGGTGACTCAGGTGCGCGTGTGGTTATCGAGGAATTCCTTGACGGAGAAGAGTGCTCTCTCTTTGCCTTTGTCAATGGGGACAAGTTCTACATCATGCCGACGGCTCAGGACCATAAACGTGCCTATGATGGCGACAAGGGTCCTAACACGGGCGGTATGGGAGCTTATGCGCCAGTTCCTCACTTACCACAGAGCGTGGTTGACACAGCGGTTGACACTATTGTCAAGCCAGTTCTTGAAGGTATGATCAAAGAAGGTCGCCCGTATCTTGGTGTCCTTTACGCGGGGCTAATTTTGACAGCTGACGGATCGAAAGTCATCGAGTTTAACGCTCGGTTCGGAGATCCTGAAACGCAAATCATCTTGCCTCGTTTGACATCTGACTTTGCACAAAATATCACGGATATTCTCGATGGCAAGCAGCCAAACATCACGTGGACGGACAAGGGTGTGACTCTGGGTGTGGTTGTCGCATCCAAGGGCTACCCGCTAGACTATGAAAAAGGTGTTAAGCTTCCATCCAAGACCGAAGGCGACATTATCACCTACTATGCTGGAGCTAAGTTTGCGGAAAATAGCAGAGCGCTGCTCTCAAACGGCGGACGAGTTTATATGCTCGTCACCACAGCCGACACCGTCAAAGAAGCCCAAGAAACTATCTACCAAGAACTCTCCCAACAAAAAACAGAAGGCCTCTTTTACCGAACAGATATCGGAAGCAAGGCTGTTAAGTAAAGATATAAGAATAACGCGACGAAGTCGCCAAATACGCTAATGGTTGCATAACTTGCGAGCATTAGCGAGCAATAAAATAACAATCACCGCCGTCGTGAAAGAACGATTGGCTTATAATCCAATCGTTCAGGGAAATCGGAAGACCTTGGGCTTCCGATTTAGGCATGAGACACCTTTGGTGGTTGCTGCCGTCCCTCACAACCTAAGGTGATTGTTGAAAGGAAGAAAAAGGAGAAGAAATGAAACCAGTAATTTCCATCATCATGGGCTCAAAATCCGACTGGGCAACCATGCAAAAAACTGCCGAAGTCCTGGACCGCTTCGGTGTAGCCTACGAAAAGAAAGTTGTCTCTGCCCACCGTACTCCAGACCTCATGTTCAGACATGCGGAGGAAGCTCGTAGCCGTGGTATCAAGGTCATTATCGCAGGTGCAGGTGGCGCAGCCCATTTGCCAGGTATGGTAGCTGCCAAAACAACTCTTCCTGTCATCGGTGTACCCGTCAAATCGCGCGCTCTTAGTGGCGTGGACTCGCTCTACTCTATCGTACAGATGCCGGGCGGTGTGCCTGTTGCGACAATGGCTATCGGTGAGGCAGGCGCGACCAATGCGGCCCTCTTTGCCCTCCGTCTCCTATCAGTAGAGGAACAGGCTATCGCGACAGCATTGGCTGATTTCGCAGAAGAGCAAGGGAAAATCGCAGAGGAGTCTACCAATGAGCTCATCTAAAACAATCGGAATTATCGGTGGTGGTCAGCTGGGTCAGATGATGGCCATTTCTGCTATCTACATGGGGCACAAGGTTATCGCGCTGGATCCTGCGGCGGATTGCCCAGCCTCTCGCGTGGCGGAGATCATCGTGGCACCTTATAATGATGTGGACGCTCTCCGTCAGTTGGCGGAGCGTTGCGATGTCCTCACCTATGAATTTGAAAATGTCGATGCTGACGGTTTAGATGCCGTTATCAAGGATGGGCAGCTCCCTCAAGGGACGGACCTGCTCCGCATTTCTCAAAATCGGATTTTTGAAAAGGATTTTCTCGCAAACAAGGCTCAAGTCACTGTTGCGCCCTACAAGGTTGTGACTTCTAGCCAAGATTTGGCAGATATAGACCTGTCGAAAACCTATGTCCTCAAGACGGCGACTGGTGGCTATGACGGGCATGGACAAAAGGTTATTCGCTCAGAAGCAGACTTGGAAGAAGCCTATGCGCTAGCAGATTCAGCAGATTGTGTCTTGGAAGAATTTGTCAACTTTGACCTTGAGATTTCTGTCATCGTGTCTGGTAATGGCAAGGACGTGACGGTTTTCCCAGTTCAGGAAAATATCCACCGCAACAATATCCTGTCTAAGACCATTGTGCCTGCTCGCATTTCTGAAAGTTTAGCTGAGAAAGCCAAAGCTATGGCAGTGAGAATCGCTGAGCAACTCAACTTGTCTGGAACGCTCTGTGTGGAAATGTTTGCGACAGCTGATGACATCATCGTCAATGAAATCGCCCCACGTCCACACAACTCAGGGCACTACTCTATAGAAGCCTGCGACTTCTCCCAGTTTGATACTCATATTCTGGGTGTTCTCGGAGCACCATTGCCAGCTATCCGCCTACATGATCCAGCTGTTATGCTCAATGTTCTCGGCCAGCATGTCGAGGGTGCTGAAAAGTATGTCGCAGAAAATCCAAGCGCCCACCTCCACCTGTATGGTAAAATAGAAGCGAAGCACAACCGCAAGATGGGGCATGTGACTTTGTTTAGTGATGTACCGGATAGTGTGGTTGAGTTTGGTGAGGGGATTGATTTTTGAAATGGCAGAAGAATTTGATGAATTGCTAGATGATGAAATAACGACCGTAACACTGACTTATACGGACGATTTGATTGTTCCAGAGATTGCGGATAGAGAGGGGATTCATATTTTAGAGAGAGCTGGCAATCAGCTAGTCTTAGAATATTCTTGTTCTGTGAAGGAAGTAAAGGATTATCTGAGTAGTTACGGCCTGCCTAGACATCCTGAGAGAATTTCATTTGAATTTTCTATACATGAAGACTCAGAAAATGATAATCTTTAAAGCTAAATGGAGACCAGTTTATGATTCAAATCATCGTAAACGCTTTTGTGGAAGAAGGCAAAGAAACTGCTGTTGTGGAAGTGCTCTTTGCCAGTGCCGACCATGAAAAAGTAAAAGCCAATATCAGGAATTAAAGATTCAATATCCAAACAATTATCTGGCTATCTATGATTTGCCATTGGATACAGATCTGAGTAGCTTGCCACACTATCCGTCGGTTGTGATAAGCAAGGAGGAGTTTAATTAGCCTATGAAAACTATTGGTCTGATTGGTGGTATGAGTTGGGAAAGTACCACATCTTACTACCAAATTATCAACGAAACCATCAAAAAAGAGCTGGGTGGCTTGCATTCAGCTAAGATTCTACTTTATAGTGTTGATTTTGCAGAGATTGAGCATTATCAAGCAGTTGGAGACTGGGAGAAAAGTGGTCAACTTTTGACAGATATTGCTCAGCGCTTGGAGCAAGCTGGTGCAGATTTCATTGTTATTTGTACCAACACCATGCACAAGGTTTCTCCGCAGATACAAGAAAAGATTACGATTCCAATCTTGCATATTGCGCAGGCAACTGCGCAGGCCTTGTTGGCTGACGGTATTCAAAAAGTCGGCCTCCTAGGGACCAAGTACACCATGACTCAAGATTTTTACAAGGAGAAATTAATAGAGTCTGGGTTAGAAGTGCTGATTCCAGACCAAGCTGGAATTACAGAGGTCAATCGGATTATTTATGACGAGCTCTGCCTAGGGGACATCAAAGAAAGCTCAAAGCGGACTTATCTTGCCGTTATAGATGATTTGAAAAAAGCAGGCGCGGAAGCTGTTATCTTGGGTTGTACCGAGATTGGTCTTCTCGTCAAGCAATCCGACACCGACCTGCCACTCTACGACACAACAGTGATTCATGCAGAGAAAGCGGCGGAGTGGGCGGTAAATAAGTGACAATCGTAAAATGAAACATGTGATGAGATTGGGTGAAGATGTAAATGAATCTATCATTAGACGAATTTAAATCTTAGAACTTAAAGATAAATATGCAGAACAGGAGAAAAACAAACAATGATTAACCGTTACTCTCGCCCTGAAATGGCGAACATTTGGAGTGAAGAAAATAAATACCGTGCTTGGCTTGAGGTGGAAATCTTGGCTGATGAGGCATGGGCTGAGTTGGGGGAAATCCCTAAGGAAGATGTGGCTTTGATTCGCGAAAAGGCGGACTTTAACATTGACCGTATTTTGGAGATCGAGCAGGAGACGCGTCACGATGTGGTGGCTTTCACACGTGCGGTTTCTGAGACTCTTGGCGAAGAGCGCAAGTGGGTTCACTATGGTTTGACATCTACTGACGTGGTGGATACTGCCTACGGTTACCTCTACAAGCAGGCCAACGACATTATCCGTCGTGACCTTGAAAACTTCACCAGTATAATTGCTGATAAGGCTAAGGAGCACAAGTTCACTATCATGATGGGGCGTACCCACGGTGTGCATGCGGAACCTACAACCTTTGGTCTTAAATTGGCGACTTGGTACAGCGAAATGAAGCGCAATATCGAGCGTTTCGAGCATGCGGCTGCTGGTGTGGAAGCCGGCAAGATTTCGGGTGCGGTTGGTAACTTTGCCAACATCCCACCATTTGTAGAGCAATACGTATGCGACAAGCTTGGTATCCGTGCTCAAGAAATCTCTACACAGGTCCTTCCTCGTGACCTTCACGCTGAGTACTTTGCAGTTCTTGCTAGCATCGCGACTTCAATCGAACGTATGGCAACTGAGATCCGTGGTCTACAAAAATCTGAGCAACGCGAAGTGGAAGAGTTCTTTGCCAAAGGGCAAAAAGGCTCATCTGCGATGCCTCACAAGCGCAACCCTATCGGTTCTGAGAACATGACAGGTCTTGCGCGTGTTATCCGTGGGCATATGATTACTGCCTATGAAAACGTCGCTCTCTGGCACGAACGTGATATTTCTCACTCATCAGCTGAGCGCATCATCACACCGGACACGACCATTTTGATTGACTACATGCTTAACCGTTTCGGAAATATCGTCAAGAACTTGACGGTCTTCCCAGAAAACATGATCCGCAACATGAACTCTACGTTTGGTCTGATCTTTAGCCAACGTGCCATGTTGACCTTGATTGAAAAAGGTATGACCCGTGAGCAAGCCTATGACTTGGTGCAACCAAAAACAGCCTACTCTTGGGATAACCAAGTAGACTTTAAACCGCTTCTAGAAGCAGATCCAGAAGTGACATCACGCCTCACTCAAGAGGAGATTGATGAAATCTTCAACCCTCTTTACTACACTAAACGAGTGGATGATATCTTTGAACGTATCGGACTTGGTGATTAATTCTAACAATAAAAAGCGAGATTCAATCTCGCTTTTTTGTATGCTTATCGAAGGGGGTTAATCCTCTTTTTTCTTAGTGAGTTCGTAGGCTGCTAGTGTGGCCATGAGTCCTACTGCGACCAAGCCTGCAGAGTTTTGACTTCCTGTTGCAGGGAGTTGTTTTTCTTCTGCTTTGCTAGTAGTTGGTTCACCCTTTTATTTTATTATCTCAGGAGTAAAATGTCAAGTGGATTTATATAATAACTATAATAAATAGAGGAAATCATAAGATTTAGAAGAAATTTGTCAATAAGGCATAAAATAGAGGAAAAACCAAACGAAATTTTACCTTGTTTTTAGTAAAAATGCTACTAATTAAATAAGAGCCCTTCATAGCGTTTTCCCAACTTCTTTCTCGTGCTATAATGAATATAGAAAAAGCCTGAGCTAGGCTCAGGCTTTTTCTTAATGACCTCGGTTACATGAGATGAATTTGATTTTGTAGTAGTCTGCTCGCTTATAAGTTTCACTATAGGCAAGGACTTGGCCAGTGGCTTCAAGTTTTGTAGTCTTCGTTTGGAAGACAGTTGGGAATTGTGTATCGATTCCGAGTACAGAAGCAGCATGCTCTGGTGTTGGGAATGCGATTTCGTTGATTTCCTCAAAATGTTCATCACTCATGTGAATGCGGTAATCCAATTTGAAACGTGTATAGATAGAGCTATAATAGTCAAGATTTGGATAGTTGGCATTGATGTATTGCTCAGGAATATAAGATGTGTGGTAGATGTATGTTACGTCATTTGTCTGACGAATACGTTCAATCTTATAGTAGAATTGATCTCCACGTAGTCCAAGTTTATCTAAATATTCAAGTTTGTTTCCGCGCTCGATAGAAAGGACAGTAACTTTATCGTCTTTTGTTTCAAAGATTTCGACATCTGAAAACTCAACGAGTTTGTGCTTGCGGGCACGTGAAACGAAAGTACCTTTACCTTGTTGGCGGACAATGTAGCCGTCTTTAGCAAGGTCGTTCAAGGCACGAACAACTGTGATTGAACTCACATCGTACATCGCGATCAATTCGGCTTCTGTATAAAATTTATCTCCACTTGCAAATTGACCAGAGATGATTTTGTTTTTTAATTCATCTTTAATATATTGGTATTTAGGAATAGCCATAAATTTCACCTCGATTCTCTTTCTCCAATTTTGATTTTACCACAAATATAGAGAAAAGAGTAGTATTAAGGTCAAAAAATTAAAATAATAGACTAAAAATGTTATTTTACATGTAAAAAAATTCATTTGATGTTCTTGTGAATTATCATACATAAAAAGATCGTTTTCATGCTATTTTTAGATAATTTCGGTAAACGGTAAGTAAAAAAATAGAAAAATTTTAAATAATTTTCTAAAACCTATTGACAAATGCAAAAGATTTGATTATAGTTAATATTATAATAAATGAAAGCGCAAACTTAATTCGTCAGAGGTAACAACATGACAAGATTTAAAATTGAGGACGATTTCTATTTAGACGGAAAACCGTTCAAGATTTTATCCGGCGCCATTCATTATTTTAGGATTCCAGCAGAGGATTGGTATCATTCGCTCTATAACTTAAAGGCGCTTGGCTTTAATACAGTCGAGACTTATGTGGCTTGGAATTTACACGAACCTGTTGAAGGGGAGTTTGATTTTGAAGGTGCCAGAAATTTGGAGAGATTTCTTCAAATTGCACAAGATCTGGGTCTCTATGCCATTGTACGCCCGTCTCCATTTATCTGCGCGGAATGGGAATTTGGTGGCTTGCCGGCTTGGCTCTTGACAAAGGGCGTGCGAATTCGCTCGTCCGACCCGGCCTACATCGAGGCTGTTGCTCGCTATTATGACCAATTATTGCCAAGGCTTGTGCCTCGCTTGTTGGATAATGGCGGAAACATTCTTATGATGCAAGTCGAAAATGAATATGGCTCTTATGGAGAAGATAAGTCTTATCTACGAGCGATTCGGAAATTGATGGAAGACCGAGGGATTGATTGCCCACTCTTTACTTCAGATGGTCCATGGAGGGCTACTCTGAAAGCCGGAACCTTGATCGAAGACGATCTCTTTGTGACAGGGAACTTCGGTTCTAAAGCTCCATACAACTTCTCACAAATGCAAGAATTCTTTGATGAGTATGGCAAAAAATGGCCCCTCATGTGTATGGAATTCTGGGATGGCTGGTTCAACCGTTGGAAAGAACCCATCATCACTCGTGATCCTAAAGAATTGGCAGAAGCTGTTCGAGAGGTATTGGAGCAAGGCTCTATCAACCTTTACATGTTCCATGGAGGGACAAACTTTGGTTTCATGAATGGTTGCTCGGCTCGAGGAACTCTGGATTTGCCACAAGTCACATCTTATGACTATGATGCCCTTCTCGATGAAGAAGGAAATCCAACTGCTAAATACTTAGCAGTCAAGAAGATGATGGCAACCCACTTCCCAGAGTATCCACAGTTGGAACCACTCTATAAGGAAAGCATGGAGATAGGGTCCATTCCATTGGTCGAAAAAGTTTCCTTGTTTGAAACCCTGGATAATCTCTCTAGTCCTACTGAAAGCCTCTATCCAAAAGCGATGGAAGAACTTGGTCAAAGTTATGGCTACCTTCTCTACCGCACTGAGGCAAGTTGGGATGCAGAAGAGGAACGTCTCCGTATCATCGATGGACGTGACCGAGCTCAACTCTTTGTAGATGGTCAATGGATTGCTACTCAATACCAGACAGAGATTGGTGAAGATATCTACTGTAAGGGCAACCGAGAAGGCTTTTCAGAAATTGACATCTTGATCGAAAATATGGGGCGTGTCAACTACGGTCATAAGTTCTTGGCAGATACGCAGCGTAAAGGAATTCGTACAGGTGTCTGCAAGGATCTACACTTCATGTTAAATTGGAAACAATATCCACTTCCGTTGGATAATCCTGAGAAAATTGATTTTTCAAAAGGATGGACAGAAGGACAACCGGCCTTTTACGCTTTCGACTTTACCGTTGAAGAGCCTAAGGATACCTACTTAGATTTATCTGAGTTTGGTAAGGGAGTTGCCTTTGTCAACGGGCGTCACCTAGGACGTTTCTGGAATGTCGGCCCGACCCTCTCACTTTATATCCCTCATAGCTATCTCAAGCAAGGTGATAACCGCATCATCATCTTTGAAACTGAAGGTGAATATAAAGAAGAGATTCATTTAACTCGTAAACCTACACTAAAACACATAAAGGGGGAAAACTTATGACAATTGTAGGATGCCGTATCGATGGACGTTTGATCCACGGTCAAGTAGCCAATCTTTGGGCTGGAAAATTAAATGTTTCACGCATTATGGTTGTAGACGACGAAGTTGTTAACAACGATATTGAAAAGAGTGGTTTGAAGCTTGCGACACCACCAGGTGTGAAACTCAGTATCTTGCCAGTTGAGAAAGCAGCAGCAAATATCCTTGCTGGTAAATACGATAGCCAACGTCTCTTTATCGTTGCACGTAAACCAGACCGTTTCCTTGGTTTGGTCGAAGCAGGTGTTCCGCTTGAAACACTTAACGTCGGCAATATGTCTCAAACACCAGAAACTCGCTCTATCACGCGTTCTATCAACGTGGTAGACAAGGATGTGGAAGACTTCCACAAACTGGCAGAAAAAGGTGTTAAACTCACTGCTCAAATGGTTCCAAACGATCCCGTATCAGACTTTTTGAGCTTATTAAAATAGGAAAAAATTTTTAGGAGGTCATTGTTATGATACAATGGTGGCAAATTTTACTTCTCACTTTGTACTCAGCTTATCAAATCTGTGATGAGTTGACAATCGTTTCATCTGCAGGTTCCCCTGTATTCGCTGGTTTCATTACTGGTTTGATCATGGGAGATGTGACAACTGGTTTGTTTATCGGTGGTAACTTGCAGTTGTTCGTTCTCGGGGTTGGTACCTTCGGTGGTGCTTCTCGTATCGACGCAACTTCTGGTGCGGTTCTTGCAACAGCATTCTCTATCTCTCAAGGTATTGATACAGACCTTGCGATTACAACAATCGCTGTACCAGTAGCAGCACTTTTGACATACTTCGACGTTCTTGGACGTATGACAACTACTTTCTTTGCACACCGTATTGATGCTGCGATCGAACGCTTTGACTACAATGGTATCGAACGCAACTACCTACTTGGTGCGCTTCCATGGGCTCTTTCTCGTGCCCTTCCAGTATTCTTCGCCCTTGCTTTTGGTGGAGAATTCGTACAAGGTGTTGTAAACCTTGTTAAAGAATACCAATGGGTTGCAGACGGTTTGACACTTGCAGGTCGTATGCTTCCAGGTCTTGGATTTGCAATCTTGCTTCGTTACCTTCCAGTTAAACGTAACCTTCACTACCTTGCAATGGGATTCGGTTTGACAGCTATGTTGACTGTTCTTTACTCATATGTAACAGGTCTTGGTGGCGCTGTTGCGGGTATCCTTGGTACTCTTCCTGCTGATGTTGCTGAAAAGATTGGCTTTGCTAACAACTTCAAAGGTTTGTCTATGATCGGTATCTCTATCGTAGGTATCTTCCTTGCAGTTGTTCACTTTAAGAACAGCCAAAAAGTAGCTGTAGCAGCACCTTCTACACCATCAGAAAGTGGGGAAATCGAAGATGACGAATTCTAATTACAAACTTACAAAAGAAGATTTTAATCAAATCAACAAACGTAGCTTGTTTACTTTCCAATTAGGTTGGAACTACGAACGTATGCAAGCTTCTGGTTACCTTTACATGATCTTGCCTCAATTGCGTAAAATGTATGGGGATGGAACTCCTGAATTGAAAGAAATGATGAAAGTTCATACTCAATTCTTCAATACTTCACCATTCTTCCACACAATTATCGCTGGTTTTGACCTTGCCATGGAAGAAAAAGATGGTGTGGGTTCAAAAGATGCCGTTAACGGTATCAAGACAGGTTTGATGGGACCATTTGCTCCTCTTGGAGATACAATCTTTGGTTCACTTGTACCTGCTATCATGGGATCTATCGCAGCAACTATGGCTATCGCTGGCCAACCATGGGGTATCTTCCTTTGGATCGCAGTTGCAGTTGCTTATGACATCTTCCGTTGGAAACAATTGGAATTTGCCTACAAAGAAGGGGTTAACCTTATCAACAACATGCAAAGTACTTTGACAGCTTTGATTGATGCTGCATCTGTACTTGGTGTCTTCATGATGGGTGCTCTTGTAGCAACAATGATCAACTTTGACATTTCTTACAAATTGCCAATCGGTGAAAAGATGATTGACTTCCAAGACATCTTGAACTCAATCTTCCCACGCTTGCTTCCAGCAATCTTTACTGCCTTTATCTTCTGGTTGCTTGGTAAGAAAGGTATGAACTCTACTAAAGCGATCGGTATCATTATCGTTCTTGCAGTAGGTCTTTCATTCATCGGTAAATTCTTGCTTGGAATGGGCGCATAATTTATGAGTAAATCATTAATTTTGGTGAGTCATGGTCGTTTCTGTGAAGAACTTAAAGGTAGCACAGAAATGATCATGGGTCCACAGGACAACATTCATGCGGTGGCTCTTCTTCCAGAAGATGGTCCAGAAGAATTTACTGCAAAATTTGAAGCTGCTATCGAAGGATTGGATGATTTCCTAGTCTTTGCGGACCTTCTCGGTGGAACACCATGTAACGTGGTGAGCCGTTTGATCATGGAAGGTCGCGACATTGAACTCTACGCAGGGATGAATCTTCCAATGGTGATTGAATTTATCAATGCGAGCCTTACAGGCGCAGATGCGGACTATAAGAGCCGTGCTGCAGAAAGCATTGTGAGAGTCAACGATCTGTTAGCGGGCTTTGATGATGACGAAGATGAATAAGATGTGACAACGTGAAAATCGTTAGAACAGCTTGTATAGAATAAACATGGGAATGGGAGTCACTCCCATTCCCATATTTGATAGAAAAAGAGGAACTCTATGCTAAATTACACAAAAGAAGAATTACTTGAACTGGGTGCAGAAATCACGACTCGTGAGATCTACCAACAGCCTGATGTATGGAAAGAGGCTTTTGAAGCCTATCAAGCAAAACGAGAAGAAATTGCAGCATTCCTACAAGGAATCGCTGATAAGCATGACTATATCAAGGTCATCTTGACGGGTGCTGGTACTTCTGCTTATGTGGGAGATACCTTGGTACCTTACTTTAAGGAAGTCTATGACGAACGCAAATGGAATTTCAATGCCATTGCGACAACTGATATTGTTGCCAATCCAGAAACTTATTTGAAAAAAGATGTGGCGACTGTCCTTGTATCCTTTGCTCGTAGTGGAAATTCGCCTGAAAGTGTGGCGACGGTTGATTTGGCCAAAGCCTTGGTTGATGACCTCTATCAAGTGACGATTACTTGTGCAGCAGATGGTAAATTGGCTCTTCAAGCTCATGGCGATGAGCGCAATCTTTTGCTCTTGCAACCAGCTGCTTCCAATGACGCTGGATTTGCCATGACTTCTAGCTTTACGTCCATGATGCTAACAGCTCTCTTGGTTTTTGATCCTACAGAATTTGCTGTGAAAGCTGAACGTTTTGAAGTTGTGACTAGCCTTGCCCGCAATGTTCTAGACAATGCAGCAGATGTCAAAGAGTTGGTTGACCTCGACTTTAACCGTGTTATCTACCTGGGTGCAGGTCCTTTCTTTGGACTTTCTCATGAAGCTCAGCTCAAGATTTTGGAATTAACAGCTGGTCAAGTGGCGACCATGTATGAAAGCCCAGTCGGCTTCCGTCACGGTCCAAAATCTCTTATCAACGAAGATACAGTTGTTTTGGTATTTGGTACAACGACAGACTACACTCGCAAGTACGACTTGGACTTGGTTCGTGAAGTGGCTGGTGATCACATCGCCCGTCGTGTTGTGCTCTTGAGTGATCAAGCCTTTGGTCTTGAAAATGTCAAAGAAGTAGCACTTGGTTGTGGCGGTGTCTTGAACGATATTTACCGTGTCTTCCCTTACATCGTTTATGCCCAACTCTTTGCCCTATTGACTTCACTCAAGGTAGAAAATAAACCAGATACACCATCTCCTACAGGTACCGTAAACCGTGTGGTACAAGGTGTGATCATTCATGAATATCAAAAATAAGGAAGTATCTATGAGTAAATTACAATTAAGTCCTAATAAAGTAGCTTGCTTGCAAAAACTCTCTGACGAGAACGGCATTATCTCAGCTCTTGCCTTTGACCAACGTGGTGCTTTGAAACGCCTCATGGCTCAATACCAAACAGAAGAGCCAACAGTAGCTCAAATGGAAGAACTCAAAGTCTTGGTAGCAGATGAATTGACAAAATACGCATCCTCTATGCTTCTTGACCCTGAGTATGGTCTCCCAGCTACAAAAGCGCTTGATGCCAATGCTGGTCTTCTTCTTGCTTATGAGAAAACTGGCTACGACACAACAAGCACCAAACGCTTGCCTGACTGCTTGGATGTTTGGTCTGCAAAACGCATTAAAGAACAAGGTGCAGATGCAGTCAAATTCTTGCTTTACTACGATGTAGACAGCTCTGACGAACTCAACCAACAAAAACAAGCCTACATCGAACGCATCGGTTCTGAGTGTGTGGCGGAAGACATTCCATTCTTCCTTGAAATCTTGGCTTACGATGAAAAAATCGCTGATGCAGGTTCTGCAGAATACGCAAAAGTGAAACCACACAAGGTTATCGGTGCCATGAAGGTCTTCTCAGACCCACGCTTTAACATTGATGTTTTGAAAGTGGAAGTTCCAGTCAATGTGAAATACGTTGAAGGCTTTGGTGATGGAGAAGTCGTGCATACACGCGAAGAAGCAGCAGCCTTCTTCAAAGCACAAGACGAAGCAACAAATCTTCCATACATCTACTTGAGTGCGGGTGTATCAGCTAAACTCTTCCAAGAAACGCTTGTCTTTGCCCACGAATCAGGCGCAAACTTCAACGGTGTTCTTTGCGGCCGTGCAACATGGGCTGGATCAGTTGAAGCTTACATCAAAGATGGTGAAGCAGCAGCTCGCGAATGGCTTCGCACAACTGGTTTTGAGAACATTGACGAACTCAACAAGGTTCTTCAAACAACAGCGACTTCATGGACTGAACGTGTAGAAGCATAAAAACAAGAATAGAAGAATCCCTTTTTGTTAAGAAGCTACTTAAGGTTTTCTGACAAAGGATTCTGAAAATAGAAACTACAACCATAGATGGTAAATACACTCTCTATGGTTTGTTTACTTAAGAGAAATGGATCAAAGGAGAGAAGAATGAAAGCATACACAGAGCGTGTATTTGGAAATCATGAGGGTAAGGATGTCTTGGCCTATCGCTTTGAGACGGACAGTGGCTACCAACTAGAAATTATGACCTATGGTGCGACCATCTTACGCTATGTCACACCCGACAAGGCTGGAAATTTTGCTAATGTTATCCTAGGATTTGATGATTTTGATAGCTATGTAGGCAATAGTCCCAAGCATGGAGCAAGTGTAGGTCCTGTAGCGGGCCGTATTGCAGGTGCGACATTTGAGCTCAATGGCCAGACCTATAATCTTGAAGTCAACAATGCCAGCAACTGTAACCACAGTGGTTCAACAGGTTGGGATTCAAGCTTGTTTGAATTAACTGAGGTGAGCGACCATGGTTTGACCCTCTACACAGAGCGTACAGACGGGACAGGAGGATTTCCTGGTAATCTCAAGATATGGATCAGCTATCATTTGGAAGAAACTGGTGCCTACGAAGTCAGCTATAAGGTGACGACAGATCAGGATACGCTGGTCAATCCAACTAATCACAGCTACTTCAATTTGTCTGGTGATTTCACGCAGACAGTTGACCGTCATGTCTTCCAGCTAAATACGGAGGGCATTTACCCAATCGCTCCGGACGGTGTTCCGGCTAAGACTCCAGATGCTACTCGTGATGTGGTTAAACACATCTATAATGGTGCTTTGTTGAAGGACATCTTTGCAGAGGACGATGAGCAAATCCAGTTGGTATCTGGTTTGGATCACCCATTTGCTCTTCCTGCAGGTCATGACAATGCTGGTTTCCTTTATGACCAAAACTCAGGTCGTTTCCTGCTGTTCAAGACAGAGGCCCCTTGCTTTGTGGTCTACACAGCAAACTTTGTGGATGAGAGTGTCATCATTGGAGGCCAGCCAATGGTGCAACACAATGGGATTGCCCTTGAAGCGCAAGCTTTACCAGATGCCATTCACAGTGACCTCAAAGACCAAGTCATTCTCAAAGCAGGGGAAACTTTCACCAGCAAAACTCGCTACGAGCTTGTTGTAAAATAAAAAGAAGAGCTGGTTTCCAGCTCTTTTGAGTTGTCTTCGTTGACATTTTATCTCAATAGTGTATAATTGATGTAATTGATAAAGTTACAACAAACAAAAGGAGACACCCTATGACTTATGCATACCAAAGCCATATTTACCTAGCGGAGGCTGTTTTAAATGTCAAGGATTTGACGAGTCAAACGGCTTTTTATCACCAGATTATTGGCTTGGAGATTTTATCTCAAACAGAGACAGAAGCGATTTTGGGACTTGGTCGAAAAGCCTTGGTTCACTTGATTCAGGCAGAAAAGGCTGGCGAAGTAAGGGAGCATTATGGGCTCTACCATCTGGCGATTTTGTTGCCAACACGAAAAGCCTTGGCAGATGTCTTGAAACACCTAAGTGATTTGCGGATTCCTCTGGTAGGGGGTGCAGATCATGGATACAGTGAGGCTATTTATCTAGAGGATTTGGAAGGAAATGGCATTGAACTCTACCGTGATAAGCCAGTGTCTTCATGGGATATTCGAGAAGATGGTCGCATTATCGGTGTGACCGAAGCCCTTGCGGCACAGGACATCTATGAGTTAGGAGAAAAGGTGGATCCCTTTATCCTAGCTGAAGGGACGAGAATGGGGCATATCCATCTATCGGTGAAGGATAGTCGTTCGACGAGCCAGTTTTATCAAAAGGTCTTAGGACTAGAGGATAAATTTAGCATTCCTAGTGCTAGTTGGATAGCGGCTGGTCAGTACCATCACCACCTGGCTGTCAACGAATGGGCTGGAAAAGGGCTAGCTCCGCGTGAGCAAGGCTTGCCAGGCTTGGCCTACTACGTCCTTGAGGTCGAAAGCAAGGAAGAACTCTTGGACATCGTTAAGCAAGCACAAGAGCTAGAAGCTCCGATCAAATGGCTAAATTCGAGTGAGTTGGATCTTGTAGACCAAGATGGGATTGTGACTCGCATTCGCTTGGCACGATGAAACGAGGAAAACACATTATTTATTTTAGAGACATAGGAAAAGGCGGATAAGCTCGCATTCTGTTTTTATAATGCGGACTTGTCCGCTTTTTTATGAAATGACGAAAGCTTTCTTGGCTCTGGCAAAGGTATTGGTCGGGGATATTTTCCCCTTTTCTGGGGGTTCATGCTATAATACTAATAAACTTTTCTTTCTCTAGGAAGGCAAATGCCCAAAATCAGCTAGAATGCTGGCAATCGTTGTCACGATGCTTTTAAGAGAAAGTAGAACTTTGTTTGAACATCCGTATTGAGTTTAGGAAATGGTAATAAGATGGACACAAGTGTAAAAAATTTAATCAGTATGGGCCCTCTGGAGGACTATTTTATCTATTATGATCTGAAGAATCAAGTATTCTACGGTGTAAAACAAGGCATGAATTATTCAGCCATTGCAGCCCCTATTGCAATCTATTCCTTGCAACGGCTGTCAAAGTTGCTCAACCAAACCTTTGGAGATGTCTCCTCCCCTTTCAATCTGATTTTCTTTATCTTGATGTCTCTGTTTTTGGTTTTCGGGACCATTTTCCTTGCCAAATCTACCCGACGCAACATGAAGACAGATAGATTTAGAAAAGTTCGACTGACAAAAGCCAATATCAAAACACTTAGGAGAAAATCTAGATGGACCGTCCTAGTTGAGATTTTTTGTTTCCTTATGATACTATTTTCCATCTATCGCTATTTTACCTACTCCGATTTTCAATTTTTGATTATTTATATGTTAGGGATATTTTCCCTTGTTTATATGGTCTATGAATTTCAGATGAAAAAGCGCAAACGACTGTTCAAAGAGCTGATGGAGGCATTACAGGACGATAGCCGAGGAAAAGAGGGAGAAATGTAAGATGAGAAAAATCATTTATATAGGCCAAGGAAACCAGCAATCCGTCTACTATAACACAAGGACGAGAGAGGCTTTAGCGACAGAATCTAGTACCTCGTCAGAAACCGACGGTGCTATCAGTTCAAAGAAATCCAAGTGGCCTTGGGTTGTCTTCTTTGCTTTCTTGCTAGTTGCTATCATCAGTATTTGGATTCTTTCCTTGATAGCGCCCTTTAGATTGAGTGAGTGGATGATGCCTATCCATCTAGCCGCTATCCTTTTCGTTTTTATCGGAAGTGTTTATGGATTTGAAAAACTGTTCTACAGTGGGGCTAAGTCGCTTGTCCCAGCAAGTGAAGAGCAGTTTAAAGAAGCAGTTGAAAGTAGTAAATTTTGGAAAAAATCTCCGGATAAGGAACCAACAGTCGATAAAATCATCTTGTATCTATTTGTTATCCTCGTTCTTCTATTTGTTTTTGTTATTGTTGTGTTCTTTGCCATACCTGGGACCTTCATTCCCTACTATGAACATGAATGGTTTGAGCCGTCCATGTTCATGGTACCAATCGGAGCAACAATCGTCCCAATTAGCGTGGTTCTTCTACTATTTCAAAACAATCCAATCCGCTGGCTCTTAGCCGTACGAAAATACAAGCAGGGGAAAGTATTATTTGGGGAAGAGAAGTAAGAAGAGGATAAGATGAAAGAAAAGTATGTTGAGTTTTTAAATATGGCAGTTGTGGATACTAGTCCTATAAAGCGTTTTGATATTATATAAATCACTGATGAGGGAAGATAATGAAAAAAATAATGAAATCAAAATTAGTTCAAGTCATACTTCTTGCACTCACTGTCATAGGGTTTTACTTTGCTTATCAGGCATATCGTAGGCATGAACTTACTCAGTTTGTTATGTGGAGTCCAAGGGCAAAAATTGCAAGTTATGAATTTATGGATGATAACAAGGCAGTAGCGATTGATTGGGATCGTGAGTCAGAATTAAAGGAAGCAGAAGAAGCTAAAAAATATGATAATAGGATAAAAGTTGAGTTAAGTACAGCGACCAATGGTGAACGTTTTATTGTTCGCCAGAGTTACAAATTAAAATCAGCCACGTATAAGTATTGGATCCTTGAAGAAGATGCGGTTCCATATTTGAAAAGTAATATTCCAGAGCAGGGAGAGTACTGGTTGTTAGACGTCTATGATACGAAAGATGGGACAATCAAACAAAAAACGTATGATGTATTTCAGATGGTGAGGGAATATAATAAGGATTATATTCCAAGAAGGTTTCGTGGGTATAAGTTTTACTTGTATACGGAACAAGGAAAAACTTACTTACCAATTAGTATGGATACTGGCCAACAGCCAGAATCGAAAACTGAAAATGGGCTTATTGATATAGAGGAAGGAAAGATAATAGCAGCTATTCCATCTGATAAAACTTCCAAAGAGCTTTACAATAAAGAAGAGACTACAGAACATAAAGATAACTTCGAAGATATACTTAATCAACATGATAGACTTTCAAATCAAAATTTCACCTTAGTTTTATCTGATTTTTTTCTAAATAAGTCTGTATCAAATGGTCAATTTAGTTCTTTAGCAGATAAATATCCTAAAGTGTTTTCAATCTTAAAATCCGGCCCGTCTTCTAGATTATATTTCCTTGGAAAAGAAGACGTCCGCTTTAAAATCTCTCTCTTAAAGCTAGTTCTTCCAGAAGGTACCAATATTTTCAAGGATATCACTATTCCAGCAGCTAGTTCAAAAGATGGCCAGGAACATTTGGTTCAAAGCGAAGAAGAGTTCTTACAATATTATAAATCCAGTACGGAGGAAGAATAATGGGACAAAAGCATTTGTCTTATATTCCAATAGATATTGATATTTGACATTGAATTTTAAATAGGGAGGAAAAAATGAAGAAGTTAGTTGTCGTCATCCTGTTATTGCTTCTTGGAGCTTGCTCTAATGGAAAGGAAGCAGGGGGAACAGAGAAAAGTACACGTGAGATAGTTGTAAACAAAGAGAAAGAATTGAAATTTGTAGTAGCACCACAATATGAAGGCCAAACGTCAGATTTAATTGAACTTGGTAAAAAATTGACCAAAGAACATCCAGAAATTGGAAGTAAGGGAAGTATGGCTATCTACTTTACAGGAGCAGTTTCAGATAGTAGGGCAGCACTAATGCTCGTCAATAAAACTGACGTAGATATCAAAAAAGATTTGGAGTTTTCACTGAGCTGGTCCTATGATGGCAAGGCCATTTTTGATAATCAAAAGATCAGCTATACTATCAAGGATAGTGGTGAGCTACCTTCTTACACAACCACGTTAATTTTGTTACCACTTAATTCAGAACAATTGGAGCTTGTTGACTCGATGTCAGATCCATCTAAGATGACACTTTCAATGTCCGATGTGAAGAGCGTAGAATAAGATAGGAGTTGAATATGACAACAGAAACCATTTTATTTTTATTTGCTACCATCGTCATTCTTTTATCCTTGATCTTTTTATCTGGTACATATCTCTACCTTTATTTTCGGGATAAAAAGATGGTACGTCTTGCCAAATCGTCTGTTAAGGGAACGGTTGTGGGCTATAGTAATTTTCAGACTGGGAATCCTCCGATTGTTGAATATACGGTTGACGGAACTACTTATAGCAAACCATTACGGTATTTTATAATCAGAACGGTTTCGCTTCCATGGGGGCCTATAAGTACATCTGATAACTTTACAAGAGAGGATATGTTGGCAAATTCACTAACCTTTTATCGTAATTCTTTTATATCGTTTAATAACTTAATGCGAACGCATTTCCCAGTCTATTCGAAGATGACGGTATGGTATGATCCTGAAAAACCAAAAAGGGCTTATGTGGAACGATACTGTGGAATCAACAAACTTTATAAATTATTAGGCGTCGGTAGTGCTATATTGTTAATTATGGTCTACGCCGTTGTAGTGCTTGCTTATTTGTTAAAGAGGTGAGGTAATTCACATAATGTCACAAGAGAGATATTTGCAGATTAAAAAAGAGCATCAAATTCGTAAGTTTGTGGGGCGTTTCCTCTTCATTCTTCTCGCTATACTCGATGTTCTACTGGTATCAAGTCATTCCAATTATGTCCCACTTGTAACGGTGGCTATGGTAACGATTGTGCCCTTTAATCATTTTCTACTTGGTCCTCTTAGGAGACAGAAAAAAGCCATAGAAAAAGAGCATCCAGAATGGAAAATACTCAGTACAACGGGAGTAAAGGTTCCTTCGCCTGAAGCCAATAAAAGAACCTTGGCTGGTATTGGGATCTTGATGGCCTTGCTGTTGTCTTTTGGGCTATTCTATAAACCTGTGAAACAGCCGAATGACCAAGTAAACAAGCCTTCTAAGGTTGATTCTAAAACGTCTGAAACGTCCAAGCCTTCTGAGTCTGAGTCGTCCAGCTCTTCTAAGACCAAAGAATCCAGTTCCTCAGAGTCGAAATCCTCGTCTTCGACTGAACAAAGTTCTAAAACCGAAAGTTCAGGAACAAAACCGTCAAAAAGCGAGTCCAACAGCCCTTATTACCAGATTCCAGGACTTACTGACGAACAGGTGAGAGATATCATATCAAAATCTGTGAAAGATTTGAGAGAAAAACAGTCAAAAGAAAAATCCGAAGAGTAGACTCGAGGGATTCGATGTCGTTTCTGAACGAGTTCCTTCTTTGAGATTTTACTCTATGGAATAACAGGAGGAGTTCATATGAATAAAGAAGTGATTGGTTTGATAGTTGGGACCATCGTCATCTTCCTATCTTTTGTATTTGTGTGTGGGACCTTTCTTTTCCTCTATCTTCGGGATCAGATGTTGGTCCGCCTTGCCAAGTCATCCGTACAGGGAACGGTTATCGGCTATAGCCGTTTTCGTGAGGGGTATCCACCTATCGTCGAATACACGGTGGATGGGATTGCTTATAAGAAAACCTTGCAGTATTTTATGTTCAAAACGGTCACGACTCCGTGGGGTCCTACTAAAGTTTCAAATGATTATACAAGAGAAGATATGCTAGCGTCTTCGATCACTCGCTACAGCAACTCCTTTGTTTCCTTCAAACGATTGATGCAGACCCATTTCCCCCTTCATTCGGAGCTGACGGTCTGGTATGATCCAGACAAGCCGACCAGGGCCTATGTCGAACGTTACAGCGGCATGGACAAGTTTTACAAGTGGTTTGGTATCGGATTTGGGCTGGCTCTAGTCCTGGTCTATGGGATAGTGATCCTAGCCTTTTTGTCCAAGATATAAGGCATAAAAGTCAGTTGGTTAATAGGAAACTTTACTTCCCATCGAGTTTCAAGGAGGACAGAGTCTCTTTTCCATTTTCTTGCTCACCAATCTTTTCTTTCTGATACAGAGAAAAGGTTGCCTCCCACAAATACAGACAGGAAGTGAATTTTGACAAAGCCCCTTATTCGAGATATAATGAAGAAAAAGTGACCAAGGATAAATCAATGACAAACTTAAAGTATATAACACGCCTGAAGCGTTCAGAGGGTCAGTTGCGTGGGATTCAAAAGATGATTGAAGAAGATCGCGACTGCGCAGATATTGTTACGCAGTTGACAGCAGTGAAATCTAGCGTTGAGCGCGTGATTGAGATGATAATTACTGAAAATCTCACAGGCTGTATCAACCAACCACTAGACGACCCCGAGGCTCAAAAGGAACGCCTAGAAAAGGCCATCCGATACCTGATTAAACGGAAATAAACTAATTTGCTATTGATAAACAATGCAGACAAAGGTATTTAAGTCTATTTCGATAAAGAAATCATGTCGGACAAACGGATGAGTTCCCCCAATACCAATGAGCAACCTCTTTTTAGATACCATCAATGTGTTTCGTTTTTTAGAAGCGGCGGGCTACGAGCCCTATATCAGTGGGTTGCAGAAATGAAAAAACCGATTAAGGAACTTAATCGGTTTTTTGCTTATTTTACTTGACCGGGCCAAGCATTCATACCACCTTCTACATTGATAACGGTGATGCCTTGGGCGCTTAGAAATTCACAAGCAGATGCGGAACGGACTCCACCTTGACAGATGACATGATATTCCTGGTCAGGTTTGAGTTCTTTGTAACCTTGCTCCAAGGTACTTAAAGGCAGATTTTTGGCACCTGGTGCATGTCCTGCTTGGAATTCGTGCTCTTCACGTACATCGATAAGGTTTAGATTTTCATTTAGGTATTTTTCATAAAAATCAGCCATGCTGATACTCGTTTCCATATTTGACTCCTTCTGGATTAGACATTTTATATTGTGAATAAGCGCCATCAAGGTTTTGGATGGCAATTCCTGCCGCTGGAGGATACGCTCTGTGATCTAGCTGCGCAAAACGCTGATGTAGGCGTCTGGTTCATCCAAGTTCTCCCATAGTTTGTTTAGGGGGATATGAATGGTATCGACCTTGGGTCGCCCCCTGAAATTCGCCACTTGTCCGTATATCTAGGGATTTTTACCCTTAGTCAGATCGTCTTCGAGCGGACACCATTGGATATGGTCGCTCAGACCTTCGATAAGGTTCAAGGCTGCGTAGCCCATTTTATGCTTCTAGATGACTTTACCTGTCCAAGCGCTCATACCGCCTCGGACATTGATGACATCGTAGCCTTTTTTCTTTAGCTTCTTCGCAGCTAGTTTGCTTCGCACACCAGAATGACAAATGACATAGAGTATTTCTTTTGTCGCTGGTGCATAAGATCCGATTTCGGATAGAGGGACATTCTTGGCATTTTTGATATGACCTCTACGGAATTCCATAGGCGTCCGAACATCTAGTAGCTGAATCGGTTCTCTGAGTTTAGCTTCTAACTCGCTGGTAGAAATACTGTCAATTTTTGTAAATAAGTGAAACATAGGCACCTCCGATATACCCTTATGGGGTATATTAAACCATGAAGTCAAGCTTTTGTCAAGCAAGTTGTTTTGACTTGGGATGGGATTGGTTTTGAGAGTTTAGAAAGCAGGCTATTCTTGACCTTTCAAAGGCTTTTTGATATGATGGGTCCAAAGTAAGTGTGAGGTGATAAGATGGCTAGCGAATACCAGAAAATGATAGCAGGGGGGCCCTATCATCCGTTTGATCCCGAGTTGCGGACCTTGGCTCAGACAGCACGTCAGAAGCAGGCGGATTTCAACCAGGAGTTAGATCCCTTGAAAGGGGCGGAGATTATCAAAAGTTGGTTTGGTTCAACTGGGCAAAATCTCTATGTCAATCCACGCCTGGTGGTCGATTATGGAGTTAATATCCATCTAGGGGAAAATTTTTATTCTAATTGGAACTTGACTATGCTGGATGTTTGTCCGATTCGCATTGGGAACAACGCTATGCTTGGCCCCAACTGTCAGTTTTTAACCCCACTCCATCCACTGGATCCACATGAACGCAATTCAGGGGTCGAATATGGCAAGCCCATCACCATTGGAGATAATTTCTGGGCTGGAGGTGGCGTCATTGTCCTTCCTGGAGTGACACTGGGCAATAACGTCGTTGCTGGAGCAGGAGCCGTGATCACCAAGTCCTTTGGAGACAATGTTGTCCTAGGTGGGAATCCTGCGCGTGTTATCAAGGAAATCCCAATAAAAGAAAACTAAAAAGAACAGCTTGGGCTGTTCTTTTTATAATCTTTATCTTAGTCTTATAGATTTTTCTTTTTTGGCTTTTTGAGTTAGAGTGACATCGCACTTGGGGATGTTGCTTTTAAAGACTATTAAATGCATTTTAGTACTCCCAAATTGTTTCTAGTAGCCCTTTCAAAAGAATACTAAGCGAAACTGAATTTAAGGAAACTTTCAGAAAAGTTTTAGTTTTGTTTCAGGAATCTTCTGTAGACTGTCTAGCTATATCATACGAAGGAGAGGAAAAAGGTATGAAATCAAAAAAATGGACCCTACTCGTAACGAGTTTAACGGCAATGATGCTGATGGCAGCATGTGCCCAGTCAACAACTACATCCAATACCAATGCAACGACAAATAGTGCCACAACAACTGCAACAAAGACAAACCAATCATCCTATTTTACAGATAAGGACAATGATACCTCTTATGACGAAAGCACAGCTTCTAAAATTGAGCTATCTGGCTCATCTGCAAACGTCTCTGGAGATGGGGTGACAGTCTCTGAATCAACAGTGACCATCACAAAATCTGGAACCTATGTGATTTCAGGTCAGTCTGATGGGGTGCAGATCAAGGTCGAGGCAGATAAGTCGGCAGATGTTCACCTAGTCCTAAAAGGTGCGACCATGACCAATACCAATGCAGCAATTTCTGCGACATCAGCTGACCATGTCTACTTGACTCTAGCAGAGGGAACCACCAACAGTCTCTCTGACTCAAGCTCTAACAGCGACGAAAAAGCAGACGCAGCTCTCTTTTCTAAGGTGGATTTGACCATCAACGGGAAAGGAACTCTCAATGTAGATGGCAAGAAGAACAATGGTATCAAGGCCAACGACACCCTCCACATCACGGGTGGAACCTATAACATCACAGCAGTTGGCGATGCCTTTAATGTCAATGATGAACTCAACATCACTGGTACGACCATGACTATCGATGCCAAGGAAGATGGCGTAAAGGTGGACAATGACGAGGATACTTCAGTCGGAACCATGTACCTATCCAACAACAACATCACCGTCACAGCAGGAGATGATGGCATCCACGCTTCTGGAGACCTGGTTATCGATAGTGGTACCTACACCGTCAAGAATTCGACAGAAGGACTTGAAGGTAAGTCAATCACTATCAACGGTGGGGACATTAGCATCTATTCGACAGATGATGGAGTCAATGCAGCTAATAAAAACGCCCAACAGAGTGAAATCTTCTTCACCATGAACGGTGGGAACCTGACAGTAGAAGTCGGTCAAGGAGACACAGACCCAATCGACTCAAACGGCAATATCACAGTTACAGGCGGAACCATTAAAATGACTGGTCAAACAGGTTTTGACTTTGATGGAACTGCGACCTACACAGGTGGAGATATCTATCTCAACGGCGAAAAACAAACGGAAATCGTCAACTCTATGCCTAGAGGCGGAGGACCAAATGGAGGCCCTCAAGGCGGCGGTCCAGCCCCTGGCGGACAAGGATAAAAAAGAATCTCCTTTCTCGAAAGAGAAGGGAGAGTTTTTGTGTTTGAGAGATGGATTGTAGCTAAAACAACTCCCAATTAGGTCTTGAAAATTTCTTAGTCTGTTTCATATAAAAATGAGTAAAATGAATTTCCATCGCCAAGGTCATTAGAGTTGCGATAGCAATGACGATGGTAGGATTGGCTGAGAAAAGCAGAGGAAGAATAGGCCTTTAAAAAGTGGACAGGAAAGACCATTTCAGAGTATCGAGAAGAGATTTAGAAACAGCTCTAAAAGCAATAGCTATCCATTATAAGCATCAGATAATAATATCTGGTGCTTTATTTTTAAAAAAATTCAGATTTTTTCTTGACAAGTGAGTGATTACTCACTACAATAGGCTTATATTTAGCAAGTGAGTAATCACTCACCAAGGAGGAAGTAAATGAAAACATTACTACATTTACAAGATTTAGTAAAATCTTTTGACCATCAAATAGTTCTGAATCATGTCAGCTTTGAATTGCAGCCAGGAGAAATTATAGGCTTAATTGGTCCGTCTGGTGCTGGTAAATCAACTATGATTAAGACTACGTTAGGAATGGAAAAGGCTGATGGAGGCGTAGCTTTAGTGTTAAATCACACTATGCCCAATCGCTATATTTTAGGAGATATTGGCTATATGGCCCAATCAGATGCTTTATACGAGACCTTGTCAGGCCAAGAAAATCTGGAATTTTTTGGTCAGCTAAAGGGGCTTTCTAAAAAAGACCTGAAGGCGGAAATTGCTTATATAGCTCAAGTAGTAGATCTGACAGACTACTTAAACAAGGCGGTATCTGGTTATTCTGGAGGAATGAAACGGCGTTTGTCACTGGCTATCGCGCTTTTAGGAAATCCTCAACTCTTGATTTTGGACGAACCGACAGTTGGAATCGACCCTTCTCTTCGAAAGAAAATCTGGAAAGAATTATTCGCGCTTAGAGACAAAGGGGTTGGGATATTAGTTACTACCCATGTTATGGATGAAGCAGAGTTGACGGATAAGGTCAGCTTATTATTAGGCGGAAAAATCATTGCTTTTGATACACCGCAACACTTAAAAGAAAGTTATCAAGCTTCAAGTATTGAAGAAGTATTTTTAAAAGCAGAAGGTGAGTAAAATGAGAACAATAGCGATTGCAAAAAAAGTCATCAAAGAATTACTTCGTGACAAACGAACTCTAGCCCTGATGTTTATAGCACCTGTTTTTATCATGTGGTTGATGAACCTCATGTTTTCAGCTAGTACAACCGTGAATGTCAAGTTAGCGACACAAGATCTACCAACTGGTTTGGTAACGAAAATGGATGAGCTTGATCATGTGGACATCGAGACTTATCAAGACTTAGATCAGGCCAAAGAAGCGCTAGCAAATGAAAAAGTCGATGCTGTGATTTCTTATAAAAACGGTGAGTATCAGGTCGACTACGCAAACACAGACGCCTCCAAAACATCTATGATACGACAAGTGTTACGAACGAGTATCGCCAGTGAAGGCACCGATCAGTTAGTATCTCGTGTTAAACAAGCTCTTCCACAATTGGGCTCGGACGCAAAAACACCAGAAATCAAGGAGTCTTACCAGTATGGAGATGAAAATACAAGCTTCTTTACCAGTATGATTCCGGTTTTGATAGGTTTTGTAGTTTTCTTCTTTGTCTTTTTGATTTCAGGTATGGCGCTTTTGAAAGAGCGCACCAGTGGAACACTAGAACGTTTGTTAGCAACACCAGTGAAACGATCTGAAATCGTCTATGGCTATATGTTGTCTTACGGTATTATTGCGATTTTTCAAACGGCAGTTGTCGTTTTAGCAGCAATTTGGCTACTAGATGTAGAAGTTGTAGGAAGTATTTTAAATGTTATAATAGTTAATGTGGTACTGGCTCTTGTAGCACTAGCTTTTGGAATTTTCTTGTCTACTCTAGCAAAATCAGAATTCCAAATGATGCAATTTATTCCTCTCGTGATTATGCCCCAACTTTTTTTCTCAGGAATTATTCCATTGTCATCCATGGGAGAATGGGCTCTAACTGTGGGGAAATTTTTGCCATTAACCTATTCTGGTGATGCAATAAGCCAGATTATTCTTTACGGGCACAATCTTGGTGATATTTTGTCAAATCTTGGTGTTTTAATGGTTTTCTTGATCATTTTAACAATTCTTAATATTGTTGGATTGCGTCGTTATCGTAAAGTTTAGAAATCAACATAAATAATGCTAAAAAGGTGTGAAGATTAGATGGATAAGACTGTTTTTGAATCGTTTGAAGATTACTTAGAAGAAGCGAATTACCCTCAAGGAAAGAAAAAAATCATGCAGGCAGCAGTGGATCTCATATCAACCAGGAGTTACCATGGGACCTCAACTCTTCACATAGCTGAGCGTGCTGGACTAAGCCAGGCAACTTTGTTTAAGTATTTTAAGACGAAGGATGATTTACTGACGGCTATTTTACATCCTGTAGTCCCAGGCATTTTCGGTAGTTTTTTGGAGGAACTCTTAGCTTTTGAAACGACAGAAGAGAGGGTTCGTTATCTCGTCCATGATCGTATGAGCTATCTCAAAAAAAATCGTGCTTTGATGAAAATCATTCTGCAGGAGAGTTTTTCAAATAAGAAACTAAAAAATGAACAGATTTTTATCTGGAGTGCTATTCAAGATAAACTTCGAGTGCTTCATAAGGAATTGCTAGCAGATCCACGTGTAAATCCAGAGTTAACGATTCCTCAAATGGTTCGTATTTGTGTTGGTCCATTGTTGGCTTACTTCGCTCAGCTTTATATCGTTAGTGACAACGGAGAAATAAAGGAAGAAGACCTAGACTTATTAGAAAAACAGATTTTAGGTGGTTTGTGGAAATAGAGTAGGCCTAGACAAAATGGAGGCTAGATTCTATTGGTTTGGCTTCTTGTACAAGATAATATAAAAGGGTATACATTACCTGATGCAGATTTGTGCTTTTTTATTATTGAATTTGGTATTTTGGTGATAGTCCTCAATCACTTTGCCAAAACAGAAACCGACCTCTCCAGCAGTGCAACGATTTCTTAAATGTATGGAAGAAGAGTTTTCTGGCTTGCTAAAGTCAACTCCTTGACACTCCGTCAGCTTTTGATACAATAGTACAAAATTAGAGGAGGTGGGTTATGATTCAGAAACATGCGATTCCCATTTTGGAGTTTGATGACAATCCCCAGGCGGTCCTTATGCCAACACATGAGGGATTGGACTTAAAGTTGCCAAAGAAGTGCATCTATGCGTTTTTGGAGGAAGAGATTGACCGCTACGCTAAGGAAGTAGGGGCGGACTGTGTTGGTGAGTTCGTTTCGGCCACCAAGACGTATCCAGTCTACGTCCTCAACTACAAGGGCGAGGAGATCTGTCTGGCCCAGGCGCCCGTAGGCTCAGCCCCAGCGGCCCAGTTTATGGATTGGTTGATTGGTTATGGTGTGGAGCAAATCATTTCCACTGGTACCTGTGGCGTCCTAGCCGATATAGAGGAGAATGCCTTTCTCATCCCTGTTCGCGCTTTGCGAGATGAGGGGACCAGCTACCATTATGTAGCGCCTTCTCGTTATATGGAGATGCAGATTGAGGCTGTCTCTGCCATTGAGCAAGTCTTGGAACAAAGAGGCATTCCTTATGAGGAAGTTATGACCTGGACGACAGATGGTTTTTACCGAGAGACAGCTGAAAAGGTTGCCTATCGCAAGGAAGAAAGGCTGTGCTGTTGTGGAGATGGAGTGCTCTGCTCTTGCAGCAGTAGCTCAGCTACGTGGAGTTGTCTGGGGAGAACTGCTCTTTACCGCAGATTCCTTGACGGATCTAGATAACTACGACAGTCGTGACTGGGGTTCAGAAGCTTTTGATAAGGCGCTTGAACTCTGTCTTGCTATTGTGCATCACATGTGAGTGCTCTTACTGTTTTTATGGTACAATGTAGCTATGTTATTCAAATCTTTTTTGGAAAAAATCAAGACGACTCTGGTTCGATTATCACCAGCCCGTCGTATCTTTTTAAGTTTTGCCCTAGTTATCTTCTTGGGTTCGCTCCTTTTAAGTCTTCCCTTTGTGCAAGCAGCAACGTCACAAGCGACCTACTTTGATCATCTCTTTACAACGGTGTCCATGGTATGTGTGACAGGGCTCTTCACCCTGCCAGTGGCCTCTACTTATAATATATGGGGCCAGTTGATCTGTATGCTCTTGATCCAGATTGGCGGTTTGGGGCTTATGACCTTTATCGGAATCTTTTATATCCAAGGCAAGCAAAAGCTCAGTCTTCGTGGCCGTGAGACCATTCAAGAAAGTTTTGGTTATGGAGAAACCCAGTCTCTAAAGGATTTCATCCGCTCGATCTTTCTGACGACTTTTTTGGTGGAAGGGATTGGTGCCTTTCTCCTGAGTTTCCGCTTCATTCCTGAATTTGGCTGGGGACGAGGGGTGTTAACCTCTATCTTTTTGGCTGTTTCAGCCTTCTGTAATGCTGGATTTGATAATTTTGGAAGTACGAGTTTGCTAGCTTTTCAAACGGACCCCTTGATCAATCTAGTGATTGCAGGTTTGATTATCACTGGTGGCCTAGGATTTATGGTCTGGTTTGACCTAGCAACCCAGTTTGGGAAAAAGAAAAAACGCCGCCTGCGTTTCCATACCAAGTTGGTTCTCTTTTTAACGGCGGGAATTCTGCTCTTTGGAACCGTATCGACTTTGTTCATCGAGTGGAACAATCCTGGGACGATTGGAAATCTCAGCGCTCCAGAGAAATTGCTGGTTAGTTTCTTCCAGACCGTCAGTATGAGAACGGCAGGCTTTGCTTCCATTGACTACACCCAGGCTCGACCGGTGACCTTGTTCATCTATATCCTACAGATGTTTCTGGGAGGGGCACCTGGGGGGACAGCAGGGGGGCTCAAGATTACGACCTTCTTTGTCTTGTTGGTCTTCGCTCGTAGCGAACTATTGGGCTTGCCTCATGCCAATGTGGCTCGGAGGACCATTGAACCCCGAACCGTGCAAAAATCTTTCAGTGTCTTTATTATCTTCTTGCTGACCTTCTTGCTGGGCTTGATCCTGCTAGGGATAACAGCAGAGGGGAATCCGCGTTTTATTTACCTCATGTTTGAGACCATTTCAGCCCTTGCGACAGTTGGGGTGACGGCAAATTTAACACCAGAGCTAGGCAAGATAGCCCTCAGCATCGTTATGTTGTTGATGTTTATTGGCCGTATTGGTCCCTTGACATTACTGGTCAGTGTAGCGGAATACCAGCCAGACAAGAAAGATACGATTCACTATATGAAAGCAGATATCACTATCGGATAAGAAAGGAAGAACGATGTCAGATCGGACAATTGGAATTTTAGGCTTGGGAATTTTTGGGAGCAGTGTTTTGGCTGCCCTAGCCAAGCATAACATGAATATCATCGCTATTGATGACCACGAGGAACGCATTAATCAATTTGAACCTGTGCTGGCGCGTGGAGTAGTTGGAGATATCACGGATGAAGAACTCCTTCTATCAGCAGGGATTGACACCTGTGATACCGTAGTTGTCGCAACGGGTGAAAATCTGGAGTCCAGTGTTCTCGCGGTTATGCACTGCAAGAGTCTAGGAGTGCCGACTGTTATTGCCAAGGTCAAAAGTCATACAGCTAAAAAGGTTCTAGAAAAAATTGGCGCAGACGCAGTCATCTCACCAGAGTTTGAAATGGGGCGCTCATTGGCGCAGACTATTCTCTTTCATAACAGCGTAGACGTCTTTCAGCTGGACAAGAATGTATCGATTGTCGAGATGAAAATCCCCCAATCATGGGTAGGTAAAAGCCTCAGTCAGTTGGATTTGCGTGGGCGATACAACCTCAACGTACTTGGTTTTCGTGCCTACGAAAATGCTCCTCTGGATGTCCAATTCGGACCCAATGACCTTTTGCAGGCAGATGCCTACATCATGGCCGTCATTAATAACCAACATCTGGACACCCTAGCTGAACTGAGTGAGTAGGAGAGGAAGGGTACTCTCTATCCCAATAATTAACGAGTCAATATAAGTATTTTATAAGAGGGATTTAAGAAAAATTTTAACTTTTTCTTAATCCTTTTTAATTTTAGGAGATTATACTAGAGTCATCAAAAAAAAGAAAACTCTAAGGAGAATCCTATGAAATTCAATCCAAATCAGAGATATACTCGTTGGTCAATTCGCCGTCTCAGTGTCGGTGTTGCTTCAGTTGTTGTGGCTAGCGGCTTCTTTGTCCTAGTCGGTCAACCAAGTTCTGCACGTGCTGATGTCGTCAATCCGACTCCTGCCCAAGTCGTGCCAGACGCTACTTCGGTGAGTGAAAAGAGCGACTTACCAGCAGAGGTTCTCAAAAAAGCAGTCGATGTAGCTCTTCCTTCAGAACAAGCAGACTCAGCACCTAAAGCAAGTTTAGATGCGACCAGCTCTTCAGAGAAAGCGGACGCAACTGCTAAAGACCCGGTAGTAGCACCAAAAGAAGAAATGCAAGCACAACCTGACTCTAAGAAAGAAACAGAAGATGTAGTTAAACCTGAGGAAAGTCCTGCGTCTACAGTTTCTGGACAAGACCGTGAAGCCAGTGAAGCGCAACCAGCGACTACTCCAGCCGAAGTACAAAAAGGTGTGGCTGACAACACCAAAGATACAGTAGATGTCCCAGCTTCTTATTTGGATAGAGCTAATTTCCCAGGTCCATTTACAGCTGGTGTCAATCAAGTCATTCCATACGAATTCTTCGCTGGTGACGGCATGTTGACTCGCCTGATCTTGAAAGCCTCTGATAAGGCTCCATGGTCAGACAACGGAACAGCTAAAAATCCCGCTCTCCCACCGGTAGAGAAATTGGGCAAAGGCCTTTACTTCTACGAAGTGGATTTAGCAGGCACCCAAGGAAAATCAGATAAAGAGTTTCTTGACCTCTTAAAACAAAATGGTACACAAAGCTATAAGGCAACCATCAAAGTGTACGGTGCAAAAGACGGCAAACCTGACCTAACTAATCTGGTAGCGACTAAAGATTTGGATGTTAACTTGAATGGTTTGACCACCCCGGCTGAAGTACAAAAAGGTGTGGCTGACAACACCAAAGACACAGTAGATGTCCCAGCTAGCTACCTTGACAAAGCCAATTTTCCAGGACCATTTACAGCTGGTGTCAACCAAGTTATTCCATACGAATTCTTCGCTGGAGATGGCATGTTGACTCGTCTTATCTTGAAAGCATCCGACAAGACTCCATGGTCAGACAACGGAACAGCTAAAAATCCCGCTCTCCCACCGGTAGAGAAATTGGGCAAAGGCCTTTACTTCTACGAAGTGGATTTAGCAGGCACCCAAGGAAAATCAGATAAAGAGTTTCTTGACCTCTTAAAACAAAATGGTACACAAAGCTATAAGGCAACCATCAAAGTGTACGGTGCAAAAGACGGCAAGCCTGACTTAACTAATCTGGTAGCAACTAAAGATTTGACTGTTAATTTGAATGGTTTGACCACTCCAGCTGAAGTGCAAAAAGGCGTGGCTGACAACACCAAAGATACAGTAGATGTTCCGGCTAGCTACCTTGACAAAGCCAATTTCCCAGGTCCATTTACAGCTGGTGTCAATCAAGTCATTCCATACGAATTCTTCGCTGGTGACGGCATGTTGACTCGCCTGATCTTGAAAGCCTCTGATAAGGCTCCATGGTCAGACAACGGAACAGCTAAAAATCCCGCTCTCCCACCGGTAGAGAAATTGGGCAAAGGCCTTTACTTCTACGAAGTGGATTTAGCAGGCACCCAAGGAAAATCAGATAAAGAGTTTCTTGACCTCTTAAAACAAAATGGTACACAAAGCTATAAGGCAACCATCAAAGTGTACGGTGCAAAAGACGGCAAGCCTGACTTAACTAATCTGGTAGCAACTAAAGATTTGACTGTTAATTTGAATGGTTTGACTACACCAAATCAGGTCAAAGAGTCTGTTGTTAACAATGTCAAAGACATGATTGATGTTCCAGCTAGCTACCTTGAAAAAGCAAATGTTCCGGGTCCATTCTTGGCCGGTGTCAACCAAGTTATTCCATACGAAGCTTTTGGTGGAGATGGTATGTTGACTCGCCTCTTGTTAAAAGCTTCAGACAAAGCCCCATGGTCAGACAACGGAACAGCTAAAAATCCTGCTCTATTGCCACTTGAAGGCTTGGCTAAAGGCCAATATTTCTACGAAGTGGATTTGAATGGCAATACTGTTGGCAAAGAAGGACAAGCCCTTCTAGATCAACTTCGAGCTAACGGAACACATACATACCTAGCTACTGTTAAAGTCTATGGCTCTAAAGATGGCAAACCTGATTTGACCAATCTGATTGCTACTCGTCAAGTAACGATTCGACTTCGTGGAAAAGAAATGGCGACAATACCATCTCAACAAGGTCAGATGAATACGAAGCCTTCTGAAACAGGCTCTACAGGTACGACTGAGGGTATGATGGGTACAAATCACCATATGTCAGATATGAAGGTCGATCAACCAGCTTCTAGCCAAATGGCTAATATGATGAAAAAAGATGATAAAGCGATGCTACCAAATACTGGGGAAGCTCAAACAGCTACAGCTGGCCTTGGTATCTTTGGTCTAGCCTTGGCAGGTCTTGTTGGACTTTTGGGTTTGACAAGCAAACGAGAAGATTAAGATTCAAATCACTTAAACATTAGAGAAAATAGTGTTATACTAAAGCAAGTATAACACTGTTCTTATCGAAGGAGTGTCAGATGAAAAAGACAATTTTGCTGGTTGATGATGAGATAGATATTCTAGATATTCAAAACCGCTATCTTATACAGGCAGGTTACGATGTTTTGGTCGCCCATGATGGTAAGGAGGGATTAGAGCTTTTCAGAAAAAAATCTATCGATCTTATTATCACAGATATCATGATGCCCAATATGGACGGTTATGATTTTATCAGTGAAGTTCAGTATATCGCTCCGGATCAACCCTTCCTCTTTACAACTGCTAAGACAAGCGAACAGGATAAGATTTATGGATTAAGTTTGGGGGCAGATGATTTTATAGTCAAACCCTTTAGCCCACGCGAATTGGTTTTAAGAGTGAATAATATCTTGCGTCGCCTTAGCCGTGGAAGAGAGACAGAACAGATTGAGTTTGGTGACTTAGTGATCAACCATGTGACTCATGAGGTTCGCATTGGGGAGCAACCTTTGGAATTGACAGTAAAATCCTTTGAACTTCTATGGATATTAGCCAGCAATCCCGAGAGAGTCTTTTCAAAGACGGAACTTTACGAGAAGGTATGGCAAGAGGACTATGTGGATGATACCAATACACTCAATGTTCATATCCATGCTTTGAGGCAAGAGTTGACCAAGTATACGAATTCAAATGCTCCCGCTATCAAAACTGTCTGGGGTTTGGGCTATAAGATGGAAAGGCCAAGAGGTAGAAAATGAAATTAAAAAACTATATTTTAGTGGGGTATCTAGTGTCGACTCTACTAACGATTTTGGTCGTTTTCTGGGCAGTCCAACGAATGTTGATTGAGAAAAGTGAAGTTTACTTTCTAGTTGGAATGACCTTGATTGCTAGTTTCATTGGCGCTGCAGTGAGCATCTTTCTTTTGTCGCCAGTGTTCTCTTCTCTGAAACATTTGAAAAAACAAGCTCAGGATATAGCAAGCAAGGATTTCAGCACAGAAATTGAAACCAAGGGCCCATTAGAATTTCAAGAACTGGGCCAGGCTTTTAATGACATGTCCCACAATTTGCAGGCCACCTTTCAATCACTTGATGAGAGCGAGCAAGAAAAGAGAATGATGATTGCGCAGCTCTCTCACGATATTAAAACTCCCATTACCTCCATTCAGGTTACTGTGGAGGGAATTCTAGATGGAGTGATCAAGGAAGAGGAGCGGCTCCACTACTTAGCCACGATTGGTCGGCAAACTGAGCGTCTAAACAAGCTAGTGGAGGAATTGGATGTTTTGACTCTTAATACACAACCTCAAGAAACTACTGATGAGGAAGTCGAAGAGGTCTTTTTAGATCAGCTGTTGATTGAGTCAATGAGTGAATTTCAACTCCAGATTGAACAAGAGGAGCGAGACGTTTACATTCAAGTGTCACCTGAGTTGGCGAAAATCAAGAGCCATTCTGACAAACTTTCTCGCATTTTGGTTAATTTGTTAAACAATGCCTTTAAATATTCAGAACCAGGAACCAGAATCGAGGTTCTTGCCCAATTAACAGAACAAGAGCTGACAATCAGTGTGAAAGACGAGGGTCAGGGGATCCTTCCTGAAGATTTGGAAAAGATCTTTAAACGACTTTATCGTGTAGAAACTTCGCGCAATATGAAGACGGGTGGGCATGGCTTAGGTCTTGCGATCGCACGAGAACTAGCCCATCAGCTTGGTGGCGAAATCACAGCAGAAAGTCAATATGGCTTAGGAAGCAAGTTTACATTCAGCCTTAATTTGAAATAAAGCCGTAAAATCCCTTTACAAATCTAGCTTTTCATGGTACAATAGCCTTTGTGTGAAATAGCAGCAGGAAAGCATGAAGCTCGTCAACAGGTGTCTTATGACAAGTAACCTTGGCTGTTTAGGCGAAGGGCATCTGCACGAATCAGGGCTTTCTAAGTGACTATTTCCACCGAAATATTATTTATATCAGGAGGACATACAAATGTCACGTTATACAGGACCATCTTGGAAACAAGCTCGTCGCCTTGGCCTTTCACTTACAGGTACAGGTAAAGAATTGGCACGTCGTAACTACGTACCAGGACAACACGGACCAAACAACCGTTCTAAATTGTCAGAATACGGTTTGCAATTGGCTGAAAAACAAAAACTTCGCTTCACTTACGGTGTAGGTGAAAAACAATTCCGTAACTTGTTCGTACAAGCTACAAAAATCAAAGGCGGAATCCTAGGTTTCAACTTCATGCTTCTTTTGGAACGTCGTTTGGATAACGTTGTTTACCGTCTTGGCCTTGCGACTACTCGTCGTCAAGCTCGTCAATTCGTAAACCACGGTCACATCCTTGTTGACGGAAAACGCGTTGATATCCCATCATACCGCGTAACTCCAGGTCAAGTGATCTCAGTTCGTGAAAAATCATTGAAAGTTCCAGCAATCCTTGAAGCAGTAGAAGCTACTCTTGGACGTCCAGCATTCGTATCATTCGACGCTGAAAAATTGGAAGGTTCATTGACTCGCTTGCCAGAACGCGACGAAATCAACCCAGAAATCAACGAAGCACTTGTCGTTGAATTCTACAACAAAATGCTTTAATTTTAAGAAATATCTTACAGAAAGCCTACAACAGTGGGCTTTTTGCTTTTTCTTAAAAAACTATAGAACACTTCTTAACTGTGAAGGGGGATAAAAAATTCCCTGCAAATTGAAATTGCAAGGAACTTTTGTTAATGGTAATG
This sequence comes from Streptococcus sp. 1643, assembly GCF_006228325.1. Classification (NCBI taxonomy): domain Bacteria; kingdom Bacillati; phylum Bacillota; class Bacilli; order Lactobacillales; family Streptococcaceae; genus Streptococcus; species Streptococcus sp. 1643. The sequence continues at coordinate 86,861 of NZ_CP040231.1, forward strand.
GATGAGCCAGGCGGAATACTTTTTCCCGAGCCAGAGAGCAAAGAGGAGATTGATGACGACGATGCCTGAACCGACCAGTGAAAATAGGAAAAATTCGCTAGTCGAAACCTGCCACAAATGCACGATGTCTGTAATCAAATAAGCACTGACAGGAAAACAAAGGATAGAAGTGATGAGAGCAGGGATATACTTACGGAGAAGAATTGATTGTCCAATATGGAGCAAGAGATGGAGTGCAAAGGCCACAAATCCTCCTAACCAAACTAATTCGAGCGCTCTAGATTGAGTAAAATACGCTAATAAGGTGATGGATAGGACAAGAATAAACTCCTCAAAAACAGCAAGGGCAAATCCCTCTGTTGTAATTCCTTTGTGAATCTTGAGAATAGCAGGAGCCTTTTGAGCCAGCAAGGTTTCGTTGAGATGAATCCAAGGGACAAGACCGATAATTTCTTCCATGTCGTGAAAGATAAAGAGTAGAGGGAACATCCAAAGATAAAATGCCATAAATCTCTCCTGAAAAATTATAGATCGCTAACCAATAAAGCAAAAAACGCCCAGTAAGGCGTTTTGAGTAATGCTTACTTAACCTCGGTGAACACAACGTGTTTGCGAAGTTTTGGTGAGTATTTCTTCAATTGAAGACGGTCTGGAGTGTTACGTTTGTTTTTAGAAGTAAGGTACAAGCGTTCACCAGATTCTTTGTGTTCAAGTGTAATATTTACGCGCATGGTATCTCCCTTCTATTATTCAGCTGATGCAGCTTTAGCGATTTTACGTCCTTTGTAGTATCCTTTAAGTGATACGCGGTGAGAACGTGAGTAATCTCCAGTAGTTTCGTCAAAGTTTACAGATGGAGCTGTTACTTTGTAGTGTGTACGACGTTTGTTTTTCTTCGCTTTTGAAGTGCGACGTGCAGGTACTGCCATTTTGATTTCTCCTTTAGGTATTTAAATTCGATTCAATCTAGTGATTTTCATCAACCATACTAGGATAACACATTTTTTTTGTAAAGTAAAGTTACTTGACAAAAAAAGATGAAAAAATTAGAAGTTATTAATCGAAATTTTCTGAAAATTCAAGAATTTTCTTCTGTTCATTGCCTTTAAAATGTGCTATAATAGTAAAAACTGAAATGGGAGGGATAAGATGACTGAATTAGATAAACGTCACCGCAGTAGCATTTATGACAGCATGGTTAAATCACCAAACCGTGCCATGCTTCGTGCGACTGGTATGACAGATAAGGACTTTGAAACACCGATTGTGGGAGTGATTTCGACTTGGGCGGAAAATACACCATGTAATATTCACTTGCATGATTTTGGGAAATTGGCGAAAGAAGGTGTTAAATCGGCAGGTGCTTGGCCTGTTCAGTTTGGTACTATTACCGTAGCGGACGGGATTGCCATGGGAACGCCTGGTATGCGCTTCTCTTTGACATCTCGTGATATCATCGCGGACTCCATCGAGGCGGCGATGGGTGGTCACAATGTGGATGCCTTTGTTGCTATCGGTGGCTGTGATAAGAACATGCCTGGTTCTATGATTGCCATTGCTAATATGGATATTCCAGCTATTTTCGCTTATGGTGGAACCATTGCACCCGGAAATCTTGATGGCAAAGACATTGACTTGGTTTCGGTATTTGAAGGAATCGGAAAATGGAACCACGGTGATATGACAGCTGAGGACGTGAAACGTCTCGAATGTAATGCCTGCCCTGGCCCTGGTGGCTGTGGCGGTATGTATACTGCTAATACCATGGCGACTGCTATCGAAGTTCTCGGTATGAGTTTGCCAGGATCTTCATCTCACCCAGCTGAATCAGCTGACAAGAAAGAAGATATCGAAGCAGCAGGACGAGCTGTAGTTAAAATGCTTGAACTTGGTCTCAAACCATCAGATATCTTGACTCGTGAAGCCTTTGAAGATGCCATCACTGTAACGATGGCTCTTGGTGGTTCTACAAATGCCACTCTTCACTTGCTTGCCATTGCCCATGCGGCTAATGTTGACTTGTCACTTGAGGACTTCAATACGATCCAAGAACGTGTGCCTCACTTGGCCGACTTGAAACCATCTGGTCAGTATGTCTTCCAAGACCTCTACGAAGTCGGTGGTGTGCCTGCTGTTATGAAATATCTCTTGGCAAATGGTTTCCTTCATGGCGACCGCATTACATGTACTGGTAAGACAGTCGCTGAAAACTTGGCTGACTTTGCAGACCTTACACCAGGTCAAAAAGTCATCATGCCATTGGAAAATCCAAAACGTGCGGACGGTCCACTTATCATCTTGAACGGGAACCTTGCCCCTGATGGCGCGGTTGCTAAAGTATCAGGTGTTAAAGTTCGTCGTCACGTTGGACCGGCTAAGGTCTTTGACTCAGAAGAAGATGCTATTCAGGCTGTCTTGACAGATGAAATCGTTGATGGCGATGTAGTCGTTGTCCGTTTCGTTGGACCTAAGGGTGGTCCTGGTATGCCTGAGATGCTGTCACTTTCATCCATGATCGTTGGTAAAGGTCAAGGAGACAAGGTTGCCCTCTTGACGGATGGCCGTTTCTCAGGTGGTACTTATGGTCTGGTTGTCGGACATATTGCTCCTGAAGCTCAGGATGGTGGACCAATTGCCTACCTCCGTACAGGTGATATCGTTACGGTTGACCAAGATACCAAAGAAATTTCCATGGCCGTATCCGAAGAAGAACTTGAAAAACGCAAGGCAGAAACAACCTTGCCACCACTTTATAGCCGTGGTGTACTCGGTAAATATGCCCATATCGTATCATCTGCTTCACGTGGAGCCGTGACAGACTTCTGGAATATGGACAAGTCAGGTAAAAAATAAACTCATACTCTTCGAAAATCTCTTCAAACCACGTCAACGTCGCCTTGCCGTACTCAAGTACAGCCTGCGGCTAGTTTCCTAGTTTGCTCTTTGATTTTCATTGAGTATCAAAAAGCAAGCCATCTTCGGCTTGCTTCTTTTTATCTTCAAAAGTGATTTGCCTCATTAACGAGGTGGCAGTCCAAGGGCAATGCGTCCGTAGCGACTGATTCGTGTGATCTTCCAGGCAGGCGACCAGGTAACTTCAACCTTAACATCTTCGATACCCTCGATTTGTTTCAGACCTGCGACGATTTCGATAGGCAAGCTTTCGGCACAATCGCAGGCAGTATCAGTGAAAGTCATGACAATCTTGCAGAGACCTGTTTCATCCAGATTGATTTCATAAATCAGCCCTAGATTATACACATCCAATTCCACATCTGTATCAAAAACCTTCTCTAGTTTTTCGATAATTTGGTCTTGCAAGGCCAAAGCACGGTCATTAATTTTGATATCCTCTCTCATTACAGTCCCTCCACCTGATAAATATCCTCTATTTTCTCATAATTCTGACAATTTGGCAAGTTTTTGATGAATTTTCTGAAAAATATGATAAAATGAAGAAAATACGGAATCAAGGGGAAGTCTATGGAGCAGATTGGAAAAGTCTTTAGACAATTACGAGAGTCAAGAAATATCTCGCTGAGACAAGCAACTGGGGGACAATTTTCTCCGTCTATGTTGTCCCGATTTGAAACAGGTCAGAGTGAGCTTTCGGTGGAAAAGTTTCTATTTGCCCTAGAAAATATATCTGCTAGTGTAGAGGAAATCCTCTTTCTGGCGAGAGGTTTTCAGTATGATACAGATTCGGAGTTGAGAAAAGAAATCACAGATGTTTTGGATTTAAAGAATATAGCACCTCTTGAGGACTTATATCGCAAGGAGTATCAAAAGCATGCCCATTCTCAAAACAAACAGAAACATATTCTAAATGCCATCATTATCAAGTCTTATATGAAGAGTATGGATGAAATGGTTGAGTTAACGGCAGAGGAAGGGAAAGTCCTTCATGACTACTTGTTTTCTACTGAGATTTGGGGAATCTATGAACTCAATTTGTTCTCAGTCAGTTCTTCGTTCTTGTCTGTTTCTCTTTTTACTAGATATGTACGAGAAATGGTCCGCAAATCCGATTTTCTAATGGAAATGTCTAGTAATCGAAACCTTTTTCATACTATGCTATTGAATGGTTTTTTAGCCAGCATTGAGTGTGAAGAATTTACCAATGCCTCTTATTTTAAACGTGTCATCAAAGAGCATTTCTACAAGGAAAATGAGACCTATTTCCGAATTGTCTATTTGTGGGCTGAAGGTCTTCTTGATAGCAAGCAAGGTAGAGTCAAGGAAGGTCAGAAAAAGATGGAAGATGCTGTCCATATTTTTGAGATGCTTGGTTGTAACAAATCTGCTGAATACTACAGAAATACAACCGATTGTTGAATATCTGCAAACTAAGAAAAAAATTTGAAAATTTAAGCGATAGAACTTTTGACTACTCTCAGATCGTTACAAAAGTTCTATCGTTTCTTTGCTCATTTTGTGTGTTGCATATATTCAAAAGTTTTCCCTTTCAATCTCTAAGTGCTATACTATAGTCATATTTCATATAGGGATTATAACAAGAAGGGAGATTACCTATGAAACTATTGTTTAGAAATCAAGCTTATCGACTCTTGACTTTGTCGCGCTTCTTCAATGCCTTTGGTGCTTCGATTTTTAACCTGGTATTTATCGTTTATGCATCGACCTTGCCACAAGCCTCTTTTGCTGTTGCTATGGCGAATATTGTCATGATTCTTCCGACTCTCTTTACAGTTTTTGTAGGGATTCGGGCAGATTACACAAGGGACAAGGTCAAATGGATGGTCTATAGCGGTTTGTTTCAGGCAGTTTTATTTTTTCTGGCAGCCCTGGTTGTTCAGCAAGCTAGTCTCTTTGCCTTTTCTAGCCTGTGTTTGATCAATGTCATCAGTGATGTGATCAGTGATTTTGCTGGTGGTTTGCGAATGCCTCTCGTTAAGGAAAAAGTAGCTGAAGAGGATCTGATGGAAGCTTATTCTTTTTCCCAGTTTATCACATATATTTCAGCTATTGGTGGTCAAGCTTTTGGAGTTTGGCTCTTAGGTCTATCGGTCAACAATTTTTCCCTTGTTGCGGGAATCAATGCCTGCTTTTTCCTAGTATCAGCCTTTATTCTCTTTTTAGGAAAAACCAAATTGAGTCTGTCAATGTCATCTGCTGATGGTGAAACCCTAAAAAATGAGAAGCTTTCTATCAAAGACCAGTTCCTAACAATTTACCGAAATTTACGTCTCGTTTTTCTTAAAGGTGGACAGAAAAACTTTGGTTTCATGATCTTTGCTGTCTTGCTTATTAATGCCTTAGGTGGGGCTTTAGGAAGCATCTATAACATCTTCTTTTTGAGCCATTCTCTCTTGAATTTTTCTTACACAGAGGCACTATTTATCAATCAATTCTGTGTTTTAGTAGCAATCATCATCAGTAGCCTTACGGGCAATGATTATTTTGGGAAGCAGTCTTTGCCTAGATTGATGATGTGGGCGACCGTAGGACTCAGTCTAATTGGTCTAGCTAATGTATTCAATCAAGTCGTACTTGGTTTACTATTTCTCTATTCAACTCTGTATGTGTCTGGTAAAGTTCAACCAAAGATTAGTGCCATGCTCATGAAAAATCTAGCTCCAGATGTTCTAGCTCGTACCAGTAATTTTTTAGGTTTATTGTTTACCTTATCCATACCTGTGGGAACAGCTTGTTTTTCACTTATAGCTGTATGGAATATACAGTTGACTTGGATGCTATTTGTTGGTCTTTCCTTGCTAGCTATTCTTTTGACAGTTATTAATCTCAAAAATGATATTTGAATCCTAATTTTATTCATACTGTTTTAATCCCTCTATTTATGGTAAAATAAGACTATTAAGTTTAAAGAGGATTCCCTATGAAATTACAAAAACCAAAAGGAACGCAGGATATTTTACCTGCTGAGTCTGCCAAGTGGCAGTACGTTGAAGGCTTTGCCCGTGAAATTTTCAAGCGCTATAACTATGCGGAAGTGCGTACGCCTATTTTTGAGCATTACGAGGTCATCAGCCGTTCTGTCGGGGACACAACTGATATCGTAACCAAGGAAATGTACGACTTTTACGATAAGGGAGACCGCCATATCACTCTTCGTCCAGAAGGAACTGCGCCCGTTGTCCGTTCTTATGTGGAAAATAAACTCTTCGCCCCAGAAGTGCAAAAGCCAAGTAAGTTCTATTACATGGGCCCTATGTTCCGTTATGAGCGTCCACAAGCAGGTCGTTTGCGCCAGTTCTACCAGATTGGTGTCGAGTGCTTTGGCTCTAGTAATCCAGCTACCGATGTGGAAACCATCGCTATGGCGGCTCATTTCTTGAAAGAAATCGGCATCCAAGGTGTCAAATTGCACCTCAATACGCTTGGAAATCCTGAGAGCCGTGCAGCTTACCGTCAAGCCTTGATTGACTATTTGACACCGCTCAAGGAGACCTTGTCGAAGGATAGCCAACGTCGTTTGGAGGAAAATCCTCTCCGTGTCTTGGACTCTAAGGAAAAAGAAGACAAGGTGGCAGTAGAGAATGCGCCGTCTATCTTGGACTTCCTTGATGAAGAAAGCCAAGCTCATTTTGATGCTGTCCGTCAGATGTTAGAAAATCTGGGTGTAGACTATATCATCGATACCAATATGGTGCGCGGTCTGGACTACTATAACCACACCATTTTCGAGTTTATCACTGAGATTGAGGGCAATGATTTGACAGTCTGTGCGGGTGGTCGTTACGATGGTTTGGTTGCTTACTTTGGTGGTCCTGAAACTGCTGGGTTTGGTTTTGGACTTGGTGTAGAGCGCCTGCTTCTCATCCTTGAAAAGCAAGGTGTGGCTCTCCCTATCGAAAACGCCCTAGATGTCTATATCGCAGTCTTGGGTGAAGAAGCAAATGTTAAGGCCTTGGAATTGGTACAAGTCCTTCGCCAACAAGGATTCAAAGCAGAACGTGACTACCTCAACCGTAAACTCAAAGCACAGTTCAAGTCAGCCGATGTCTTTGCTGCTAAGACCCTCATCACTCTCGGAGAGAGCGAAGTCGAAAGCGGACAAGTGACAGTTAAGAACAACCAAACTCGAGAAGAAGTTCAAGTGTCACTTGAGACCATCAGCCAAAACTTCTCAGAAATCTTTGAAAAACTAGGATTTTAATAGTAGAAAAACTGGTCAGGAACCATTCCTGACCTTTTTCTTTTGCAAAATGACAAAAATCTTAAACTTTTTGACAAATATGATTGTCAAAAATAAAAAGATATGTTACAATGAAATCAAGATAAAGAACAAAGGAGAAAAAAGGCATGCTAAAAAATCGTCTAAAAGAGCTTCGGGCTCGCGATGGTCTGAATCAAACTGAGCTGGCCAAACTAGCTGGCGTGTCCAGGCAGACCATCAGTTTGCTAGAACGGGATGAGTACACGCCATCCATCGTCATTGCTTTAAAGATTGCTCAGATCTTTCATGAGCCGGTCGAGTCGGTCTTTCGCTTAGAGGAGGATGAGTGATGAACAAGTATAAAGTGATTTATTACGTTAGTATTCTTGTATTTATTGCAAATATCTTTGCTATGATTGGAAGCCTATTTGGTTGGTTTACAATTGTTGAAAGTAAATACCTCTTCTGGATTAACATAGTTTTACTATTAGTCTTTAGATGGGTAGAGAGAAAGATAAAGTTTAAAGAGATTGTAAAAGGAGAAAAGTTATGAAAGAGTTTTCAGCGGGTTTTCAAGTCGATACTGAACACAAAGCACTTGCAGGTGTTTGTGCAGGTTTAGGAAATTATTTTAACATTCAAGCCAATATCGTTCGTTTGGTGACAGTTTTGTTGTTTCTCTCTTCTACAGAGATTGGTATTTTAACAGTTACAGCCTATGCTTATCTAGCAGGTTGGCTTGGCAATGAACCCTTGGGGGATGGAGCAAAAAAAGCTAGAAACCAAGCTATTCTCTTACTTGCTGTTTGTTTGATTTTGGTGTCACTTGGAACAGAAGGCTTGACAGCTATTTTTGAATCAGGTAAAGCCTTTGGTCAATGGTTGGTTGGATTAGTTTAGAAAGAGGATGAATATGAAAAAGAAACGTGGATTGTTATTTTTAATGGCTTTGATCTTGGGAGGCTTCTTGGGCATGTTTGCAGGGATGTTTAAGGCCTATACCGAAAACTATGGAACCATTTTAGATGTCAAAATCGTGATTCCATGGATATCATCTATTTGTTTACTGTTAGGTTTCATTAGTATGTTTTTGACTTTCGATTTCTTAAAGAAAAGCAGAAAATTTCACTCCTTGTATCAAGAGGAAATGGATGATGATCTGAATGAAACCTATTATGTACAAATGTATCGTAATCTCGAGTTTGGAACTATTGCTTTTAATAGTGCAGGCGTAGCGATTTTTTTGGCTCTTTTCATCTCAGGTAGTGAAGTAATTGTACTAAATATCAGCTATATAACCTTATCTCTTTCTTTTTTGGCATTAGTGATGATTTTCAGTGCTCAAAAATATCTCTATAAGACCATTGCGATCGTTCGTCAGTTTGATTTGGAATTCTTCTCTACACCAAAAGATGTCTTGGACTATATAAACTCCTACGATGAAGGGGAGCGCAAGGCTAATTTAGAACAGAGTTTTCGAATTTTATTCCAATTAAACCAGTATGTCCTGCCAACTCTCTATTTTCTAATCGTTCTCTTTTCCTTACTGACAGGAGAGATTCAGTTACTAGCCTTCTTGCTTGTAGGAGCGATCCATATTTATATCAATGTGATGCAATTACCTATGGTAAAACGTTATTTCAAATAGGAGTCTTTTATGAAATTACTTAAAAATCTTGGCTGGTTTCTTCTAGCTGTTCTATCCTTTTTCTTTGGCTATGGTTTGGTTCAGAGTACGGCGCTGTCAGCTCTTGGACTAGGGGCTTCGATCTTTGGAGTCTTGCCACTCTATATCGTCCTGTCAGGGGCCTATGTTTATGGAGTTTACAGATGGTATCAGACAGAAAAGGTTAGCATCCAGACGACGATTTTTAATCGTTATATTTGGTTGCCTACTCTGGTTTTGCTAGTGGCGATTACAGCCCAGTTCTTTTTGCCAGAAGATCCGTCAGTCAATCAACAAATCGTATCTCAACTGACAGTGGCTCAGCCTGTATTTGGTTTCTTTATGGTAGTGGTCTTTGCTCCTCTGACGGAAGAACTCATCTTTAGAGGGATGTTAGCGCGCTATCTCTTTCCTAAGCAGAACAACGGCAAACAGACAGCTCTGTTTCTCCTCGTATCGAGTGTGCTTTTTGCCTTGATTCATTTTCCAGGGACTTTGCAACAGTTTTTAGTTTATGCCAGTCTGGGATTGAGTTTGGGTCTAGCTTATGTGAACCGAAAAGGTCTTCTTTACAGCATTTCTCTCCACGCTTTGAATAATTTAATCGGCTTTTTGATGATACTCATGCTATAATAGAGTCAGGAGGTCACATGAAACGAGTAATTTTATTAGCAGTGATACAGGCGGTCGTTCTCTTCTTTATCATCGGGGCACTTGCCTATGCCTTTAAAGGCGACTTCTTTTACAACTATCTAGCGGTTGTCTTTGCGCCTATTGCAGGTGTCTTGCGTTTTGCGACAGCTTATGCGACGGAGATTGTTCTACCTAAAAAGGCAGCTGAGATTGCTGAAAAGCGTAAAAAAGGTTAAGAATCATAATCAGAGAATCCGATGACGTTTTCATCGGATTTTTTGTCTGTTCGTTTTGATTTCTAAAGACAATCAAACTTTTCTGCTGATTTTCATGAAGAGCCTGCGCTTTTATGGTAAAATAGTAACAGAATAAAAGAGGAGAGAAAACATGAAACGTAGTATGTATGCTGGTCGTGTTCGTGAGGAGCACATCGGACAAGAAATTACTTTGAAAGGATGGGTTGGCCGTCGTCGTGACTTGGGTGGTTTAATCTTTATCGACCTTCGTGACCGTGAAGGAATCATGCAGTTGGTTATCAACCCTGAAAAAGTATCTGCAGAGGTTATGGCAACAGCTGAAAGCCTTCGTAGCGAATTTGTCATTGAGCTGACTGGTCAAGTCGCTGCGCGTGAACAGGCAAATGATAAATTGCCTACTGGTGCGGTTGAGTTGAATGTGACAGCTTTGACTGTGCTTAATACAGCTAAAACAACACCTTTTGAGATTAAAGATGGGATTGAGGCCAATGACGATACACGTTTGCGTTACCGTTACCTTGACCTTCGTCGTCCAGAAATGCTAGAAAACCTTAAGCTTCGTGCTAAGGTGACCCACTCTATCCGTAACTACTTGGATGAGTTGGAGTTTATCGATGTGGAGACGCCATTCCTTTCTAAATCAACGCCAGAAGGGGCGCGTGACTATTTGGTGCCATCTCGTGTCAATAAAGGGCATTTCTACGCTCTTCCTCAGAGCCCACAAATCACCAAACAGCTCTTGATGAATGCTGGCTTCGACCGCTATTACCAAATCGTCAAATGTTTCCGTGATGAAGACTTGCGTGGAGACCGTCAGCCTGAGTTTACCCAGGTCGACTTGGAAACGTCATTCCTTAGTGAGCAAGAAATCCAAGATATTACAGAAGGATTGATTGCGCGCGTGATGAAGGAAACAAAAGGCATCGAAGTAACTCTTCCATTTCCTCGTATGAAGTATGATGACGCGATGGCTCTTTACGGTTCTGACAAACCTGATACTCGTTTTGATATGTTGCTTCAGGACTTGACAGAAGTGGTTAGAGGTGTTGATTTCAAAGTCTTTTCAGAAGCACCTGCCGTTAAAGCCATTGTAGTCAAAGGAGCTGCAGACAACTACTCACGTAAAGACATTGACAAGATGACTGAAGTAGCCAAACAATATGGTGCCAAAGGTCTTGCTTGGGTCAAAGTGGTTGATGGAGAATTAAATGGACCAGTTGCCAAGTTCTTAACTGGTATCCAAGCAGAATTGACTGCAGCACTTGGTCTTGAAGATAAGGATTTGGTTCTATTTGTGGCGGATACGCTTGAAGTGGCCAATGCAACACTAGGCGCCCTTCGTGGCCGTATCGCCAAAGAGCTTGGCTTGATTGATAACGATAAATTCAACTTCCTTTGGGTAGTTGACTGGCCAATGTTTGAATGGTCTGAAGAAGAAGGTCGCTACATGAGCGCCCACCATCCGTTCACTCTTCCACAGGAAGAAACAGCTCACGAATTAGAAGGTGATTTGGCTAAGGTTCGTGCCATTGCTTATGATATCGTCTTGAACGGTTATGAGCTTGGTGGTGGTAGCCTTCGTATCAACCAAAAAGACCTTCAAGAACGCATGTTCAAGGCTCTTGGTTTCTCAGCTGAAGAAGCCAATGACCAGTTTGGTTTCCTTCTTGAAGCCATGGACTATGGTTTCCCACCACACGGTGGTTTGGCTATCGGTCTTGACCGTTTTGTGATGCTCTTAGCAGGAGAAGAAAATATCCGTGAAGTCATTGCCTTTCCTAAGAATAACAAGGCAACCGACCCAATGACACAAGCTCCTTCAACAGTCGCTTTCAAACAACTAGAGGAACTCAGCTTACAAGTAGAAGAAGATGAAACAAGCAAAACGAATTAAGCGGTGGCGCTATTATCTGCGCCGCTTTGCTTATCAGATAAAAATTTTACGTGTCTTACAAAGCATCTCTAAGGAAAAATATGATGAGAAGATATCAGCCTCTCTGGTTTATGGCTTTTTGTCAGCAGTAGCAGTCAATTTCTTTTTTCAACCAGGACACGTTTACTCCAGTGGGGCGACGGGTCTGGCACAGATTATCTCTGCCTTGAGTAATCACTGGTTTGGTTTTTACATTCCGATATCGCTAACCTTTTATGCTATCAATTTTCCGTTGATGATTTTGGCTTGGTATCAGATTGGGCATAAGTTTACAATCTTTACCTTTATCACAGTATCCATGAGTTCCCTCTTTATCCAGCTTGTGCCAGTTGTGACCTTGACAGAGGATCCCATTATCAATGCCCTTTTTGGGGGTGTTGTCATGGGCTTGGGGATTGGTTTTGCGCTCCGTAACAATATTTCTAGCGGAGGTACAGATATCGTTAGTCTGACCATTCGAAAGAAAACAGGGAGAAATGTCGGTAGTATTTCTTTCTTAGTGAATGGGACGATTATGCTGATAGCAGGTTTGACCTTTGGTTGGAAATACGCTCTCTACTCCATGATTACCATCTTTGTCTCCAGTCGTGTGACAGACGCGGTCTTTACCAAGCAAAAACGCATGCAGGCCATGATTGTGACCAATAATCCTGATAAAGTAATTGCAAAAATCCATAAAAAATTGCACCGCGGAGCAACTATGATCCACGATGCAGAAGGAACCTATAATCATGAGAGAAAAGCAGTCTTGATTACGGTTATCACACGAGCAGAGTTTAATGATTTTAAACACATCATGAAACAGGTTGATCCGACAGCCTTTGTCTCTGTATCCGAAAATGTCCACATCCTAGGACGATTCGTAGAAACAGACAATTAATACTCTTCGAAAATCTCTTCAAACCACGTCAGCGTCGCCTTGGATTATTTATGTGACTGACTTCGTCAGTCTTATCTACAACCTCAAAGCAGTGCTTTGAGCAACCTGCGGCTAGCTTCCTAGTTTGCTCTTTGATTTTCATTGAGTATCATGACTAAAAAAACCAGCTCTGGAGCTGGTTTTTATTTTTCGATGATTTTGTGGGCAATCAACTGACGGTAACAAATCTGTCTATTATTTTTCGCGTCATTGATAATCTGTAAAATCGTTTCAAATGATGTTCGTCCAAGTTCCAGACTATTGATGTCAACATAGGCTACTAGGTCGAGTCGAGGATTGACAGAGTCAAAACTCAAGACAGGAACATTTAATTGGTGTTTACTGATGTAGTCACAAACCCCTTCTGCAAGGAGACTATCGGTTGTGATGATAGCGTCAATCTGTGGATCGTGATTGAACAGGAGTTCGCTGAATTGATACCCTTTTTCTTCTAGAAATTCGGTCGCAAAGTAGGTTAAGTTGGTATCAATCGGAAGTTGGTGTTGTTTGAGTGCGGACTCATAGCCAGTTAGACGATCTTGGGTTACGAAGAGTCGCTTTGTACCCCCGATAAAGGCAATTCGTTTGCATCCTTTTTTGATGAAATACTCTGTCGCATCAAAGCCCGCCTGTACATTGTCATTATCAACAAGAGGGATAAAGGGTGAAGTTGATTTTCCGAGAATGAGGAAAGGGAATTGCTCATCGGCTACTAGCTTGACCAGAGGGTCTTCTTCCTCGGCGTAGAGGAAAATCAAACCGTCAACACGTTTACCATAAACCATCTGAGAAATCGCATTGAGACGTTCTTTCTCATCTTTCCCCGTTGCAATCTGAATAGCGTAGTGGTTTTCAGACGCGACTTGGGCGATCCCTCGTAGGACAGATGGAAAGAAAGGATTTTGGTAGAAGGCATCCGAGTCGTCAGGGAGCACCAAGCCGATAACTTGAGTATAGCTACTTACCAAGCTACGAGCATTGAGATTGGGATGGTAGTTGAGCTCTTTCATTGCCTTGCGAACTCGTTTTTTGGTTTCATCACTAATCGTTGATTTGTTTTGAATAACGCGGGTTACAGTTGAAGGTGAGACACCTGCAGCCTTGGCCACATCTTTAATCGTAACGGGCATAAAAATCTCCTATTTATGATAATCTGGATCGCGGTAATGTGTTTTATAAAAGATGGTGACCAGATAAAGAACAAAAAGAATGTTTTGTACAGTGATAAGGGTTGTCATATTTTGGCCAAAAAGTCCCAAAATAAGCGTAATCAAAGTTGGTAATCCTAAACAGTTCAAGATAAAATGGTAGCACTCTTTAAAGCTCCTAAATGAAAAGAGGCGTGATTTTTTGGTGATATAAAGGAGGAGACTAGCTCCAAGAGAGACAATGAAGAAATTCAATCCAAAGAGGAAGCTAGCACCAAGAACGAGAAAGAGACTGATATAGACCCGATTTTGTTGGTACCAATCTTTAGAAATGGCTTGGGTTAGATCTTCCTTACTCTGGAAACTCTCCGTTTGAATCGCGTGGTAGCGAATGCGAGTCAGTTCCTTACTTTCCTTGCTGATGACGAGTTCTTCCGTATCAAAATGAAGTTGCAAGTCCTTTGGCAATTCCTTGCTTTGGCTCGGGCCAATCAAAAGAGAAGGCTGCTGATTCTTCGTACCTGAGTAGTTCAGCTTTCCATCAACGATTTGTGCATTCTCTGACAAGTCCATGATGGCTTCATCTGTCAGTGGAGTGTAGACATTATCGATAAAGGTATCCAGTGGATACGTTTCCTGTGAGCTGTTTTGAATGGCGATCGGAACCATAGACAAACTGATGAGGAAAATGCTCGTAAAGAGAAGCTGAAACCAGTTGAGGCCGAAACGTTTTGATAGGGGTTTGCGAAATCCCCAGATACTAGAGAAATACGAGAATGGATATGGAAGCATAGGCATCTTTCTAAAAGTGTTTTCTATATGAGTATTATTATATAGAGAAATGTGCTTTATTTCAAGTCTAGGAGATAAATTGCTTGCTTCAAGAATAGTTTTATAGTCACAAGCTCTAATACTCAATGAAAATCAAAGAGCAAACTAGGAAGCTAGCCGCAGGTTGCTCAAAGCACTGCTTTGAGGTTGTAGATAAGACTGACGAAGTCAGTTACATATATCTACGGCAAGGCGAAGCTGACGTGGTTTGAATTTGATTTTCGAAGAGTATAAAATGAAAAAGGGTGGCGGGGATAAATTATCCCTTGTCGCCACCACTTGTAAGTCCTGAAACAAAGTTCTTTTGTAGGAAGAAGAAGAGAATACAGATTGGAAGGGCGATGAGGATAGCACCTGCTGAGAAGTAGGCAATCTTCAAGTTTTTCACATTGCTGACAAAGGTCTGTAGACCAACGGCAACTGTAAAGTATTCTTTCTCACGAAGCAAGAAACTAGAGAGGATATAGTCTCCGAAAGGTCCCATGAAGGCCCAGAGCGCTTGTACTGCAACCATTGGGCGAACGAGTGGGAGAACAATTTGCCAGAAGCGACGGAAGTGTCCTGCACCATCTAGTTTTGCTGATTCATCAAGAGACATCGGTACTGTGTCGAAGTAGCCTTTCATCAACCAAGCATTCATCGGGATACCACCACCGACATATAGGAAGATGAGGAACCAGCTTTGGTTAAGGGCATTCAACATAAGGGCCATAACGAAGAAGGCTGTCAAAGCGGCCATAGTTGGCACCATTTGGATAATCAAGAAGAAGACCAAACTTTGTTTACGAGCCAAGAAGTTGTAACGGCTGTAGGCATAACCAGCAAGTACGATGATACTTGTTTGAACAGCCATTGTAATCAAGGCGATAATCAAGGTATTGAGATACCAAGTGCCGTACAAGGTTTCAGTGAAGAGCCCTTGGAAGTTGGCAAAGCTAAAGTCGACGTTAGCATCTAGTTTAAAAGCTACGACGTTACCAGTCTTGAAGGCTGACATAATAGTAATCAAAAGTGGATAGATAATCACGATTGAAAGACCAATCAAGTAGAGGTAAGTGAGGGTTTGAGTCAGTCTACGTTTGAGTTTGATTGAGTTATTCATCTTAGACGTCCTCCATATCAAATGCGTGTAGTTTCTTGAATGCGATCATAGAGATAGAGATGACAATGATAGAGATGATCAAGGTAACAGCTGCCGCCATAGAGTATTGAGGAGATGTACCTGTTGTCAAGCGATAAATCCATGAGATCAAGATATCAGTTGAACCGGCTCCACCACCAACGCTACCAGGACCTCCGCCGTTGAAGAGGTACATGATAGAGAAGTTGTTAAAGTTGAAGGTGTATTGGCTGATCAATGTTGGAGCTGCAACAGCCAAAATCATAGGGAAAGTGATGTTGCGGAATTTTTGCCAAGCATTGGCACCATCGATGTAAGCCGCTTCGTAGAGGTCGTTAGGGATTGACTGCAAGATACCCAAAGTCAAAACGTAGATGTATGGGAATCCTAGCCAACCTTGCATCATAATCAAGGCAATCTTCGTCCAAGTTGGGTCTGTTTTCCAAGGGATAAGAGCACCATCAAGGAAAGGAAGAACCTTAGACAAAAGAGGCAAGACTTGCGTATTGATGGCACCAACACTATCGTTAAACATGTTTGAGAATGTCAAGATAGTGATGAAGGCTGGAACAGCCCAAGGAAGAAGGAAAATAACACCAAAGATACGTTTTCCTTTGATAAATGGTTGGTTAGCAATGATTGCTGTGAAGATACCAATCACAATCTGCAAAGTAGAAGCAGACAAGGCCCAGATGATGGTCCAAGAAAGAACCGCACCGAAGGCTGAACGGAAGGTACTTAAGCTCCAGATGTTTGTAAAGTTAGTCAAACCAACCCAGTCCAACAATTTGTTTGGTGGCAAGTGTTGGAAGTCATAGTTGGTAAAGGCAATCATCAAGGTTACGATAACTGGGAAGATAATCGCAAATGTCATAGCGACGTAAGATGGGATGATCAAGAGGTAAGGGAAACCATTCTCATAAATACCTTTGATCATATCTTTAAAAGTACGTGGGACAGGAATTCCATTGTTAATACGTTTTGCGATTGTATGTGCATCTTTAATATTTGAGAAATAAAAGAGCACATAAACGACTACAAAGATTAAATGGAAGGCACCACGAATCAGCATAAAGAGGGAATTATCACGACCTGGCTTGTCACCAAGAGTAATCAAATTGTGCAATTCAGGGGCTGCAAGTGCTAGGAAATAAAGAACAAATACGATAGTTACACCAAGGAAGATAAAACCTTTGGCCTTTTGTTTATTGTAAATCTGTCCTAACCCAGGAATCACTGAAAGCAAGGCTGCTTTGCTAGGTTGTTGGTTTTCCATGAATACTCCTTTCATAGGATACGAGATTGAAGTTTGTCTCCAATCACTAGATAGGCAACTGCAATCATTCGTAAATTTATAAAATCAAAGGGGGATTTGTATTCTCCCCCCCCTTGTAACGAATTCAATTATTCACCAAATTTTTGTTTGATTGTTTCTTTGATCAATGTTACAGCATCGTTAGCAGCTGTCTTAGCATCTTTTTTACCACTTACAGCGTCAAAGAGCATTGTTTTAGCTGGATCCCAAACAGCTGACATTTGAGAAATGTTTGGCATTGGTTGAGCGTTCTTGAACTGTTTGATAACAGCTGTTGTCAACTCATCGTTTTTACCTTCAGCGTATGAACGAGCTTCAGTGTTAGCTGGGATTTCGTTAGTTGCATCGTAGAATGCTTTTTGTTGTTCAGTTGAAACAAGGAAGTCTACAAATTTTTGTGCAGCTTCAAGGTTCTTAGTGCTTGATGGGATGATCCAAGCTTTACCACCACCGAATGGTGTGTATTCTTTACCATTTGGAAGAGTTGGAATAGTAGCAACACCGTAGTTTACTTTAGCATCTTTGAATGCTTGAGCTTTCCAAGGACCGTCGATGATAGCAGCTGTTTTACCTTCTTGGAATTGAGTTTGGATCAAGTTTGCAGCACCTTCAGTATCTTGCATCCCTTTAGGCCATTTTTCGTACCAAGATTTAGCGTAGTTGACACCAGTGATAGAACCGTCGTTTGCAAGACCGATGTCTTTAGCGTCTTTACCGTTTTGTCCGAATACGTAACCACCGTTACCAGCAAGAAGTCCGTATGCGTAGTAGAAGTTTGTCCAGTCAGCTAGGAATGCAGTAGTTTTGCCATCTTCACCAGCGAAAGCGTATTTGCTGTCTTTAGCAAGTTCTTCTAATTCAGCAAAAGTTTTTGGAGCTTCTTTTAGCAAGTCTTTGTTGTAGTACATAACAAGTGACTCAATAACGGCAGGAGCACCGTAAACTTTACCGTCAGCAGCTGTTACAAGAGATTTAGTCTTATCATCTGTTTTAGCGCCGTCGCTCAAAGTAACTTCTGAAAGTTGTCCGTCAGTACCAAGGCTACCTACGCGGTCGTATGGTGCCATCATAACGTCAGCAGCTTGACCTGATTGGTTGTCAAGAGAAAGTTTGTCAAGTCCACCAAGTTGGTCACCTGATTTGATGTTAACTTTTGTACCTGATTCTTTTTCATAAGCTGCAGCAACTTTTTCAGCGTAGGCTTTGTATTGGTCTTCAACGTAGAAAGTGATTTCTTTTGCTTCAGATGAGCTAGCATCAGCTGCTTTATCAGCAGTTTTGCTTCCGCAAGCTACCAAAAGTAAGCTAGCAAGAGTAGCAGTTCCGAGCACAGCAGCGCTCTTCATGAATTTAGATGACATAGTGTATTCCTCCTAAAGAATAACAGTATAATTTATTTAGAAAACGCAAACGTTTTCTTTTATGAGCCTAGTATAGCACAAATAGAAAACGGTTGCAAGCTTTTTTAAAAAGTTTTTTAAAAAAATTTTAAGGTTTCAAACATTTGTTAAAGCCTTTATATAGGAAAGAACTTAAAATGTTTGTTTTTCTTGAATGGAAAATATATTAGGGAAACGATTGCGTAAATTTTGCTCGATTTTTCAGAAAATAGAGCAGATATTGGGAATAAATTATCTTAAATCAGAAAATCTTTAAAATTTTTTTCGCTTATTTCATAAAATATCAGTGGGAACAAGTTTTGTTTGATTAAAATAATTCAAAAAAATTTTTTAAAAACGCTTGCATTTGTGTTCAAAATACGCTATACTTAACTTAACGCAAACGTTTGCGCCTTGATTGCGCAACGTTTTATAACAAACACATGAGGTGCTATTATGAAAAAACGTCAAAGTGGTGTGTTGATGCACATCTCTTCTCTACCAGGAGCATACGGGATTGGATCATTTGGCCAAACTGCCTATGATTTCGTCGATTTCTTGGTTCGTACGAAGCAACGTTACTGGCAAATTCTCCCTCTTGGGACAACAAGCTATGGAGATTCTCCATACCAATCATTCTCGGCCTTTGCTGGAAATACGCATTTTATCGACCTTGATATCTTGGTAGAGCAAGGCTTGCTCGAAGCTAGTGACCTTGAAGGTGTTGACTTTGGTAGCGATGCATCTGAAGTTGATTATGCGAAGATTTATTATGCACGTCGTCCGCTTTTAGAAAAAGCAGTTAAACGTTTCTTGGAAGAGGGTGATGTCAAAGATTTTGAGAAGTTTGCTAAAGACAACCAATCATGGCTTGAACTCTTCGCAGAATATATGGCGATTAAAGAGCATTTTGACAATCTTGCTTGGACAGAATGGCCAGATGCAGACGCTCGTGCTCGTAAAACTTCAGCGCTTGAAAGCTACCGTGAGAAATTGGCAGACAAGTTGGTTTACCACCGTGTGACTCAATACTTCTTCTTCCAACAATGGTTGAAATTGAAAGCTTACGCTAACGACAACCACATCGAAATCGTTGGGGACATGCCTATCTATGTAGCGGAAGATTCAAGCGACATGTGGGCAAATCCACATCTCTTCAAGACAGATGCCAATGGTAAAGCAACTTGCATCGCAGGATGCCCACCAGATGAGTTTTCTGCCACTGGTCAGCTTTGGGGGAACCCAATCTATGACTGGGAAGCAATGGACAAAGACGGTTACAAATGGTGGATTGAACGCTTGCGCGAAAGCTTCAAGATCTACGATATCGTTCGTATCGACCACTTCCGCGGTTTCGAATCTTACTGGGAAATTCCTGCTGGTTCCGATACAGCAGCACCTGGTAAATGGGTGAAAGGTCCAGGGTACAAACTCTTCGCAGCCGTTAAGGAAGAGCTTGGTGAGCTAAACATCATCGCAGAAGACCTTGGTTTCATGACAGATGAAGTCATTGAGTTGCGTGAACGCACTGGCTTCCCAGGAATGAAGATTCTTCAATTCGCCTTCAACCCAGAAGATGAAAGTATCGATAGCCCACACTTGGCACCTGCCAACTCTGTTATGTACACAGGAACACACGATAACAATACAGTCCTTGGTTGGTACCGTAATGAGATCGACGATCCAACTCGTGAATATATGGCTCGTTACACGAACCGTAAAGAGTACGAAACAGTGCCACACGCAATGCTTCGCACAGTATTTTCATCCGTTAGCTTCATGGCTATTGCAACCATGCAAGACTTGCTAGAACTAGATGAGTCAGCTCGTATGAACTTCCCATCTACTCTTGGTGGAAACTGGTCATGGCGTATGACAGCAGACCAACTCACACCAGCTGTTGAAGAAACTTTGCTTGACTTGACTACAATTTATCGCCGAATTAATGAAAATTTGGTAGAATTAAAGAAATAAGACAATATCAGGAGACACATAAACATGTTACCATTAAACGAATTTGTACAAAAACGTTACAATAAAACCATTGCAGAATGTAGCAATGAAGAGCTTTACCTTGCTCTTCTTAACTACAGCAAGCTTGCTAGCAGCCAAAAACCAGTGAACACTGGTAAGAAGAAAGTTTACTATATCTCAGCTGAGTTCTTGATTGGTAAACTCTTGTCAAACAACTTGATTAACCTTGGTCTTTATGACGAAGTTAAAAAAGAACTTGCTGATGCAGGCAAAGAGTTGATCGAAATCGAAGAAGTAGAATTGGAACCATCACTTGGTAACGGTGGTTTGGGACGTTTGGCAGCCTGCTTTATCGACTCAATCGCTACACTTGGTTTGAATGGTGACGGTGTTGGTTTGAACTACCACTTTGGTCTTTTCCAACAAGTTCTTAAAAACAACCAACAAGAAACTATTCCTAATGCTTGGTTGACTGACCAAAACTGGTTGGTTCGTTCAAGCCGTAGCTACCAAGTGCCATTTGCACACTTCACATTGACATCTACTCTTTATGATATCGATGTACCTGGTTACAAGACAGCTACTAAAAACCGCTTGCGTTTGTTTGACTTGGATTCAGTTGATTCTTCAATCATCCAAGATGGTATCAACTTTGACAAGACAGATATCGCTCGCAACTTGACTCTCTTCCTTTACCCAGACGATAGCGACAAGCAAGGTGAATTGCTCCGTATCTTCCAACAATACTTCATGGTTTCAAACGGTGCGCAATTGATCATTGACGAAGCGATCGAAAAAGGAAGCAACTTGCATGACCTTGCGGACTACGCAGTTGTACAAATCAATGATACTCACCCATCAATGGTGATTCCTGAATTGATCCGTCTTTTGACTGCGCGTGGTATCGAACTTGATGAAGCAATCTCTATCGTTCGTAGCATGACTGCCTACACTAACCACACAATCCTTGCTGAAGCCCTTGAAAAATGGCCTCTTGAATTCTTAGAAGAAGTGGTTCCTCACTTGGTACCAATCATCGAAGAATTGGACCGTCGTGTGAAGGCAGAATACAAAGACCCAGCTGTTCAAATCATCGATGAGAGCGGACGTGTTCACATGGCTCACATGGATATCCACTACGGATACAGTGTAAACGGGGTTGCAGCTCTTCACACTGAAATCTTGAAGAACTCAGAGTTGAAAGCTTTCTACGACATCTACCCAGAAAAATTCAACAACAAAACAAACGGTATCACATTCCGTCGTTGGCTCATGCATGCTAACCCAAGCTTGTCTCACTACTTGGATGAGATTCTTGGACATGGTTGGCATCATGAAGCAGATGAGCTTGAAAAACTCTTGTCATACGAAGACAAGGCTGCTGTCAAAGAAAAATTGGAAAGCATCAAGGCTCACAACAAACGTAAATTGGCTCGTCACTTGAAAGAGCACCAAGGTGTGGAAATCAATACAAACTCTATCTTTGATATCCAAATCAAACGTCTTCATGAGTACAAACGCCAACAAATGAACGCTTTGTATGTTATCCACAAATACCTTGATATCAAGGCTGGTAACATCCCTGCTCGTCCAATCACAGTCTTCTTTGGTGGTAAAGCAGCACCTGCCTACACAATCGCTCAAGACATCATTCACTTGATCCTCTGCTTGTCAGAAGTGATTGCTAACGATCCAGCTGTAGCTCCACACTTGCAAGTCGTAATGGTTGAAAACTACAACGTTACTGCAGCAAGCTTCTTGATCCCAGCATGTGACATCTCAGAACAAATCTCACTTGCTTCTAAAGAAGCTTCAGGTACTGGTAACATGAAATTCATGTTGAACGGAGCCTTGACTCTTGGTACTATGGACGGAGCTAACGTGGAAATCGCTGAATTGGTTGGCGACGAAAATATCTACATCTTTGGTGAAGATTCAGAAACCGTTATCGACCTTTACGCAAAAGCAGCTTACAAATCAAGCGAATTCTATGCTCGTGAAGCTATCAAACCATTGGTTGACTTCATCGTGAGCGATGCTGTTCTTGCAGTAGGTAAGAAAGAACGCTTGGAACGTCTTTACAACGAATTGATCAACAAAGACTGGTTCATGACTCTCCTTGACTTGGAAGACTACATCAAAGTCAAAGAGCAAATGCTTGCTGACTACGAAGACCGTGACGCATGGTTGGATAAAGTCATCGTTAACATTGCCAAAGCAGGATTCTTCTCATCTGACCGTACAATCGCTCAGTACAACGAAGATATCTGGCACTTGAACTAAGATTAAACAAAAACGCAGCTTTAATAGATGCGTTTTTTCATATTTAAACTAATTTACAGTGCTTTCCCAACCAAAATCTCTGCTTCGATGGTAATCTCAGTCAACTGACTCCAGTCAATATTGGTATGATCAACGTGAAAGAGTAAGGGTGTCATGGCAAGCAGGGCTTGGCGTTGCTCTGCTGTGATATGCTTTGTTAGGGAAGCTATTTGGCTAGATTGGATGCTGAAGTGTTCCTGGAAATGTTCTTTGATATCTTGATTAGAATAGTCCTTCTTTGTCAGCTGGTCCTGCACCATTTGACGGATTTCTTTGAGGTGATTTTCAGTTGGGATGACCTTGATTAAAATACCGTCTTTGGATAAAACGCGGCGAAATTCACCATAGTTGGCAGGGGAAAAGATATCAAGCAGGATATCCATGCTAGCGTCTTTTATAGGAAGGCGAGCTAGGTCACCGACAAACCAGTTGACCGCCCAGTTGGGTTCGCTCTTGGCAGCGATTTGAACGGAATCTTTTGAAATATCAAAGGCATAGAAGGTCTTGTCAGGATGACTTTCTTGGAGTTTACGAGAGTAGAAGCCTTCGCCACAACCGATATCCAAGATAGTTTTGGCAGTTTCTAGTCTTGCAAGCAGGTCTGAGATGGTTTCTAAGATAGTCTGATAAAAGCCAGCTTCTAGGATTTCTTGGCGGTTTTGAAAGTTTTCCTTGTCGTAGTTGGCAGATTGCTTGATTTGAGGAGCCAGATTGACATAGCCGAATTTTGCCAAGTCAAAAGAATGGCGATTGCTACACTTGAGACTGGTTTCTACCAAGGCCAGATTTTCTTGGCAGATAGGGCAGGCAAAGGAGCTAGCAGTAGCAAAGCGTTGGAGTTTTGGTTTGAGGTTTGTATTCATAGTTTTAGTCTAGCAAAAAAAGGACTGGATGGCAAATGCCTCCAGTCTGCTTTTTTAGTATGTAAGAACAAAGTATTTCTTCTTTCCGCGGCGGATAACAGTGAGTTCATTTTCTAACTTATCTGCGTCACTCAAGACATAGTCAAGGTCTTGGATACGGTCGCCGTTGACGTAGATGGCTCCATTTTGGACATCTTCACGGGCTTGGCGTTTGGAATTCACCACACCAGATGACACGAGGAGTTCCACGATATTGTGATTTTCATCTGCTTGTACTTGGTAGTTTGGCACGCCACGGAGTCCTTGTTTGAGTTCTTTAACAGAAAGGTTTTTGATGTTTCCGGCAAAGAGTTGCTCTGTGATGTTAAGGGCTTCCTTGTAGGCTTCTTCGCCGTGAACAAGTGTTACGACTTCACGAGCCAAGACTTTCTGAGCCAAGCGTTCGTGTGGAGCCGCTTCAAATTGTTTACGGATGTCTTCAATCTCATCAAGTGACAAGAAGGTAAAGATCTTCAAGAAGCGAACAGCGTCTGCATCCATGACGTTCATCCAGAATTGGTACATTTCGTATGGGGAAGTCTTTTCAGGATTGAGCCAGACTGCGTTTCCTTCTGATTTACCAAATTTCTTACCAGTTGCGTCTGTGATGAGTGGCACAGTGATAACGTGACCAGTCTTGTCAGCCTTACGACGAAGCAATTCGGTACCAGCTGTCATATTTCCCCACTGGTCAGAACCACCGATTTGTAGCGTTACGTTGTGCTCTTGGTTAAGGACGTAGAAGTCATACCCTTGCATGATTTGGTAGGCAAACTCAGTATAAGAAATCCCTGTTTCGATCCGTTTTTTCACAGATTCCTTGCTCATCATGTAGTTGACAGTGAAGTATTTTCCGATATCACGGAGGAAATCAATGAAGCTGATGCTGCCAAACCAGTCGTAGTTGTTGACCATGACAGCTTTATTTTCACCATTTTCAAAGTCAAGAAAACGAGAAAGTTGTCCTTGGATAGACTTGACCCAGCCCTCTACTGTGTCTTTTGTTTGGAGACTACGCTCAGCATCTTTGAAGGACGGATCTCCGATGAGACCTGTAGCACCGCCAACGAGCGCATAAGGTTTGTGACCTGCTAGTTGCAAACGACGACTTGTCAAGATTGCGACAAGGTGGCCTAGGTGAAGGCTGTCAGCAGTTGGATCGTAGCCAGTATAATAAGAAACTTGACCTTCTTCTAGGGCTTTGCGCAAAGCTTCTTCATCAGTCGTTTGAAAAATCAAACCACGCTCTTTTAGCTCATCAAAAATGTGCATGTGTCTTTTCTCCTTTATAAAATATTGTTTCTACCTATTGTATCACAAACTTGATTAATAGCCTAGTGGAATAGGGAAGAAAGTGGCTATTTTATTGAAAGTTTCCCTTTTATGGTATAATAGAGAAAGCGAGGACATTCATGAAAGAAAGAATTAATGAATTAAAAACAAAAATGCTGCATTTTTTCCAGCAGCTAATGCAACGAATTGCAAAATGGAAGAAAAGACTAGCAGAAAAACTAGCTAATAAGAAAACCAGTAAAAAGGGGACCTCTTCTGACAACGTTAGAAAGGCAGGGTCTATTTTTGCTAAGGTTTTGAGTGGGTTTAAAATAGTTTTTAATACTCTCTTTATCTTAGGTTTTATCGGTGGACTGTTTGGCGCTGGTGTAGCTATGGGTTATGGAGTTGCTCTATTTGACAAGGCTCAGGTGCCTCAAGCAGAAGAGTTGGTCAAGCAAGTGAAGGATATTGCTTCCATCTCAGAAATCACTTATTCTGACGGCAGTACCATTGCCTCGATCGAGGGCGATTTATTGCGCACTTCAGTCGCTTCAGATGCTATCTCAGATAACCTTAAGAAAGCTATTGTTGCGACAGAGGACGAGCATTTCAATGAGCACAAGGGAGTTGTGCCTAAGGCCGTTATTCGTGCGACCTTGGGAACCTTTGTCGGTCTAGGCTCATCTAGTGGTGGTTCGACCTTGACTCAGCAGGTCATCAAGCAGCAAGTGGTGGGGGATGCTCCAACTCTGGCTCGTAAGGCTAAAGAGATTATTGATGCTCTAGCTTTAGAACGGGCCATGGGTAAGGATGAGATTTTGACAACCTACCTTAACATTGCTCCTTTTGGTCGCAATCATAAAGGTCAAAATATTGCAGGTGCCCAGCAGGCTGCAGAAGGAATCTTTGGGGTCAATGCTTCGGATTTAACGGTCCCTCAAGCAGCCTTTATCGCAGGATTGCCACAGAGTCCTATTAGTTATTCTCCTTATGAATCTGACGGCAGTATGAAGAGCGATGAGGATATGGCTTTGGGAATTAAGCGTGCCAAGGATGTCCTCTACAATATGTATCGGACAGGAGCTCTGAGTCAGGAAGATTACGACAAGTACAAGGATTATGACTTCAAGCAAGACTTTCTACCATCAGGTAGCGTCAGTGGTACTTCGCGCGACTATCTCTACTATGCAACCTTGGCAGAAGCTACTGACCGCATGTACGACTACCTCGTCCAACGAGATAATGTCTCTGCGCAAGAATTAAAGAATGAGTCCATTCAGAAATCCTATCGTGATTTAGCCACTAAGGAAATTGAAAATGGTGGATATAAGATTACGACAACTATCAATAAAAATGTTCATGCTGCGATGCAAAATGCGGTTGCGACCTACGGCTATTTGCTAGATGATTCGACAGGCCAGCCTGAGGTGGGGAATGTCCTCATGGACAACCAAACGGGAGCTATCCTTGGATTTGTTGGTGGCCGTAATTATCAAGAAAATCAGAACAATCACGCTATCGATACCAAGCGTTCTCCAGCTTCAACTACAAAACCTATATTGGCCTATGGTATCGCTATTGACCAAGGTTTGATGGGAAGTGCAAGTATCTTGTCAAACTATCCTACCAACTTCTCAAATGGGAATCCCATCATGTATGTCAATAGTCCTGGTACGGGCATGATGACATTGGGAGAAGCCCTTAACTACTCATGGAATATCCCAGCCTACTGGACGTATCGTACGCTTCGAGAGAAGGGTGTTGATGTCAAAGGCTATATGGAAAAAATGGGTTACGAAATCCCAGAATATGGTATTGAAAGTTTACCGATGGGTGGGGGGATTGACGTTACAGTTGCCCAGCATACCAACGGGTATCAAACTCTGGCCAACAATGGAGTTTACCATAAGAAACATATGATCGCTAAGATCGAGTCAACGGATGGTCGAGTGGTCTATGAGCATAAGGATGAGCCTGTGCAGGTTTATTCAAAAGCGACAGCAACCATCATGCAAAGTCTGCTCCGTGACGTCATTTCATCTCGGATTACTTCTAGCTTCCAGACCGACTTGACGACTATCAATCCATCCCTAGCTCGTGCTGACTGGATCGGAAAAACTGGTACGACCAATGAAGATGAAAATATGTGGCTCATGCTTTCTACACCTCGCTTGACTTTGGGTGGCTGGTTAGGTCACGACGACAACCGACCACTAGCCAAAGGAGCAGGCCACTACCGTAATGCCAACTATATGGCCCACTTGGTCAATGCTATCCAACAAGCTGAACCTGGAATATGGGGGAATGAGCGTTTTAACCTGGATTCAAGTGTGACCAAGTCACAAGTTCTCCGATCTACAGGGCAAAAACCGGGCAAGGTTTCTATCAATGGAAAAGAAATAGAAGTTTCTGGATCAACAGTAACGAGCTACTGGGCGACTAAAGAAGGTGCCCCGGTGACCACCTATCGCTTTGCTATTGGAGGAAGCGATGCAGATTATCTGAACGCGTGGAAGAATATTCTAGGGAGCATTCCGGCAGTGACTCCTCCAAGCTCAAACAGTAGCTCAAGTTCAAGCAGTGGCTCAAGTTCAAGCAGTAGCTCTGGAAGTTCAAGTTCGAGTGGAAATACTCAAAGTGGTTCTACAGGACGTTCACGTCTATTTAATCGTTAAGAAAGAGTAGTAGCAAGGTTAGTAATTTCTCCTTGTTGCTACTTTTTTCTTTGTTGGTTTCGTGTTACAATAATAATATGAATCATTATCAGAAAAAGATTGTTAAGGGAACAGTATACTCGCTACTCTCAGGCCTAATCTGGGGGATTTGTGGGATTTTAGGAGAGTATTTTTTCACTCATTATCCAGTATCTTCTGGATGGATTACTTCTATGCGTTTACTAGTGGCGGGGAGTTTGGTTTTAGGTTTATCTGCTTTTCAGTTGCGTAGCCGCTTGTTGGATATCTGGCGTGATAAGAAAAATTATCTACCTTTTTTAGCCTATGCTATTCTAGGTATTTTTTCTGTGCAGTTTTTCTTTTATCTCTGTGTTGAGTATTCGAATGCGACGACGGCGACCATTTTGCAATTTATCAGCCCAGTTTTTATCCTGTTTTACAATCGAATCATTTACCAGAAGAAGGCTTCTATTACAGCTGTGTTCTATGTTTTGATTGCCATGCTAGGTGTTTTTTTGATGGCTACAAAAGGGGATCTATCCCAGTTGTCCATGACACCTTTGGCTCTAGTGACAGGTTTGCTCAGTGCAGTAGGGGTCATGTTTAATGTTATCCTTCCCCAGCGTTTTGCACGGCGCTACGGATTTGTTCCGACTGTTGGTTGGGGGATGATTCTGGCAGGACTCTTTAGTAATTTCCTCTACCCTATTTATCAGATAAGTTTTCAAGTGGATCTGGTAAGTGTGTTGATTTGTCTGACGATTGCCGTGTTTGGTACTGCTTTTGCCTTCTTCCTATCTATGAAGGCCGTGTCCCTCGTTTCCCCGCTGGTTGTATCGGTGGTGAGTGCTAGCGAACCGCTTTCTTCAGCTTTATTAAGTGTTCTTTTTCTGGGATTGGTCATGGATGGTTTTTTGGCCTTGGCTATGGTGTTGATTATCGTTCCGATGATTTTCTTATCTGTAGAAGAAGCAAAACAAGCCAGGTAAAGATGATTATTTGATAGTTGAGGCTTCAAATTTGAAGCCTTTTTTGGTAGAATAGGTATCATTATAACGAACCAGGAGGCACCTATGACTGCTACAAAAATGAACGCTCAAGAAATTATCCAATTTATCGCCAATGCTGAAAAGAAAACCAGTGTCAAAGTAACCTTTGAGGGGCAACTCGCATCTGCTGTGCCTAGCTCTGTTGTCAAACTAGGAAATGTTTTATTCGGAGACTGGAAGGACGTGGCTCCGCTTCTTGAAGGTTTAGTAGAAAATCAAGACTATGTTGTCGAGCAAGATGCTCGTAATTCTGCAGTTCCTTTGCTAGACAAACGTGCGATCAACGCTCGTATCGAGCCAGGTGCGATTATCCGTGACCAGGTGGAAATTGGTGACAATGCTGTTATCATGATGGGAGCAGTTATCAATATCGGTGCTGAAATTGGTGCAGGAACCATGATTGACATGGGTGCCATCCTTGGTGGTCGCGCTATTGTTGGAAAAAACAGCCACGTTGGTGCAGGTGCAGTTTTGGCAGGTGTGATTGAGCCAGCTAGTGCTGAACCAGTCCGTGTCGGAGATAATGTTCTTATCGGTGCTAATGCAGTGGTGATCGAAGGGGTCCAAATCGGCAGTGGTTCAGTTGTTGCAGCAGGAGCTATTGTTACCCAAGATGTTCCAGAAAACGTGGTAGTGGCAGGTGTTCCAGCTCGTATCATCAAAGAAATTGATGCCCAAACCCAACAAAAAACAGCGCTAGAGGATGCGCTTCGTACCTTGTAATTGTAAAAGTAAAAAAGAGGCGGAACCCTTTTTCCAGCCTCTTTCTGCTATATAGGAGGACAGATAGATGTTAGATTTGATTCAGACTAGACGAGATTTACACCAGATTCCAGAGATTGGCTTGGAAGAGTTCAAGACTCAGGCTTATTTGCTGGATGTGATTGAGAAATTGACTGCGGGCAAGGATTTTGTTCAAATTCGTACTTGGCGGACAGGTATTCTGGTTTATTTGCAGGGAAGTCAGCCGGAACGAACCATTGGTTGGCGAACAGACATTGATGGCCTGCCTATCGTCGAACAAACCGGACTGCCTTTTGCCTCTCAGCACCAAGGTCGCATGCATGCCTGTGGACACGATTTTCATATGACTATTGCCTTGGGCTGTCTCGAACGCGCCCTGGAGGAACAACCCAAGAATAATTTGCTCTTCCTATTTCAGCCTGCTGAAGAAAATGAAGCTGGTGGGATGCTCATGTATGAGGATGGTGCTTTTGGAAATTGGTTGCCAGACCAATTTTATGGTCTCCATGTTCGTCCGGATCTGAAGGTCGGACAGATTGCGACCAACACTCATACACTCTTTGCAGGGACTTGTGAGGTGAAGGTTCGTTTCAAAGGAAAAGGAGGACACGCAGCTTTTCCGCATGAAGCCAATGACGCCTTGGTGGCTGCTAGTTACTTTGTAACCCAGGTGCAGTCAGTTGTCAGTCGCAATGTCAATCCCATCGAGGGAGCGGTGGTGACCTTTGGCCTTTTCCAAGCTGGAACAACCAACAATGTCATTACAGACACAGCCTTTTTGCATGGAACCATTCGCGCCTTGACTCAGGACATGAGCCTCTTGGTACAAAAAAGAGTCAAGACAGTCGCAGAAGGGGTTGCAGCAGCCTTTGATATGGAAGTCGAAGTAGAACTCAAGCAAGGGGGCTACCTGCCTGTGGAGAACAATCCAGCCTTGGCGCGTGAACTGATGGACTTCTTTGAAGAGAAAGACGGAATCGAGTTGATTGATATCGAGCCTGCTATGACTGGTGAGGACTTTGGTTATCTCCTTTCGAAGGTAGATGGCGTTATGTTCTGGCTAGGTATCGATAGTCCCTACGCCCTTCATCACCCTCAGATGAGTCCTAAGGAAGAAGCCTTAGCCATTGGGGTAGATGCGGTCTCTAGTTTCTTGAAAAAGAAGGCAGCAGAGTAGAGGAATTGTCTATGAAAGCAGAACTACGCAAGAAAATTTTGCAAGAAATGAAGGCTGTTCCTCAAAAGCAAAAAATTGCTATGGATCAAGCCTTAACAGAACGATTTTTGAATCATCCTGTTTACCAAGAAGCCAAGGTCATCGCAACCTACCTCTCTTTTCCGCATGAGTTTCAAACGCAGGGACTGATTGAGCAGGCGCTGAAGGACGGCAAGAAGGTTTTGATACCCAAAACCTATCCCAAGGGGCGCATGGAGTTTGTGGTCTATCATCCGCAGCAGTTGGTAAAAACTTCCTTTGGTTTACTGGAACCGAAAGGAGACTTGGAAGTTGTGGATCCGTCTCAGATTGACTTAATCCATGTTCCGGGCTTGGCTTTTACAACAGGGGGCTATCGGATCGGATATGGTGGAGGATACTACGATCGCTATCTGGAACATTTTGCTGGGCATACGATGAGTACAATCTACCCTTGTCAGGTTCAGGAGTTTAACTTGGAAAACCATGATATTCCCGTACAGGCGGTGCTAATCTATGAAGGAAATCTTTGATAAACGTTATCCTGTGACTAGTTTCTTCCTCCTAGTGACAGCATTGGTATTTCTCTTGATGTTGGTTCTTACAGGTTTAAATTTTGAACGAGCAGATACCCTGCTTCAGTTTGGAGCCATGTATGGACCGATCATTCGCCTATTCCCTGAGCAGATTTGGCGCCTTTTTTCAGCCATATTTGTGCATATCGGATGGGAGCATTTTATTGTCAATATGATTTCACTCTACTTTCTTGGACGACAGGTGGAGGAAATTTTCGGCTCTAAGCAGTTCTTCTTTCTCTATCTCTTATCAGGAATGATGGGCAATCTCTTTGTTTTTGCTTTCACACCAAAAGTCCTAGCAGCAGGGGCCTCCACTTCCCTATACGGGCTATTTGCTGCGATTATCGTCTTGCGTTACGCAACTCGCAACCCCTATATTCAGCAGTTGGGGCAATCCTATCTGACACTTTTCGTGATAAATATTATCGGAAGTGTTCTGATTCCAGGAATCAGCCTATCTGGGCATATCGGTGGCGCAGTAGGAGGGGCCTTTCTAGCAGTCATCTTCCCAGTCAAATGGGAGAGAAGGATGTACAGTACCAGCCAGCGAATCGGAGCAACTGTACTTTATATCGCACTAGCCGTTTTCCTATGCTATAAGGGAATGAGCTATGTGTAGGGGGGATAGTTAAAAAGCTACTCAAAAATGAGTAGCTTTTTGTGTAGATTGGAACCATTCGAAACAACACAGCTCTATAACTAGGAAATATTGATACTATCAACTCCGCACATCCTACATAGACAGTTTACCTAATGTTTTTTAATATTCTCCAAAACTATATCTTATACAAATTATTTAATCTTTCTAACTCTAATACATTCATGCATACTTCTACTCCAGTAACTACCCCCTTGCTATGAATAAATCCACAAGAAAACACAATCCTCTCCTTACTCAAAATATTTGACAATATTACTAATGCTTCTAAAACATAATCCTCTATGGCAATAAAACTATTGTTTTCATCTTTGAAAAACTTTATAAATCCAATATCCTTACACCTATCACCAAAATAAAACCTAAGTGATTTTAAATAATAATCAAAAAACACATCAATCTCCATAGAAACCCCCTTCATTTTTAAAATATTCTGTTATATCATACAAAAAAGTTTTGGAACCATTCGAAACAACACAGCAAGTTAAAATAAGGCTTTGTCCGTGCACAACTTGAAAAAGCGAGCACCGACTCGGTTGCTAATAAGTCATCTGCAAAGATGGCTTTTTTATTGCAAACTTCAACACAAAAACAAAGCCCTTCTTTAAGAGCCTTGTTTTTCTTCTATTCCCCCTCAGCTAGCTCTTTCCCAAGTTGGATGAGATAGTCTTTCAAGTCGTCTTTGACTTGTGGATGTTTGAGAGCGTAGTCGATGGAGGTTTTCATAAAGCCAAACTTGTCTCCAACATCGTAACGAGCCCCCTTGAACTCACGAGCAAATACACGTTGTGTTTTATTGAGGGTGTCGATTGCATCTGTCAGCTGAATTTCATTTCCTGCACCTGGAGCTTGGTTTTCGAGGATTTGGAAAATTTCTGGTGTGAGAAGGTAACGTCCGATGATAGCAAGGTCGCTAGGAGCATCCTCTGGTGCAGGTTTTTCAACGAAGGTTTCAACACTGTAAAGACCGTCTTTTCCTTCGCCTTGCGGAGCAATAACCCCATAAGCAGATACTTCGTCATGAGGGACTGGCATGACAGCGATAGTAGACGCGTGGGTACGCTCGTAGTCATCCATGAGTTGTTTGGTAAGTGGAACAGCCTTTTCGTCTGTGATATCCATCAAGTCATCACCAAGCATAACGACAAAAGGTTCATTTCCAACGAAAGCTTTGGCTTGCAAGACAGCATCTCCGAGACCACGTGGATGTGTTTGACGGATAAAATGCAGGCGCATGCCGGTTGTCTCATCAACTAGCTTCAGAAGATCTGTTTTCCCTTTTTCTTTGAGGTTGTATTCCAATTCGAAGTTTGAATCGAAGTGGTCCTCGATAGAACGTTTTGACTTACCCGTAACAACCAAGATGTCTTCGATTCCAGACTTGAGGGCTTCTTCAACGATAAACTGGATAGTTGGCTTGTCTACGATTGGCAACATTTCCTTGGCCAAGGCCTTAGTTGCTGGGAGGAAACGAGTTCCCAATCCAGCGGCAGGGATGACTGCTTTTCTGACTTGTTGTTTCATAATGTTCCTTTCTATAAAGGTCTATGACCATTCGTTTTCTGCTTTAAATTCATTGCTCATGATGTCAGTGATTGCTTCTTTGATGTTGACACCTTCATAGATAACTCGGTAGATGGCCTGTGTGATTGGCATGTAGACACCCAATTCCTGAGCTAGCTCGTAAGCCGCTCGAGTTGTTGAGATTCCTTCGATAACCATGCCCATGTTTGCTTCGATGTCTGCGAGGGATTCTCCACGACCGAGAGCATCACCTGCCCTCCAGTTACGAGAGTGGACAGATGTCCCCGTTACGATCAAATCCCCAACTCCAGAAAGCCCGCTATAAGTCAGAGGGTTAGCTCCAAGAGCGACCCCTAGACGGGTGATTTCAGCCAAGCCACGGGCAATGATAGCCGCCTTGGCATTGTCGCCAAATCCTAGACCATGTAATGCGCCTGCACCAACTGCGATGATGTTTTTGAGAGCACCAGCGGTTTCAACTCCGATAACATCCGTATTAGTATAGAGACGGAAGTAGTGATTGCTAAAGAGATTTTGGACGTACTGGGCAGTTTCGAGGTCTTTAGAGGCTGCAGTGATCAAGGTAATATCTCGCACAATAGTTTCCTCAGCGTGGCTAGGTCCTGAAACAACGACGACTTCACTACGGAGATCGACTGGAATTTCCTCTTCAAGAATAGTTGATAGACGTTTGTGGCTATCTGGTTCCAATCCTTTGGAGGCATGCATGATGACAACCTTGTGATCAAGCACCTTTGCTACTTGTTGGGCAACCAGTCTCGTTACTTTTGTTGGGACTACAAATAAAACAGCATCCACATCCTTTAGTGTTTCTTCTAAGTCATGATAGGCTTTAATTTTTTCGTCGAGTAGGATATCTTTGAAGTAGCGTTTGTTTGTATGTTGGTTATTGATTTCATCAATTTGGTCAGAAATATTTCCCCAAATTCGAACCTCGTGTCCATTGTCGTTTAGGACCTGCGAAAGGGCAGTTCCCCAAGAACCAGGACCCAAGACAGCGATGGTTTGTTTCTTCATCTTTTCCTCCTTGTAAGAGTTCTTCCTTTCATTTTACCATAAAAAGCCTTTTCATGCATCACCTGTAGATGAAAGCGTACTAATTTATAATAAGGAGACTTCTTTGACAAGATGCCTCTTTTTTGCTAGAATAGCATCAATATGAACGAATGAGAAGGAGCTGACGCAGGATGTCGCTCCCTTTATCTATTTTATTAGGAGGAAATATGCTCATTAAAAAAATAAAAACCTATAAATGGCAGGCCTTGGCATCCCTAATGATGACAGGCTTGATGGTTGCGAGCTCGCTCTTGCAACCGCGCTATTTGCAAGAGGTGTTAGAGGCTTTGTTGGCCGGTCAACATGAGGCTATTTATAGTATTGGCGCTTGGTTGATAGGGGTAGCCCTAGTTGGTCTGGTTGCAGGTGGGGTCAATGTAACGCTTGCAGCCTATATTGCTCAAGGAGTGTCTTCGGACCTTCGGGAAGACGCTTTTCGCAAGATCCAGACTTTTTCTTATGCCAATATCGAGCAGTTTAATGCGGGTAATCTTGTCGTCCGTATGACCAATGATATCAACCAAATTCAGAATGTGGTGATGATGGCTTTTCAAATTCTTTTCCGTCTCCCTCTTCTCTTTATCGGTTCCTTTATCTTGGCGGTCCACACTCTTCCATCGCTTTGGTGGGTGATTGTCCTCATGGTGCTCCTAATCTTTGCACTAACAGCCATCATGATGGGGATGATGGGGCCACGATTTGCTAAGTTTCAAACCCTTCTTGAACGGATCAATGCTATCGCCAAGGAAAATCTACGTGGTGTGCGCGTGGTCAAATCCTTTGTACAAGAAAAAGCACAATTTGACAAATTTACCGAGGTTTCAGATGAACTTCTCGGCCAAAATCTTTATATTGGTTATGCCTTCTCAGTTATAGAACCTGTTATGATGCTAGTCGGCTATGGGGCAGTCTTCCTCTCTATCTGGTTGGTGGCTGGTATGGCTCAGTCAGATCCATCTGTTGTGGGCTCGATTGCTTCCTTTGTCAACTATCTCAGCCAGATTATCTTTACCATTATCATGGTTGGATTTTTAGGAAATTCTGTCAGCCGTGCCATGATTTCCTTGCGTCGTATCCGCGAGATTCTAGATACCGAGCCAGCAATGACCTTTAAAGATCTCCCGGATGAAGAGTTAGAAGGAAGTCTCTCTTTTGAAAATGTGACCTTCACCTATCCTAATGACGATGAGCCTATGCTGAAGAATGTAACCTTTGAAATTGCGCCTGGTCAGATGGTCGGTGTGGTTGGGGCTACTGGAGCAGGGAAGTCCACTCTAGCACAGTTAATTCCACGACTTTTTGATCCACAGGAGGGATCTATCAAGATTGGTGGCAAGGATATTCGAGACGTCAGCGAGGGAACCTTGCGTAAAACAGTTTCCATCGTCTTGCAACGTGCTATTCTCTTTAGCGGGACCATTGCAGATAATCTTCGTCAAGGAAAAGGAAATGCCAGCGTGTCAGAAATGGAACGTGCAGCACGAATCGCCCAAGCCAGCGAATTTATCGGACGCATGGAAAACAAATTTGAGAGTCAGGTCGAAGAACGTGGCACCAACTTTTCTGGTGGACAAAAACAACGGATGTCGATTGCCCGTGGGATTGTCAGCGATCCCCGTATCCTGATTTTTGACGATTCGACTTCGGCCCTAGATGCCAAGTCAGAAAGACTCGTGCAGGAAGCTTTGAATAAAGATTTGAAAGGGACAACAACCATTATCATCGCTCAAAAGATCAGTTCAGTCGTCCATGCGGACAAGATTTTGGTCTTGGATCAAGGGCGTTTGATTGGAGAAGGACGGCATGCAGACTTGGTAGCTAACAATGCCGTCTACCGCGAAATCTACGAAACACAAAAGGGAAAGGAGGAATAAAATGAAAACCGTTCGATTTTTCTGGAATTATTTTAAAGTTTACAAGCTCTCCTTTGTCATTGTGATTCTGATGGTTGCAGTTGCGACGATTGCCCAAGCCCTCTTTCCAGTTTTTTCAGGTCAAGCAGTGACGGAGCTCGCTAACCTAGTTCTGGCTTATCAAAATGGAACTTCCGACCTAGCCTGGCAGAGTTTGTCAACTCTGATGCTGAATTTAGCTCTGGTTGTCCTCGCCTTAGTGGTATCTAGTTTGATTTACATGACCTTGATGACCCGTGTGATTGCTGAGTCAACAAATGAGATGCGTAAGGGTCTCTTTGGCAAACTTTCTCGTCTGACGGTTTCTTTCTTTGACCGCCATCAGGATGGCGATATCCTTTCTCGCTTCACGAGTGACTTGGACAACATCCTTCAAGCCTTCAATGAAAGCCTAGTTCAGGTCATGAGCAATATTGCTCTTTACATCGGTTTGATTTTTGTCATGTTTTCAAGAAATGTGACGCTCGCCCTGATAACAGTAGCCAGTACTCCAGTAGCCTTTCTCATGTTGGTTTTCATCGTGAAAATGGCCCGCAAATACACTAATCTCCAGCAAAAAGAGGTAGGGAAACTCAACGCCTACATGGACGAAAGTATTTCAGGGCAGAAAGCTGTTATCGTACAAGGAATTCAAGACGACATCGTAGCAGGCTTTGTGGAGCAAAATGAGCGCGTGCGCAAGGCAACCTTTAAGGGGAGAATGTTCTCAGGCATCCTCTTTCCTGTTATGAATGGGATGAGCTTGGTCAATACGGCCATCGTCATTTTTGCAGGTTCGGCTGTCTTGCTGAACGATCCAAGTATCGAAACAACGACAGCCCTAGGTTTGATTGTCATGTTTACTCAATTTTCTCAGCAGTACTACCAGCCGATTATCCAGGTGGCTGCGAGTTGGGGGAGCCTCCAGTTGGCCTTTACTGGGGCAGATCGTATCCAAGAAATGTTCGATGCAGAAGAAGAGATTCGTCCGCAAAATGCGCCTGCCTTTACGGAATTGCGAGAAGGCGTTGAAATCAGTCACATTGATTTCTCTTATGTGCCAGACAAGCCGATTTTAAAAGATGTTAGCATTTCAGCTCCTAAGGGGCAGATGATAGCAGTTGTCGGTCCGACTGGCTCAGGGAAAACGACCATCATGAACCTCATCAATCGTTTCTACGATGTGGATGCAGGCAGCATTTGCTTTGATGGCAAAGACATCCGTGACTACGACTTGGACAGCCTGCGGAGCAAGGTCGGGATTGTCTTGCAGGATTCGGTCTTGTTTAGTGGAACGATCCGAGACAATATCCGCTTTGGTGTGCCAGATGCCAGTCAGGAAATGGTCGAAGCAGCTGCCAAGGCAACTCATATTCATGATTATATCGAAAGCTTGCCTGATAAGTATGATACCCTTATTGATGATGAGCAAAATATCTTCTCGACTGGGCAGAAACAATTGATTTCCATCGCTCGGACCTTGATGACAGATCCTCAAGTCCTAATCCTAGATGAAGCGACTTCCAATGTGGATACCGTAACAGAAAGCAAAATCCAGCATGCTATGGAGGCAGTTGTAGCAGGACGAACCAGTTTTGTCATTGCCCATCGTCTCAAGACCATCCTCAATGCCGATCAGATTATTGTCCTCAAAGATGGAGAGGTTATTGAACGTGGAAATCATCACGAGTTGCTCAAACTCGGCGGTTTCTACTCGGAACTATATCACAATCAATTTGTCTTCGAATAAGAAAGAAGTTGTCCTCGTTGGGCAGCTTTTTCTTGTCCATAAAAAATACTTATCACGGTCTTTAAAAAAACATATTAGACAGGAAAGGGGTGGAGTGATAAGATAAGACTGTCGCAAGAAAATCGAAAGGAGACACATCATGGCTAGAACGGTTGTAGGAGTTGCTGCAAATCTATGTCCTGTAGATGCAGAAGGGAAAAACATTCACTCATCTGTATCCTGTAAATTTGCAGAGAGCATTCGTCAAGTCGGTGGTCTCCCTTTAGTAATTCCTGTAGGGGATGAGTCCATTGTGCGCGATTATGTGGAAATGATTGACAAACTCATCTTGACAGGTGGGCAAAATGTCCATCCTCAGTTTTATGGAGAGAAAAAGACCATTGAGAGCGATGATTACAACCTTGTACGCGATGAGTTTGAACTAGCTCTCTTGAAAGAAGCGCTCCGTCAGAATAAACCAATTATGGCAATCTGTCGTGGGGTTCAGCTGGTCAATGTTGCTTTTGGCGGCACTCTCCACCAAGAAATTGAAGGTCACTGGCAAGGCTTGCCTTTTGGAACATCTCATTCTATTGAGACAGTAGAAGGAAGCGTGGTGGCTAAGTTGTTTGGCAAAGAAAGTCAGGTCAACTCAGTCCATCGTCAAAGTATCAAAGACCTGGCGCCTAATTTCCGTGTGACTGCTATTGATCCAAGAGATCAGACCATCGAAGCGATTGAGTCTATTGATGAGCATCGCATTATCGGCTTGCAGTGGCACCCAGAGTTTCTGGTCAATGAAGAAGACGGCAATTTAGAACTATTTGAGTATTTATTAAATGAATTGTAACGGTTAGAATCTCTAGCCGTTTTTATTCGTCCTTTCAGATTTTTTATATTTTAGCAAATTTACGCAAACGTTTGAATTCTGATAAAAATTGGGCAAATTCAATAAAAAAGCTTGAAAAAATCGAAGGTAAGCGTTATGATAGAAAAGAAGAAATTTTGGAGGATTATCATGTCACATATTAAATTTGATTATTCAAAAGTTTTAGACAAATTTGTTGCCCCACATGAAGTGGAATACATGCAAGCACAAGTAACAGCTGCAGACGAATTGATCCGTAAAGGAACTGGTGCTGGTAGCGACTTTTTGGGTTGGTTGGACCTTCCTGAAAATTATGACCGCGAAGAATTCGACCGCATCTTGAAAGCTGCTGAGCAAATCAAATCAGACAGCGATGTTTTGGTTGTAATCGGTATCGGTGGATCTTACCTTGGTGCCAAAGCAGCCATCGACTTCTTGAACCACCACTTTGCAAACTTGCAAACAAAAGAAGAACGCAAAGCTCCACAAATCCTTTACGCTGGAAACTCAATCTCATCTACTTACCTTGCTGACTTGGTAGAGTACGTAGCTGACAAAGACTTCTCAGTAAACGTGATTTCTAAATCAGGAACAACAACTGAACCAGCTATTGCTTTCCGTGTCTTCAAAGAACTCTTGGTTAAGAAATACGGTCAAGAAGAAGCTAACAAACGTATCTATGCCACAACTGACCGCCAAAAAGGTGCTGTTAAGGTTGAAGCAGATGCCAACGGTTGGGAAACATTTGTGGTTCCAGATGATATCGGTGGACGCTTCTCAGTATTGACAGCAGTTGGATTGCTTCCAATCGCAGCATCAGGTGCAGACATCAAAGCCCTTATGGAAGGTGCGAATGCAGCTCGTAAAGACTACACTTCAGATAAACTTTCAGAAAATGAAGCTTACCAATACGCAGCAGTTCGTAACATCCTTTACCGTAAAGGCTACGCTACTGAAATCTTGGTAAACTACGAACCATCACTTCAATACTTCTCAGAATGGTGGAAACAATTGGCTGGTGAGTCAGAAGGGAAAGACCAAAAAGGTATTTACCCAACTTCAGCAAACTTCTCAACTGATTTGCACTCATTGGGTCAATTTATCCAAGAAGGAACTCGTATCATGTTTGAAACAGTTGTCCGTGTTGACAAACCACGTAAGAACGTGATCATTCCAACTTTGGAAGAAGACCTTGACGGACTTGGTTACCTTCAAGGAAAAGACGTTGACTTTGTAAACAAAAAAGCAACTGACGGTGTTCTTCTTGCCCACACTGACGGTGATGTGCCAAACATGTACGTAACTCTTCCAGAGCAAGATGCCTTCACTCTTGGTTACACTATCTACTTCTTCGAATTGGCTATCGCCCTTTCAGGTTACTTGAATGCCATAAACCCATTTGACCAACCAGGTGTTGAAGCCTACAAACGTAACATGTTTGCCCTTCTTGGAAAACCAGGATTTGAAGAATTGAGCAAAGAGCTTAACGCACGTCTATAATAGAAGAAAAGAGTGGCTTGTCCACTCTTTTTTACTCTCTTTATTCGTAGACATTGGACTCAGGCGAGACTTGTGATATAATATAGAAAGCAAAAAGGCAGACGCCTAGAGACTTTATAGGAGAAACTATGTCAAAAGATATCCGCGTACGCTACGCACCAAGTCCAACAGGACTCCTACACATCGGAAATGCCCGTACAGCATTGTTTAACTACCTTTACGCACGCCATCATGGTGGAACTTTTATCATTCGTATCGAAGATACTGACCGTAAACGCCATGTTGAGGATGGAGAACGCTCACAACTTGAAAATCTTCGCTGGTTGGGCATGGATTGGGATGAAAGCCCAGAAACTCATGAAAATTACCGCCAATCAGAGCGTTTGGAACTCTATCAAAGATACATCGACCAATTGCTAGCTGAAGGAAAAGCCTACAAATCTTACGTTACAGAAGAAGAGTTGGCGGCTGAGCGCGAACGTCAAGAAGCAGCAGGTGAAACACCACGTTACATCAATGAATATCTTGGCATGAGCGAAGAAGAAAAAGTAGCTTACATCGCAGAACGTGAAGCAGCTGGTATCATCCCAACTGTCCGTTTGGCTGTTAATGAGTCTGGTATCTACAAATGGCATGACATGGTCAAAGGTGATATCGAGTTTGAAGGTGGCAACATCGGTGGTGACTGGGTTATCCAAAAGAAAGATGGCTACCCAACTTACAACTTTGCTGTTGTTATTGATGACCACGATATGCAGATTTCTCACGTTATCCGCGGTGATGACCACATTGCCAACACCCCAAAACAGCTCATGGTCTATGAAGCTCTTGGTTGGGAAGCTCCAGAGTTCGGTCACATGACTTTGATCATCAACTCTGAAACGGGTAAAAAATTGTCTAAACGCGATACAAATACCCTTCAATTTATCGAAGATTACCGTAAGAAAGGCTATCTTCCAGAAGCTGTCTTTAACTTTATCGCTCTTCTTGGTTGGAATCCAGGTGGCGAAGATGAAATTTTCTCTCGTGAGGAATTGATTAAACTCTTTGATGAAAATCGTCTCAGCAAGTCACCAGCTGCCTTTGATCAGAAGAAACTAGACTGGATGAGCAACGACTACATCAAGAGAGCTGATCTTGCGACAATCTTTGAAATGGCTAAACCATACTTAGAAGAAGCAGGGCGTTTGACTGATAAATCTGAAAAAATGGTAGAACTCTACAAACCACAAATGAAGTCAGTGGATGAAATCGTTCCATTGACAGATCTTTTCTTCTCAGATTTCCCAGAGCTGACAGACGCTGAGCGCGAGGTCATGGCAGGAGAAACCGTTCCGGTTGTTCTGGAAGCCTTCAAAGCGAAACTAGAAGCAATGACAGATGAAGAATTTGTGACAGAAAACATCTTCCCACAAATCAAAGCAGTTCAAAAAGAAACAGGTATCAAAGGGAAAAACCTCTTCATGCCGATTCGTATTGCCGTTTCAGGTGAAATGCATGGACCAGAATTACCAGACACCATTTTCTTACTCGGACGTGAAAAGTCAATCCAGCATATTGAAAACATGCTGAAAGAGATTTCTAAATAAAAAGGACTTCCGATGGATACATGGGAAAAGATGTATAAAGAAGCACGAGCCTTATACAATCCTCATGAAGTTTCTGACTTTGTTTATGCTAACCATGTTGTTGCTGCAGTAGAAGCAGAAGATGGTCAGATCTTCACAGGATTTTGTATGGAGGGCACTTGTGGCGTTTTTCATCTCTGTGCAGAACGAGCGGCTCTCTTCAATATGTATCAATTTTCAGGACAGACCAAAGTTAAGAAAATCCTCGCCTTTCGAGATAAACCTCCTTACGGCGAAGAATCAGGTATGCCCTGTGGCGCTTGCAGAGAATTTCTCTTAGAATTGAATGCTGAAAATAAAGAAGCAGAGTTCATGATGAACTACGAAACAAGAAAAACAATTAAGGTTGCCGAATTGATCCCTTACTGGTGGGGAGAGGAACGTGCAACTAATTGGCAAGATAAATAAAGGGAGTCAGTTTAACTGGCTCTTTTCCCTAATCTTTTCAGAATTTCGGTAAAGAGGGAAAAAAGTCCTTGACAAAGGTAAAAAAGTAGGTATAAT
This sequence comes from Streptococcus sp. 1643, assembly GCF_006228325.1. NCBI lineage: Bacteria > Bacillati > Bacillota > Bacilli > Lactobacillales > Streptococcaceae > Streptococcus > Streptococcus sp. 1643. Next base: position 129,294 of record NZ_CP040231.1, read on the forward strand.
AGAAAGAGTTGAAAAGCTCAAGGTCCGTTGGTCAAGGGGTTAAGACACCGCCTTTTCACGGCGGTAACACGGGTTCGAATCCCGTACGGACTATGGTGTATTGCGGCTAAAAAAACTTGAAAAAAGTTTAAAAAATCTGTTGACAGAGGCAGGTAGCTGTGATATACTAATATAGTTGTCGCTCGAGAGAGAATGAGTGACAAAGACCTTTGAAAACTGAACAAGACGAACCAATGTGCAGGGCACTATAACTGAAGTTATAGTACTGAACAATGAAAAAAACAATAAATCTGTCAGTGACAGAAATGAGTGAGAACTCAAACTTTTAATGAGAGTTTGATCCTGGCTCAGGACGAACGCTGGCGGCGTGCCTAATACATGCAAGTAGAACGCTGAAGGAGGAGCTTGCTTCTCTGGATGAGTTGCGAACGGGTGAGTAACGCGTAGGTAACCTGCCTGGTAGCGGGGGATAACTATTGGAAACGATAGCTAATACCGCATAAGAGTAGATGTTGCATGACATTTGCTTAAAAGGTGCAATTGCATCACTACCAGATGGACCTGCGTTGTATTAGCTAGTTGGTGAGGTAACGGCTCACCAAGGCGACGATACATAGCCGACCTGAGAGGGTGATCGGCCACACTGGGACTGAGACACGGCCCAGACTCCTACGGGAGGCAGCAGTAGGGAATCTTCGGCAATGGACGGAAGTCTGACCGAGCAACGCCGCGTGAGTGAAGAAGGTTTTCGGATCGTAAAGCTCTGTTGTAAGAGAAGAACGAGTGTGAGAGTGGAAAGTTCACACTGTGACGGTATCTTACCAGAAAGGGACGGCTAACTACGTGCCAGCAGCCGCGGTAATACGTAGGTCCCGAGCGTTGTCCGGATTTATTGGGCGTAAAGCGAGCGCAGGCGGTTAGATAAGTCTGAAGTTAAAGGCTGTGGCTTAACCATAGTACGCTTTGGAAACTGTTTAACTTGAGTGCAAGAGGGGAGAGTGGAATTCCATGTGTAGCGGTGAAATGCGTAGATATATGGAGGAACACCGGTGGCGAAAGCGGCTCTCTGGCTTGTAACTGACGCTGAGGCTCGAAAGCGTGGGGAGCAAACAGGATTAGATACCCTGGTAGTCCACGCCGTAAACGATGAGTGCTAGGTGTTAGACCCTTTCCGGGGTTTAGTGCCGCAGCTAACGCATTAAGCACTCCGCCTGGGGAGTACGACCGCAAGGTTGAAACTCAAAGGAATTGACGGGGGCCCGCACAAGCGGTGGAGCATGTGGTTTAATTCGAAGCAACGCGAAGAACCTTACCAGGTCTTGACATCCCTCTGACCGCTCTAGAGATAGAGTTTTCCTTCGGGACAGAGGTGACAGGTGGTGCATGGTTGTCGTCAGCTCGTGTCGTGAGATGTTGGGTTAAGTCCCGCAACGAGCGCAACCCCTATTGTTAGTTGCCATCATTCAGTTGGGCACTCTAGCGAGACTGCCGGTAATAAACCGGAGGAAGGTGGGGATGACGTCAAATCATCATGCCCCTTATGACCTGGGCTACACACGTGCTACAATGGCTGGTACAACGAGTCGCAAGCCGGTGACGGCAAGCTAATCTCTTAAAGCCAGTCTCAGTTCGGATTGTAGGCTGCAACTCGCCTACATGAAGTCGGAATCGCTAGTAATCGCGGATCAGCACGCCGCGGTGAATACGTTCCCGGGCCTTGTACACACCGCCCGTCACACCACGAGAGTTTGTAACACCCGAAGTCGGTGAGGTAACCTTTTAGGAGCCAGCCGCCTAAGGTGGGATAGATGATTGGGGTGAAGTCGTAACAAGGTAGCCGTATCGGAAGGTGCGGCTGGATCACCTCCTTTCTAAGGATAAGGAACTGCACATTGGTCTTGTTTAGTCTTGAGAGGTCTTGTGGGGCCTTAGCTCAGCTGGGAGAGCGCCTGCTTTGCACGCAGGAGGTCAGCGGTTCGATCCCGCTAGGCTCCATTGGTGAGAGATCACCAAGTAATGCACATTGAAAATTGAATATCTATATCAAATAGTAACAAGAAAATAAACCGAAACGCTGTAGTATTAAAAGAGTTTATGACTGAAAGGTCAAAAAATAAGGTTAAGTTAATAAGGGCGCACGGTGGATGCCTTGGCACTAGGAGCCGAAGAAGGACGTGACAAACGACGATATGCCTTGGGTAGCTGTAAGTAAGCGATGATCCAGGGATTTCCGAATGGGGGAACCCAACAGGTACTACCTGTTACCCGCATCTGTTAAGGATGTGAGGAGGAAGACGCAGTGAACTGAAACATCTAAGTAGCTGCAGGAAGAGAAAGCAAAAGCGATTGCCTTAGTAGCGGCGAGCGAAACGGCAGGAGGGCAAACCGAAGAGTTTACTCTTCGGGGTTGTAGGACTGCAATGTGGACTCAAAGATTATAGAAGAATGATTTGGGAAGATCAGCCAAAGAGAGTAATAGCCTCGTATTTAAAATAGTCTTTGTACCTAGCAGTATCCTGAGTACGGCGGGACACGTGAAATCCCGTCGGAATCTGGGAGGACCATCTCCCAACCCTAAATACTCCCTAGTGACCGATAGTGAACCAGTACCGTGAGGGAAAGGTGAAAAGCACCCCGGGAGGGGAGTGAAATAGAACCTGAAACCGTGTGCCTACAACAAGTTCGAGCCCGTTAATGGGTGAGAGCGTGCCTTTTGTAGAATGAACCGGCGAGTTACGATATGATGCGAGGTTAAGTTGAAGAGACGGAGCCGCAGGGAAACCGAGTCTGAATAGGGCGCATTAGTATCATGTCGTAGACCCGAAACCATGTGACCTACCCATGAGCAGGTTGAAGGTGCGGTAAGACGCACTGGAGGACCGAACCAGGGCACGTTGAAAAGTGCTTGGATGACTTGTGGGTAGCGGAGAAATTCCAAACGAACTTGGAGATAGCTGGTTCTCTCCGAAATAGCTTTAGGGCTAGCGTCGACATTAGAGATTCTTGGAGGTAGAGCACTGTTTGGGTGAGGGGTCCATCCCGGATTACCAATCTCAGATAAACTCCGAATGCCAATGAATTATGGTCGGCAGTCAGACTGCGAGTGCTAAGATCCGTAGTCGAAAGGGAAACAGCCCAGACCACCAGCTAAGGTCCCAAAATAATTGTTAAGTGGAAAAGGATGTGGGGTTGCACAGACAACTAGGA
>NZ_CP040231.1:1635000-1898954 GCF_006228325.1 Streptococcus sp. 1643
ATCAAGAGTGGTGCATCTTTGATAAGGGCACGAGCAATGGTTAAGAGCTGTCTCTGTCCGACTGACAAGGTCACTGTATCATCTAAAATAGTATCGTATCCATCTGGTAGGGTCATGATAAAGTGGTGGATTCCTACTGCTTTTGCTGCTTCAATCATTCGTTCATCACTAATCCCTGTTTGGTTGTAGATGAGATTATCACGAATGGTTCCTTCAAAGAGCCAAGTATCCTGCAAGACCATTGAAAAGGCATCGTGCACTTCAGAGCGCTTCATGTCCTTGGTATCCACACCATCGATACGGATACTTCCCTTATCTATCTCATAGAACTTCATCAAAAGATTGACAATGGTTGTCTTCCCAGCCCCAGTCGGTCCAACGATAGCAACCTTCTGACCTGCATGAGCTGTCGCAGAAAAGTCATGGATAATGGTGCGCTCTGGTGTATAGCCAAAGGACACGTGATCAAAGACTACTTCCCCTTTCATGTCGCTCAATTGTCTCTCCTTATGAGATTCATCCTGCATCTCTGCTTCAGCTAGAAATTCTAATACACGAGTCATGGCTGCACTCGCTTGTTGCAAGCTCGTAATCCCTTGGGCAATCTGTGACAGAGGTTGGGAGAAGGTCCGTACGTAAACCATAAAGGCTACAATAATCCCTATTGTGATATGCCCTTCTAACGCCAGCGCAGCTCCAACGATGATGACTAAGACATAACTAAAGTTCCCAACAAAGAACATGGCTGGCATCATGATACCAGAGATAAACTGAGATTTCCAGATACTATCATGCAAGTCTTGGTTTAAGCCTGCAAATCTCGCTTTGGAGGTGTCCACTGCGTTGTAGCTGGTCACTACATTGTGTCCAGAGTACATCTCTTCCACATAACCATTGACGGCTGCTAGATTATTTTGTTGGGCTTTAAAATAACCCTGTGACTTAGCCATGATTACGGAAACCGCCGCAAAACCAACAAGAGTTGATACAACGGTTACCAATGCCAAAATCCAGTTCATCCCAAACATGGTCACCAAGACAGCAATCAACAAGAAACTAGCTGAAAGAACTGTCCCTAGACTTTGGTTGAGAGATTGCGCTGCTGTATCCACATCATTGGTCACGCGCGAAAGGGTATCTCCTTGTGAATGACGGTCAAAATAGCCAAGTGGCAAACGATTGATTTTTTCAGCGATAGCCGTCCGCAAGCGTTTTGAAAAATGTTGGATACTCGTTGAAAATATATAGGCCTGTGTATAGTTAAGGATGGCGCCAAATACATAGAGAATCACTAAAAAGCTAGCAATGTTTGACACAGCTACCAAGTCGATTTCTGTAGCCAAACCATCTGAAATCAAGTTAGTAATTTCTTTAATCTTAGTTGGACCATAAACGGTAATGATACTTGAAATGACTGCAGCCACAACTGCTATTAGGAGAGGGAGTTGGAGGCCTGCCATATAAGGTTTGCACTGTTTCCAGACCGAAACTTTTTTATTTTCCATGTTCCAATTCCTCCTTCGATAGTTGTGAGTAGGCAATTTCTTGGTAGACTTCGTTGGTAGCTAGAAGTTCCTTGTGGGTGCCTTGTCCCACGACTTTACCTTGATCCAAAACTAAGATCAGGTCGGCGTCCATAATGGTAGAAATCCGTTGCGCTACGATGAGCTTGGTCATGGATTTTGTTTTCTCAGCTAGCTCTTGGCGAAGGACACGATCTGTCTTGTAGTCCAAGGCTGAGAAAGAGTCATCAAAGATGAGAATCTCTAGTTTACGAGCCAAGGCACGCGCAATGGCCAAACGCTGTCTTTGACCTCCTGAGAAGTTGGTTCCACCTTGGGCTACTTCTGATGCAAGACCTGCTTCCTTGTCCTCGATGAAGCTTTTAGACTGGGCCAATTCCAAGGCTTGCCACATAGCAGCTTCGCTTAGAGGACTTTCTTTGCTCTTACCAAAGTCCAAGTTCCCCTTGACATTTCCTGAGAAGAGGACTGCTTTTTGAGGGATATAGCCGACCTTATTGCGCAAATCTTCCAAATTGTAATCTTGTACATTGACACCATCCACTAGGATTTGTCCATCTGAAACGTCGTAAAAACGAGGCAAGAGGTTGACTAGGGTGGACTTTCCTGATCCAGTCGATCCGATGAAGGCTACGGTTTGACCCGCTTCTGCCTTGAAAGTGACATGTTCCACGACTGCTTCTGAGTTTTTAGAGTAGCGGAAAGTCACATCACGGAATTCCACTTGTCCTTGAACTGAAGGATCCGCTGTCTGTGCATGACTAGGATTTTCAATAGAAGAATGCAGATCCAATACTTGATTGATACGTCCTGCCGAAACCAAGGTACGAGGAAGAACAATAAAGAGTGCTCCCATGAGAAGAAATCCCATTACGACCTGCATAGCATAGGACATGAAGACTACCATATCACTAAAGAGTGGCAGACGTTCTGTCAAACTTGCATCGTTGATGATATAGGCACCAATCCAGTAAATGGCTAAACTCAATCCACTGGAAATCGCCATCATGATCGGGTTCATAATGGCCATCAATCGATTGACAAAGAGATTGAGACGTGTTACCTCATCGTTGGCTGCTTCAAATTTCTTATCTTGGTAATCTTCCGCATTGTATGCGCGAACAACTCGAATCCCAGTCAAACTTTCACGAGTGATACTATTGAGTTTATCTGTTAATTTTTGGATGACCGATTGTTTTGGAAAAGCCAGAGTCATAAGAACGGTGGTCATCAAGACATTCACAATAACAGCCACAACGACCGCCCAGAGCCAGTATTCCGATTTCCCAAGGATTTTTCCAATGGCCCAGATAGCCATAATCGGCCCACGAGTCACTACCTGTAATCCCATGGTAAAGAGCATCTGTACCTGGGTAATATCATTGGTCGTCCGAGTCAAGAGACTTGGGATTGAAAAGCGCTTGATCTCTGTCTGCGAAAAATCTAAAACACGATGAAATACGTCAGTGCGTAGATGGGTTGTATAGGATGCTGCAACACGAGCGGCAAAGAAACCAACCATAACAGATGAAAAGAAAGCCAATAAAGACAAACCAATCATCTTCGCAGCTGGTGACCAGAGTTCACCCAACTGCGTTCCAGACGTTCCCAGTAATTCTGTAATTTGCGAAATGTAAGTCGGCACCTCTAACTCGAGATAGACCGAGAAACAAGTAAACAGAATCGTAAGGACGATCATTCCCCACTCTTTTCCTGTAATACGTTTAGCGAGTTTCTTCATTCTCTCCTCCTATTTTTTCTACATTTGCTTGCAATTGCCCGAGTACCTTTTCAAAGATTGCTAAGTCTGACTTTGAAACCCCCTCTAGCAGACTCTGATCAATCCGATCAAAAAATTCCTTAACTTTTTGCATCTGCGAATGCGATTTCTCCGTCAGGCGAACAAATTTTGCCCGCTTATCGCTCGGGCTGGCCTCTAACTCAACCAAACCATTTTGCACCATACGCTTGACTAGATTACTCGCCACAGATTTGGTAATATTGAGTTCCTGCTCGATATCCTTAATCAAGACCAGTTCCTCTTTTTGTTCACAATGATCTAAAAAACGCAGAACCTGCCCTTGCGGTCCACCCATAAATTCAATGCCACATCGCTTGGCTTCTTTCTGTACCATCAGATGAACCTGGTGTCCAAAACGTTTGAACATTAACATCGGCTTGTCCATGATTGCTCCTTTCTTACGATAAATATAGTTCTCACAAGAACTATATAAGTTTCCATGAGAACTATTTTATCATTTTCAGAAAAGATGTCAAGAAAAAAGTTTCCAAGAGAACTATTTTAGTTTAAATTGACATTAGGCAATATTTTTTCTATAATAAGCACTAACTACTGTGGATAGAAATCCATTCACTCGATGAAGGGAGAAAACGTTCAAATGAAACCAGAAGAACAACGAGTTTTAGGAATCTTAGCAACCATTTTTGGAGCCATCGCACTTTTAGGGTCCTGGATTCCATTTATTAACTATCTATCATTTTTCATCGCCATTGTCGCATTTATCTTGGGGATTATCGGCCTTATCGTCAATCTCAAAAAACGGAAAACCATGGCCATTATCGGAACATCCCTCGCAGTTGCTTCTTTTGTACTTTTCTTTACGACCCAAGTACTGTACGCTAATGTCTACAAAGAGTTTGTCAGGGAGTTTAACCGTTCCTACAGCGAGGCAAGTGCCTCAATGGAGCGCGAAGAAGAAAGCGACTTGACAGATGATAGCGCCTATTCCATCCCAGAGGAGGAAGAAGACGATACCTTCACCTGGACCCAAAAAGAGTTTGACGCCTTAATCGAAGGTGACCTTGATAACAAAGGAAAAGGTGGTACCAACTACAAGGATATTATCAAAAAACACGGACTACCAGACTCCGAATTTGACTCCACTATCGGAGGCTATGATACGAGAAAAATCACCTATATCTCCATTGGAGACAAGATCAAGACCGTTACCTTAACTTTTGCAAAACAAGACAATGGACAGCTCTTGCTCGTCCAAAAACATGCAGTCGGTCTAGGTCTAGAAAAAAGCAAGAAACAAAACGATTCTGAAACCAGAGTTTAAGTTCAAATATCAAAAAAACGAACAGCTAGTAAAACTGTTCGTTTTTCTATTAGAATCCATCTACGTTTGTGTAGATCTTTTGTACGTCTTCGTCGTCCTCAAGAACACTGTAAAGTTTTTCAAAGGTTTCAAGGTCTTCACCTGACAATTCCACTTCTGACTGAGGAATCATTTCCAATTCAGTCACTTGGAATTCTTCGATGCCAGACTCACGAAGGGCAACGATAGCCTTGTGGAGGTCTGTTGGAGCAGTGTAAACCGTGATTGTTCCTTCTTCTGCTTCTACATCGTCCACATCCACATCTGCTTCGAGCAATTGCTCAAAGACCGCATCAGCGTCCTCACCTGCAAATACGATCACACCCTTGTTATCAAAGAGGTATGAAACTGAACCAGAAGCACCCATGTTTCCACCGTTCTTACCAAAGGCTGCACGGACATTGGCTGCCGTACGGTTGACGTTTGAAGTCAAGGTATCAACGATCAGCATAGAACCATTTGGTCCAAATCCTTCGTAACGTCCTTCTGTAAAGGTTTCGTCTGTGTTTCCTTTGGCTTTATCAATCGCTTTATCGATAACGTGTTTCGGCACTTGGGCTTGTTTCGCACGGTCGATAACGAATTTCAAAGCAGTGTTTGATTCTGGGTCTGGATCACCTTTTTTTGCTGCTACATAGATCTCTACACCAAATTTTGCATATACTTTAGAGTTAGCTCCATCTTTAGCCGTTTTCTTGGCTACGATATTGGCCCATTTACGTCCCATTAGGAATCTCCTTTTTTCACATTTTAATCTTTCTTATTATAACACAAGTTTTTTCGATTTTCACTAGAGGAAATGGATTTTATTCAGCAAATCCAGCTAGGATTGTCCTTTTGTTGCCAAGATTGCCTTGCCTTCTTTTATCAGGGGATGGCGGAAAAGTGAAAAGTACAGTTGGGTAGTCATGGCAACCCAGATAAGGGGTTCGCAGAGAATAACTCCCCTATACCCTGCCCAAGGGATAATCAAGACCACAAAAGCAATTTTACCGATTAGCTCGATAAAACTAGATACCAAAGGCAGGATTTTTTGGCCCAAGCCCTGCAAGCAATTGCGATAAATCAACAAGAGACTCAAAATCGGATAAAAGACTGAACTGATCTGCAAGTAGAGGCTACCATTTTCAATCAAGTAACCATCCGTTGAACTGGCCAAGAAGGAAATCAAGGTCGGACTAGCAAAAAAGAGAAAGATACAGACAAAGCCTGCCCACGACATGCTCAGGCGACTACCGATTCGAAGTCCTTGAACAATGCGGTCTGGTCGCTTGGCCCCAAGATTCTGAGAAGCAAAGGTTGTCATGGCAGAAGAAATAGCCGTCATCGGAAGCAAAGCAAAGGCCATAATGCGTCGAGCCGCTGTTTGCGCACTTATAATCACGGCTCCAAAAGTATTGACAGAAGACTGTAAAATCACACTACCAATAGACACAATCGAACTCATCAAGCCCATAGCTAAACCTTGCTCCAAGAGATCCGCATACAAGCTCTTGTCCCATTTGAAATGTTTAAACTGTGGCAAGAGTTCTGGAACGCTTTTGCGGATATAATAAAAGCAAAGAACCGCTGATAACCCTTGTGAAATGATGGTAGCAAGCCCCGCAGATTGAACTCCCAGATGCAGTTGCGTAATAAAATACAAATCCAGAACCACATTAACCAAAGCAGAAAAAATCAGGAAGCCAAGAGCTGCTAGACTGTCTCCAATGGACCGCAACAAACCCGCAAAGAGATTATAAGCGAAACTGACGCCTACACAAGTCACAATCATAGAAATATATTGATAGGATTGGGGAAGAATTTCTGCAGGGGTATCTAAATATTGCAAGAGTGGATACAGACCGACAAAGCCCATCAGCATGACCAAAATACTGAGAAGCCCTCCTAAAATCCAGGTTGCTGCTACTGCTTCTTTAATTTTAGTGAAATTACGAGCCCCATAATAGCGGGCAATGACAATCCCCATGCCATTTCCAACACCAAGCGTAAAGCCTATAATCAAGTCAAAAATGGCCGTTGTTGCTCCTACTGCTGCCAAGGATTCTTGGCCAAGAAAACGCCCAACAATCAAGACGTCAGCCGTATTATAAAGCTGTTGAAAGATATTAGACAGCAAGATTGGAAAGGCAAAGCTTAAAAGCGAAGGAAGAATAGGACCATGTATCAAGTCCACGGATTGTTTCTTATTCATAAAGCTATTATATCAGCTTTCTAGAGGAGCGACAAGGCTCTGTCACTAAGTTTGGAATCAATTGCTTACAGAGAGACAATTTGCTATAATCAAGAAAAGGAGGTCATTTATGAGTTTGACTAGTCAATTAATAACGGATGTATTTCCTGATCTGGATAAGGTTGAAAAGCTAAACAAGGAAGCATTCCCTGAGGAAGAACGAGTTCCTCTGTCAGAATTTTTACGCTATCAAGACCGAGAAGACGCTCACTTTTTTGCCTTTTATAACCAAGAAGAGTTTGTCGGCTTTGCTTTTGCCATCTCCAATCCAAAGGCCTTCTATATCAGTTTTTTTGCCATCATGCCCCACTTGAGAAGCCACGGATATGGAAAAGAAATCATCGAAAAGCTGACTGATTTTTACCAGCGAACCATGTTACTAGAAGTCGAGCGATTGGACGAAGAATGCGATAACTTGGAGCAGAGAAAGGCCCGCATGGATTTCTATCGCCAAAATGGTTTCAAAACAGCCAACGCTTTTCTAGAGTACGATGGTTTGAGTTTTGAAATTCTCTACCGTGGCGACTATTTTGACGAAGAGGCCTATCGCGACATCTTCCAAAAGTTACAAAATGAACATTATTTTGACTTTCATATAGAGTATCGTCGTTTTAGTGACCATTAAACAGGACTTATCCATCTAGTGAAGAACCTCTCTTTTTCGATAGAAGCTACATATAAAAATGCATGTAATCTACGATTACATGCATTTTTTATTTTCAACTGATCAGAATAAACTTTTATTCTCTCTATGGCTTAAGCTTCTGCATTGCCTTCTGGAAGAAGGAAGTAGAGAACAGCATAAGCTAAGATTCCAGAACCACCAAGTAGGGTGAAGATGATCCAAAGTGCACGAACAAGTGTGTGGTCCATGTTAAAGTAGTCACCGATACCTGCACAAACACCAGCAATCTTTTTGTCTTGTACGTTACGAACAAGGCGTTTTTCCATTATAGTAGTCTCCTTTTTATAGAATGTTTTAATTTTATCATCAAATTAAAAAAATTGCAACAGTTTTTTTAATTTTTTTGATTAAATACTCTTTTATTACGCTTTTGAAGCCTATGGAGACTTAATAATTAAACATAAAAAGCAGAGAAAGACTTCTCCGCTTTTATTTTTAATCTTCAATTTCGATTTCAAGTCCGTCGCCTAGGTCAAGCGTTACTTCTTGGTTAGGTGCTAGATCTTCTGCGCCAGTGGTAGGAGTTGTCCCTTCTTCATCTTCAATCAAGCCATATTGAACACGAACTTGGTGGTCAATGGCATCAAAGATTTCTGGGTGATCCGCCAAGTATTTCTTAGCATTTTCAGATCCTTGCCCGATTTTTTCACCCTTGTAAGAGTACCATGCTCCCGCTTTTTGGATGATATCGAGATCACTTGCAATCTTCAAGAGCTCACCAGTCTTAGAAATTCCTTCTCCGTACATGATTTCAACAAAGGCTTCCTTAAATGGTGGAGCCACCTTGTTTTTCACGACCTTGATCTTGGTTTCCTTACCGACATTGGTATCTTTTTGGTCACCAGTTCCCTTGATTTGTGTACTTCCACGAACATCCAAACGGACTGAAGCGTAGAATTTCAAAGCGCGTCCACCAGGTGTTGTTTCTGGATTTCCAAACATGACCCCAACTTTTTCACGCAATTGGTTGATAAAGATGGCAATTGTCTTGGTTTTATTGATAGAAGCTCCGAGTTTACGCATGGCCTGACTCATCATACGAGCCTGCAAACCAACGTGACTGTCTCCAATATCCCCATCAATTTCCGCACGAGGTACAAGGGCCGCAACCGAGTCGATAACGACAAGGTCAACTGCACCTGAGTCAATCAATTTTCCAGCAATTTCAAGACCTTGTTCACCTGAGTCTGGTTGTGACAAGAGCAATTCGTCAATGTTCACACCAAGGGCTGCTGCATAGGCTGGATCAAGTGCATGCTCCGCATCAATAAAGGCTGCAATACCACCTTCTTTCTGTGCTTGCGCAACAGCGTGAAGGGCAACCGTTGTCTTACCAGATGATTCTGGTCCATAGATTTCGATGATACGTCCTTTAGGATAACCACCTGAACCAAGAGCAATGTCCAGAGCCAATGAGCCTGAGCTCATCACTTGAACTTTTTGCTCCGCGCGCTCACCCAAGCGCATGATTGAGCCTTTACCAAAGTCTTTCTCAATCAATTTAAGAGCATCGTTCAATGCTTTTTCGCGGTCAGCTCCAAATTTTTTACCAATTTCATCTAATTTTTTTGTTGGTTTTTTCGCCATTTTGTTCTCCTATATTCTACTGGTCCTTAGACCTATCTTTCATTATACCAAAATTTAGTCACTTAATAAAGCTTTGCGAACTAGGTTAAAGGCATGCATGACTGCAATATGTCGAACATCTGCTCGACTCCGTCCTGCAATATTAGCCTTGATCACCTCTGTCCCTTTTGCATGTGCCAGTCCAATAAAAACTGTACCAGCTGGATGCCCCTCTAGGCTATCTGGCCCTGCCACACCCGTCAAACTAACTCCGTAGTCAGACTGAGTCTTAATCCGTGCCTGCTCTGCCATTTTTCGAGCCGTAAACTCAGAAACGACCCCGTATTCTTTTAGCTCTTGCTCAGAAATATCCAACATCTTAGACTTTTCTTCTAGGCTGTAAGTGACAAAGCCGCCATTAAAGATGGCTGAAACGCCCGAAAAGTCTGCTAATGTCGCTTGAAAGAGACCTGCCGTCAAGCTTTCTGCCGCAGTAATGCTTTTCTGTCTCTTCTTTAGCTCTTCTACAACGACACTTGCTAGACTGGTTTCTTCCCCGTATCCATAACAGATGTCTCGTAAAGAAATTCCCTCGAAAGTTTGGCGACTCAAGATTTGATTTTCTAAGATATCCAGCGCTTGATCAGCCTTTTCTTGACTGACTGCTTTTGTAGACAAGCGCAAGGTCACTTCTCCCGTCTTGGCATACGGCGCCAAAGTCGGATCGGTTTGATGGTCAATCAAATCCGCCAAAATGGTCACCAACTGACTCTCCCCAATTCCAAAGAAACGGAGCACTCGTGAGTATAACTTGGTGCCTGTCATCAGCTTGGGCAAGAGTTGATTTAAGACCATAGGTTTCAATTCACTAGGTGGTCCTGGAAGGACCACGTAGGTCACGCCATCCACTTCCGAAACCCCTCCTACTGCTAAACCTGTCTCATTTGGCAGTGGAGTCGCCCCTTCTACAATTTGGGCTTGACGCTCATTATTCGGTGTCCGAGCATAGTCAGGTCTATGAGCAAAGAAAATATCCAGTTTCTCTTGTGCTTGAGGGTCAAACACTAGATTTTTTCCTAAAAATTTTGCCAGAGTTTGTTTGGTCAAATCATCCTCAGTTGGTCCCAAGCCCCCTGTCAAAATCACAAGATTACTACGTTGACTCGCAATCTCAAGCAAGGACAAAAGACGAGCTTCATTATCTCCAACAGCTGTTTGGAAGTAGACATCTACCCCGATTTCGGCTAGTTTCTCTGATAAAAACTGAGCATTGGTATTGACAATCTGCCCTGTTAAAATTTCTGTTCCGACAGCAATAATTTCTGCTTTCATGTTTCCTCCTACTTATCTATTCGAATTTTTTTGAAAAAATCGCAGGAAATTTCCCACGATTTGATTCTTTTCTTATTCTGCTTCTTCGTTTGAAGTGTTAGTACTGGTTGAAGGTGCTGTCCGACCAAAGGCTGTTTCGTACAGTACCGCATTGGTTTCCAATTCTGTCACTGGCTCTTTACCTAGTGAACGACGCAAGAGATTTTGCATCTCGAGCATATGTTCTGAAGTGACAATCTGATAAGAAATTCCCTGTAGCTCAGCATCTTCCCCACGCAATTGATGCGTTTCGATATTCTTGAAAGAATCTTGATAGCCGAGCAATTGTGGAATGCTCTTAGCTGATAAGTCCACATTGGTCTGCATGTTATCACTCAAAGCTTTGAGGATGCCTTGATAATGACTCACACTGTTTAGGCTCAAAACCTTCTCAACGATCTTTTGAATGACTTCACGCTGACGTTTTTGACGACCATAGTCTCCTTCTGGGTCTTGGTAACGCATTCGTGAATACACCAGAGCTTCCTCACCATTCAAGGTTTGTTCTCCAACACCGATAGAAATCTTATTAAACTCTTCTTGGTCAGCAATCGAAATCGGGAAACCAAGTGTATTGTTGACGGTAATTCCACCAACTGCATCCACCAATTGTTGAAGCCCCTGCATGTTAACCATCACATAGCGGTCAATGTGGATATTCATCATCTTTTGAATAGTAGAAATTGCAAGTTCCGCACCACCATTAGCATAGGCCGCATTGAGTTTAGCTTCCTGAACTTGACCGTTTCCAGTCTCAATCTTGGTCAAAATATCCCGTTCCAAACTCATCATTGTGGTTTTCTTTGTTTTGGGATTAACCGTCAGGAGAATCATGGAATCACTATTCCCCGCCCACGGGTCTGTACGTTCCACATTTCCCGTATCTACCCCCATCAAGAGGATAGTCAGAGGCTCAGTCGCTTCGATAACGTTGGTTTCTTCCCCGATTTTTTTGTAAGTCTTTTTACTTAGGGTTTCTGTTCCCTGTTGGTAGATGGTATAGCCATAAACCGCTACACCTACAACTGTCACTGCTAGGAAACCTAGCACCATTCCAATTAATTTTTTAATCATCTCGTTATTCATTTATCAGCTTGCCCATAAGACAAACATCTAAAAATATCCCTTCTGCTAAATAGGCTCCTCTTTCTTGTAAGCCTTCTGTGATAAATCCCATTTTTGAGTAGAGGTGGATAGCGGCCTCGTTTCGTTTTTGTACACTGAGTTGCAAACGGCGCAAGACACCACTGGATTTAGCCCACTCGATGCCTTCTTCTAGAAGTATAGTCGCCAAGCCTTGGTTCCAGAATTTCTTGCGAACTGCTAGAAAAACATCACCGATATGTCGAACTCTTAAATGTTGGTCTGCTGTGATATTTAAGACTCCTGCAATCTCATCATTCAGTAAGGCGAGGAGAGTAATTTGATTCTCTGATGTAGCTTGTTTTTCGATAAAAAGAGCCATTTCAGAAGCTGTCATCATGATACCATTTTCATCCAAGCTGGTAAAATCTGTCTCTTGACCAACACAATCTAAAAATGCAATTAAGGCTGTAGCATCTGAAATCTCTGCCTCACGAATACACAACTCATACTCCATCTTGAAGCTCCTTGATGAGTTGTTCAGCCCGAGAGCCATGAGCCGTAAAATGAAGACAACGACCCTCAGCTTCTTTCAAAATTTCCAACTCCAAGTAAGAATCTGGTAAATCTTCACCCAAAAGATACCCCCACTCAATAACAGTCACACCACCTCCAAAGAGAAACTCATCCAAGTCAATAGAATCAGCATCACCTTCGATACGGTAGACATCCAAGTGGTAAAGTGGCAAACGCCCTTCGTACTCTCTGACAATGGTATAGGTTGGACTTTTAATCATCTGACGGATACCCAAGCCCTTGGCAAGACCTTTTGTAAAGGTTGTTTTACCCACACCCAACTCTCCAGTCAAGATCAGAACATCGTCTTTTTGAAGCAAATGACCTAATCTTTCTCCGAGAGCTAGAAGCTCTTCTTCATTTTTTGTGTGCATGCTACTATTATACCAAAAAGTTTTCTTTTGTGTGAATTTTCTTTATGGACTTACTATAATAATTTTGAAAATTTTTCCTCCACTTAAAAGAATACAACTATTGAAAAAACAAACAGGATATCCCGAATCAGGTGTCCATAAAAGGAGATTTCCCTTTGGATACATTTGGGAAAAAGGAAACGTGCACATAGAAAACCGACACTGATATAAAGGAGAATCGAGGAAATCACTAAGGGATTCCTCAAGAAAACCATCGTAGCTAGAACGGAAATGACGACTGTTTTCTTTTTATTTAGGTGATTTTCTATATCGCGAAAAATTTTATCAAAAGGTAAGAAAATCAATAGATCTACTCCTAGCAAGAAAAAAAAGGAGGGCAAAAAGAGGTCAACCAATTCCTGCTGCAATTTGCTAGTGGTCTGGATGCTTTCTGAGAGAACCAGACAGGTTGCCAGAAGATTGACTACTAAAAGGAGGCAATAAACAAGACTCACTTTCTTTTGAACATGCAAAATACTATATCTAGACTGGTCTGCTGTATGGAAATAATTTATCCCAGCGCACAAAACAGAAATTCCTACTATCAAAATCAAAAAATAAGCATTGGTCTGTTTTAAAGATAAAAAGGATTCTTTCCATAATAGGCAACTACTAAAACTAATCTGGATGACTGCAATCAACAACAATAGGCGAATTGATTTTACCATTTCTTCTCCCTCCCTATATGGGATTATACCTTGTGAGGAGTTTGAAATGATTGTTTCCGCCTCAAGTGTCCATTTTTTGTGCTCAACTGACCAAAAAACAGTTCTGTTGTACACAGAACTGTTTTTTTACCAGTCTAATCCTTAAACCAGAGAGCAATTTCACGTTTTGCAGAAGCTTCCGAATCGGAGCCGTGAACTACATTTTGAATGGCTTGATTGTCTCCTGCAGCCTTGGCAAAATCTCCTCGGATAGTTCCTGGCAGAGCTTCTTCTGGACGAGTAGCCCCCATCATGGTCCGCCAAGTTTCAATCACTTTCGGACCTGATAGAATGCCCACTACTACTGGTCCTGAAGTCATAAACTGACGGATAGGAGGATAAAAACTTTTTTCAACCAAGTCTTGATAGTGTTGGTCAATCAAAGCTTCTGAAACTGCTGAACGTAACTCTAATTTTTCGAGTTTGAAACCTCGTTGCTCCATTCTTTGCAGAATTTCGCCCACCAGCCCTCTTTTCACACCATCTGGCTTAATGATAAAGAATGTTTGTTCCATACGGACACCTCCTTGGCATTTTAGTTCTTCTATTCTACCATACTTTATGAAAAAGTAGGAAAATTTTTCTGAAATAAAACAAAGAGAACCCAAAGGTTCTCTTGTTTGCTTTTATTCTACTGTTTCTTCAACTTGGATTTCCACAACTTCCTCTACAGGAGCAAGTTCTGCCTCTTCTTGTTCTGGAGCCAGATATTCTGCTTCATTGATAGCTTGTGGTTCAAGGTTACGGTAGCGAGCCATACCAGTACCAGCTGGGATGATCTTACCGATGATAACATTTTCCTTGAGTCCAAGGAGATGATCTTTCTTACCACGGATGGCCGCATCAGTAAGGACACGAGTTGTTTCCTGGAAGGAAGCCGCTGACAAGAAACTATTTGTTTCAAGTGAGGCTTTGGTGATTCCCATAAGAACTGGGCGACCAGTCGCTGGAACTCCACCTGCGATAAGAACATCCTTGTTGGCATCTGTAAAGTCGTTGATGTCCATGAGAGTACCCATAAGAAGGTCTGTGTCACCTGGATCCATGACACGAACTTTACGGATCATTTGACGAACCATTACCTCGATGTGTTTGTCACCGATTTCTACCCCTTGGCTACGGTAAACTTTTTGTACTTCACCGAGAAGGTAAGTTTCAACTGACAAGACATCACGAACAGCAAGGAGACGTTTTGGTTGGATAGAACCTTCTGTCAATGCTGCACCGCGAGAGACTTGGTCTCCAACTTCGACACGCATACGTGCTGTAAATGGAACCACGTACTCACCTTCGCCAGTTTCACCCTTAACGAAGACTTTCTTAGTACGAGTTGAAGCATCTTCTTCGATAGCAGTAACTTGCCCTTTGACCTCTGTGATGACCGCTTCCCCTTTAGGATTGCGGGCTTCAAAGATTTCTTGGACACGAGGAAGACCCTGAGTGATATCGGTATTTGAGGCAACCCCACCCGTGTGGAAGGTACGCATTGTAAGCTGTGTACCAGGTTCCCCGATAGATTGGGCAGCGATTGTACCAACTGCTTCACCAACTTCAACCGCATCACCTGTCGCCAAGTTGATACCGTAACAGTGACGGCAGACACCATGACGAGTGTTACATGTAAATACAGAGCGGATAGTCACTTCTTCCACACCAGCATTGACAATTTCACGCGCCTTGTCTTCTGTAATCAACTCATTTGGACCGATGATTACCGCACCAGTTTCTGGATGTTTAACAGTTTTCTTAGTGTAACGACCATTGAGACGCTCTTCGAGAGACTCGATCATCTCTTTTCCTTCTGCGATAGAACGGATCAAGAGACCACGGTCAGTTCCACAGTCGTCCTCACGGATGATAACGTCTTGGGCAACGTCAACCAAACGACGAGTCAAGTAACCTGAGTCAGCTGTTTTAAGGGCTGTATCGGTCATACCTTTACGAGCACCGTGAGTTGAGAAGAACATTTCAAGTACTGACAAACCTTCGCGGAAGTTTGAAAGGATTGGCAATTCCATGATACGTCCGTTAGGAGCAGCCATCAGACCACGCATACCAGCAAGCTGTGAGAAGTTTGAGATGTTACCACGGGCTCCAGAATCCATCATCATAACGATTGGGTTCTTAGGATCTTGGTTGGCAACCAAACGTTTCTCCAATTTTTCACGAGCAGCACGCCATTCAGCTGTAACAGCATTGTAGCGCTCGTCATCTGTGATCATACCACGACGGAATTGTTTGGTGATTTGTTCTACACGTTTGTGTGATTCTTCGATGATTTCAGCCTTGTCTTCAACGACTGGGATATCGGCAATACCCACTGTCAAACCTGCAAGAGTTGAGTGGTGGTATCCGAGGTTCTTCATGCGGTCAAGTAGGGCAGAAGTTTCTGTCGTACGGAAACGTTTGAAGATTTCAGCGATGATATTCCCAAGATTTTTCTTCTTGAATGGAGGGTTGAGTTCAAGATTGCTGATTGCTTCCTTGATATCTCCACCTAGTGGCAAGAAGTATTTAGCTGGAACACCTTCTGTTAAGTTGGCATTTGTTGGTTCTTGCAAGTAAGGTAGACCCTCTGGCATGATGTCATTGAAGAGGATTTTACCAACTGTTGTCAGCAAGACCTTGTGTTTTTGTTCTTCTGTCCATGGTTTGTTGAGGCTATCTGTTGCAATACCAACACGTGAGTGAAGGTGAACATAGCCATTGCGGTAAGCCATAACAGCTTCGTCACGGTCCTTGAAGACCATTCCTTCACCCTCACGACCAGCTTCTTCCATAGTCAAGTAGTAGTTACCCAAAACCATGTCCTGAGATGGAGTAACAACTGGTTTACCATCTTTCGGGTTCAAGATATGCTCAGCAGCCAACATCAAGATACGAGCTTCTGCTTGGGCTTCTTCCGAAAGCGGTACGTGGATGGCCATTTGGTCACCGTCAAAGTCGGCATTATAGGCTTCACAGACAAGTGGGTGCAAGCGAAGAGCCTTACCATCAATCAAGACTGGCTCGAAGGCTTGGATCCCCAAACGGTGAAGGGTCGGTGCGCGGTTCAAAAGTACTGGGTGTTCTTTGATTACTTCTTCAAGAATATCCCAGATACGTTCGTCTCCGCGTTCTACCAAGCGTTTAGCTGCCTTAACGTTTTGCACAATGTCACGAGCGACGATTTCACGCATAACGAATGGTTTAAAGAGCTCGATCGCCATTTCACGTGGCACACCACATTGGTACATCTTAAGAGTTGGACCAACGGCGATAACAGAACGTCCTGAGAAGTCGACACGTTTACCGAGCAAGTTTTGACGGAAGCGTCCTTGTTTCCCTTTAAGCATGTGGCTCAATGATTTCAATGGACGGCTACCTGGTCCTGTAATTGGGCGACCACGACGACCATTGTCAATCAAAGCGTCAACCGCTTCTTGAAGCATACGCTTCTCATTTTGAACGATGATACCTGGTGCATTCAACTCAAGCAAACGAGCCAAACGGTTGTTACGGTTAATAACACGGCGGTAAAGGTCGTTCAAGTCAGATGAGGCAAAACGGCCACCATCCAACTGCAACATTGGACGAAGATCTGGTGGAATAACTGGGAGGATGTTGAGAATCATCCATTCAGGTTTGTTTCCAGACTTGTAAAAGGCATCCAAAACATCCAAACGTCGGATGGCTTTGACACGTTTTTGTCCAGTAGCTGTTTTCAACTCTTCTTTGAGTTCGGCAATTTCTTTTTCAAGATCTACTTGTTTCAAGAGGTCTTGGATAGCTTCGGCACCCATCTTGGCAACGAATGATCCATAACCGTACTCACGCAAGCGCTCACGGTATTCGCGCTCTGTCATGATAGACTTGTGCTCAAGTGGTGTATCCTTAGGATCAATCACCACATAAGCCGCAAAGTAGATAACTTCCTCGAGGGCACGAGGGCTCATATCAAGAGTCAAGCCCATACGGCTTGGAATCCCCTTGAAGTACCAGATGTGAGATACAGGAGCTTTCAACTCGATGTGCCCCATACGCTCACGACGAACTTTTGTACGCGTTACTTCAACCCCACAGCGGTCACAAACAATCCCTCTGTAACGAATGCGTTTGTACTTACCACAAGCACATTCCCAGTCCTTTGTAGGACCAAAGATGACTTCGTCAAAGAGTCCTTCACGTTCTGGTTTCAACGTACGGTAATTGATTGTTTCAGGTTTTTTGACTTCTCCATAAGACCATGAACGGACTTTGCTTGGAGAAGCTAGGGTGATTTGCATACTTTTAAAACGATTTACATCAACCACTATTTCTTCCCTTTCTATTCTAAGTGAACTGCTTATTCTTGTTCAGCAGCTTCTTCTGTTGCTTCCGCTTTTGTTGCTTTCTCTGCTTCTTCAGCTTCAAAGGCTGCTTTAGCCTCTTGGGCTGCTTTTTCGCGGGCTTTTTCAAGGTCATCTACGTGGATGACATCTTCATCCATTCCTTCATCCAAGTCGCGAAGTTCCACTTCTTGGTCATC
This sequence comes from Streptococcus sp. 1643, assembly GCF_006228325.1. Classification (NCBI taxonomy): domain Bacteria; kingdom Bacillati; phylum Bacillota; class Bacilli; order Lactobacillales; family Streptococcaceae; genus Streptococcus; species Streptococcus sp. 1643. Next base: position 1,652,787 of record NZ_CP040231.1, read on the forward strand.
TTCGTCAAGGACACGCATATCAAGACCAAGAGATTGCAATTCTTTCACAAGAACTCGGAAGGATTCTGGAACACCTGGTTTTGGAATTGGTTTTCCTTTTGTAATAGCTTCATAAGCTTTCAAACGTCCGTTGATATCGTCAGACTTGTAAGTCAAGATTTCTTGGAGGACATTTGATGCACCGTAGGCTTCAAGAGCCCAAACTTCCATCTCACCGAAACGTTGTCCACCAAACTGAGCTTTACCTCCGAGTGGTTGTTGGGTAACGGTTGAGTATGGTCCGACTGAACGCGCGTGCAATTTATCATCAACCATGTGGTGGAGTTTGATCATGTACATGACACCAACTGATACACGGTTGTCAAACGGCTCACCTGTACGTCCATCGTAAAGGATTGTTTTGGCATCGCTATCCATACCTGCTTCTTTAACAGTGTCCCAAAGGTCTTCAGAACTTGCTCCGTCAAAGACTGGTGTTGCGATGTGGATACCAAGAGTACGGGCTGCCATACCAAGGTGGAGTTCCATAACCTGACCGATATTCATACGTGATGGTACCCCAAGTGGGTTCAACATGATATCGACTGGAGTTCCATCTGGCAAGTATGGCATGTCTTCTACAGGAACGATACGAGAGACAACCCCTTTGTTTCCGTGACGTCCGGCCATCTTATCTCCGACCTTGATCTTACGTTTTTGAGCGATGTAGACGCGAACCAGCATGTTAACGCCAGATTGCAATTCATCACCGTTTGCACGTGTAAAGATCTTAACATCACGAACGACACCATCGGCACCGTGAGGTACACGGAGAGAAGTGTCACGCACTTCACGAGACTTGTCTCCGAAGATAGCGTGCAAGAGACGTTCTTCAGCTGAAAGGTCTTTTTCACCCTTAGGTGTTACTTTACCTACAAGAATATCGCCTTCTTTAACCTCAGCACCGATACGGATAATGCCCATTTCGTCAAGGTCTTTAAGAGCATCTTCACCAACGTTTGGAATTTCACGAGTAATTTCTTCAGGCCCAAGCTTTGTATCGCGGGTTTCTGATTCGTATTCTTCGAGGTGGATAGATGTGTAGACATCGTCTTTGACCAAGCGTTCGCTCATGATAACAGCATCCTCGAAGTTGTAACCTTCCCATGTCATGTAGGCAACGATTGGGTTTTGTCCAAGCGCCATTTCCCCTTTTTCCATAGAAGGTCCGTCAGCGATAAAATCGCCTTTTTCAACGACATCGCCAACTTTAACGAGAGTGCGTTGGTTGTAGGCAGTACCTGAGTTTGAACGACGGAATTTTTGGATGTGGTAAACATCTAGCGAACCATCTTCACGGCGAACTTCTACCTTATCAGCATCTGCATATGTAACTTTACCATCATACTGAGCAATAACAGCAGCACCAGAGTCATGAGCTGCTTGGTATTCCATACCAGTACCAACGTAAGGTGCTTTGGGGTCAATCAAAGGCACAGCCTGACGTTGCATGTTGGCACCCATGAGGGCACGGTTGGAGTCATCGTTTTCCAAGAAAGGAATACATGCTGTCGCAACGGCAACTACCTGTTTTGGTGACACATCCATGTAATCAACGACTTCTGCTGGGTACTCCTGGTTGACCCCTTGGTGACGTCCCATGACAACTTTCTCAGCAAAAGTACCGTCTTCGTTGAGGCGAGAGTTAGCCTGCGCTACAGTAAATTCATCTTCTTCATCGGCTGTCAACCAAACGATTTCGTTTGTGACTACACCTGTTTCACGGTCAACCTTACGGTATGGTGTTTGAACAAATCCATACTTGTTTAAGTGACCATATGATGACAAGTTATTAATCAAACCGATGTTAGGTCCTTCAGGTGTTTCGATTGGACACATACGACCATAGTGAGTGTAGTGCACGTCACGAACTTCATATCCAGCACGGTCACGAGTCAAACCACCAGGTCCCAAGGCTGACAAACGGCGTTTGTGAGACAACTCAGAAAGCGGGTTGTGTTGGTCCATGAACTGTGACAACTGTGATGAACCAAAGAATTCTTTAACCGCAGCTGTTACAGGACGGATATTGATGATTTGTTGTGGTGTCAAGACTTCATTGTCTTGAACAGACATACGTTCACGAACATTACGTTCCATACGAGAAAGCCCAAGACGTACTTGGTTGGCAAGCAATTCACCAACTGCACGGATACGACGGTTCCCAAGGTGGTCGATATCATCCACACGGCCGATACCTTCCGCCAAGTTGAGGAAGTAGCTCATTTCAGCAAGGATATCCGCAGGAGTTACAACACGAACCTTGTCGTCTGGATTAGCATTTCCGATGATGGTTACAACACGGTCTGGGTCCGTTGGGGCAACAACCTTGAATTTTTGAAGGACAACTGGTTCTGTCAGAACAGCTGCATCGTTTGGAATATAAACGATTTTGTTCAAGTCGCCATCCAAATGACTCTCGATACTTTCGATCACACTGCGAGTCATAACGGTACCAGCTTCTACCAAGATTTCACCAGTTTCAGGGTCTACCAATGGCTCAGCGATAGTTTGGTTGAGCAAGCGTGTTTTAACGTTGAGTTTTTTATTGATCTTGTAACGACCAACTGCTGCCAAATCGTAGCGACGTGGATCAAAGAAACGCGCTACAAGCAAGCTACGTGAGCTCTCAGCAGTCTTAGGCTCACCTGGACGAAGGCGTTCGTAGATTTCTTTCAAGGCTTCGTCTGTACGAGAGTCCATTGGGTTTTTGTGGATATCTTTTTCAACAGTATTGCGAACCAATTCGCTATCACCAAAGATATCAAAGATTTCATCATCACCTGAGAAACCAAGCGCACGAACCAAGGTCGTAAATGGAATCTTACGAGTACGGTCGATACGAGTATAAGCGATGTCTTTTGAGTCGCTTTCAAGTTCCAACCAAGCTCCACGGTTAGGAATAACAGTTGATCCGTAACCCACTTTGCCGTTCTTGTCTACTTTGTCATTAAAGTAAACACCTGGTGAGCGGACCAACTGAGAAACGATAATACGTTCACCACCATTGATGATGAAAGTACCCATTTCGGTCATGATTGGGAAATCACCAAAGAAGACTTCTTGGGTCTTGATTTCGCCTGTTTCTTTATTGATCAAGCGGAAGGTTACAAAAATTGGTGCTGAGTAGCTAGCATCGTGGATACGAGCTTCTTCGAGCGTGTATTTTGGTTCCTTGATTTCATAGCCAACAAATTCCAACTCCATTGTGTCTGTGAAGTTTGAAATTGGCAATACATCTTCAAATACTTCCTTAAGACCGTGATCTAGGAAATCTTTGAATGAATCCGTTTGAATTTCAATCAAATTTGGTAAGTCAAGAACTTCTTTGATTCTTGAAAAACTACGACGGGTACGATGTTTCCCGTATTGAACGTCATGTCCTGCCAAGATGATTCTCCTTTGTAAATAAATTCCAAGCCTTGTCAATCAGGCTTTTCTAATCGTCATATGGTTTTTAAAACCCCTATCACCGTGTCCCTTTGATGAATTTTCAGAATCTTTAAATCTTTGTTACAAGCACTCAAAAACCTGAAAAAAAGCACAAAAAGAGCAGCTAAATCTGACTTTTTCAGAAGATTTAACTGCTGTGAGCCTTGTCTGGACAATATTTCAGACAAAACCTACGACAAATGATTATTTACATTATACCTTATTTAGCTAGATTTTTCAAGGTTTTTTACTATTTTTTAAACAATCTTCTCCTATATATTATTTTAAAATTTCAAGAGAATGAAGCATTCTATTTTCTCTCAAAAATTAGGAAAACGCTTGCACTAATGTTTACCTCGTGCTATACTGATAGGAAACAACTACACAAGGAGAATTGTGATAAAAAAATCCTATCTCAAACTGAGAAAAAATGATTTACGGTATTCGTTCCTTAAAAAATGGAACAGGATCTGTCCTTATCGGTGCTAGCGTTGTCCTGCTTTCAGCTACAATGCCAACCATTTCGGCTAACGAAAACCTCCCTCAAGTTCAGGAAAATACTAGCGCTGTGGCCAAGGACCCTACTGAGACTGAAACGAGTCAAACTCAAAAGGAAACGCCTATTTCTGAACAAAAGAATGCAAGCGCTTCCCTTGATTCTAAAAAGGAAGCTCCAGCTGCGGAAACTACTACAGCGCCAGAAACACCTAAAACAGAAGATGCTACTACAAGCCAGGCTGACAGCAAGGAAGAGAAAGTAAATGCCAGCACTTCGACGCCAACTTCAGATCAAAAACCACAAGCTGATACATCCTCTGAAGAACCCATCGCAGATAACCACTTCCGCATCCATGTAAAAAAACTCCCTGAAGAAAACAAAGATTCTCAAGGTCTTTGGACTTGGGACGATGTTGAAAAACCGTCTGAAAACTGGCCCAATGGAGCCAAGTCCTTTAAGGATGCCAAGCAAGATGACTACGGCTATTATCTAGATATCAAACTCAAAAATGAGCAAGCCAAGAAAGTCAGCTTCCTCATCAACAATACCAAAGGGGATAACCTGACGGGAGACCGTTCGGTAGAGCGCCTCTCTCCAAAAATGAATGAGGCCTGGCTAGATGAAAACTACAAGGTATACAACTACCGCCCTCAACCAGCAGGAACTATTCGTGTCAACTACTACCGCACCGATGGCAACTATGACAAAAAATCTCTCTGGTATTGGGGCGATGTTAAAAACCCAAGCAGTGGAGAATGGCCTGACGGTACTGACTTTACCGCAACTGGAAAATATGGACGCTACATTGATATCCCACTCAATGAAGCTGCAAGAGAATTTGGATTTTTATTACTAGACGAAAGCAAGAAAGGCGATGATGTGAAAATCAGAAAAGAAGATTATAAATTCACTGATCTAAAAAATCACAGTCAGATTTTCCTCAAAGATGATGACGAAACCATCTACACTAACCCCTACTATGTGCACGATATCCGCATGACTGGTGCCCAACACGTGGCTAAATCTCGTATCGAAAGCAGTTTTTCTACCCTCGTTGGAGCTAAGAAAGACGATATCCTCAAACACTCCAGCATCACTGATTACCAAGGGAATAAAGTAGCTATCACAGACGTGGAAGTGGATGAGGCAGGTAAAAAAGTGACCTACATCGGCGACTTCTCTGACACTCAACACCCGTACACTGTCAGCTACAATTCAGACAGCTTTACCACACGTTCAAGCTGGCGCCTCAAGGATGAGTCCTACAGTTACGATGGTCCACTCGGCGCAACTCTAAAAGAAGATGGCAAGCGTGTTGACCTCACCCTCTGGTCTCCAAGTGCTGATAAGGTTTCCGTTGTTGTCTATGACAAGAAAGACCCTGAAAAGGTAGTTGGAACTGTCGCCCTTGAAAAAGGAGAAAAAGGAACCTGGAAACAAACTCTGGATGCAAACTCTGGTCTCGGTATCAGCAACTACACTGGCTATTACTACCACTACCAGATCGAGCGCCAAGGTAAAACTGTCCTCGTTCTTGACCCTTATGCCAAATCATTAGCGGCTTGGAACAGTGACCTAGCAAAAACAGATGCCGCTCATAAGGTCGCTAAAGCTGCCTTTGTCGATCCAGCGAAGTTAGGTCCGCAAGACTTGACCTATGGAAAGATTCGTAACTTCAAATCGCGTGAAGATGCCGTTATCTACGAAGCTCATGTACGTGACTTCACTTCGGATCCTGCCATCGCAAAAGACTTGACCAAACCATTTGGTACCTTTGAAGCCTTTATCGAAAAACTAGACTATCTTAAAGACTTGGGTGTGACTCATATCCAACTCCTTCCTGTCTTGTCCTACTACTTTGTCAATGAATTGAAGAACCAAGAACGTTTGTCTGCCTACGCTTCAAGCAACAGCAACTATAACTGGGGATATGACCCTCAAAACTACTTCTCCTTGACTGGTATGTACTCAAGCGATCCTAAGGATCCAGAAAAACGTATTGCCGAATTCAAAAACCTCATCAACGAAATCCACAAACGTGGCATGGGTGCTATCCTGGACGTGGTCTACAACCATACTGCCAATGTTGATATTTTTGAGGATATTGAGCCAAACTACTACCACTTTATGAACGCAGACGGAACTCCACGTACTAGCTTCGGAGGCGGCCGTTTGGGAACTACCCACTACATGTCTAAACGTGTCTTGGTAGACTCTATCAAGTATCTGGTTGAAACCTACAAAGTAGATGGTTTCCGCTTTGATATGATGGGTGACCACGATGCGGCTTCTATCGAAGAAGCGTACAAAGCTGCACGCGCCCTCAATCCAAATCTTATCATGCTAGGCGAAGGTTGGAGAACCTATGCTGGTGATGAAAATACGCCTGTACAACCTGCCGACCAAGATTGGATGAAGAAAACAGATACTGTCGCTGTCTTTTCAGACGACATCCGCAACAACCTCAAGTCTGGCTATCCAAACGAAGGTCAACCTGCCTTTATCACAGGTGGCAAACGCGATATCAATACCATCTTTAAAAATCTCATTGCCCAACCAACCAACTTTGAAGCAGACAACCCTGGAGATGTTATCCAGTATATCGCAGCCCATGATAACTTGACCCTCTTTGACATTATTGCTCAGTCGATCAAAAAAGACCCAAGCAAGGCTGAAAACTACGCTGAGATCCATCGTCGTTTGCGACTTGGAAACCTCATGGTCTTGACCGCTCAAGGAACTCCGTTTATCCACTCTGGTCAGGAATACGGACGTACCAAACAATTCCTTGATCCAGCCTATAAGAATCCTGTCTCAGAGGATAAGGTTCCAAACAAGTCTCACTTGTTGCGCGACAAGGACGGCAAGCCATTTGTCTATCCTTACTTTATCCATGACTCTTACGACTCTAGCGATGCTGTCAACAAGTTTGATTGGACCAAAGCAACTGATGGCAAAGCATATCCTGAAAATGTCAAGAGCCGTGACTACATGAAAGGATTGATCGCTCTTCGTCAATCTACAGACGCTTTCCGACTCAAGAGTCTGCAAGATATCAAGGAGCGCGTCCAACTCATTACTGTCCCAGGACAAAATGGCGTTGAAAAAGAAGATGTGACCATCGGCTACCAAATCACTGCTCCAAACGGTGATGTCTACGCTGTCTTTGTCAATGCGGATGATAAGGCTCGTGAATTTACTCTAGGAACTGCATTTGCTCACTTGAGAAAGGCTGAAGTCCTGGCAGATGAAAATCAAGCCGGACCAGTAGGAATCGCTAAACCTCAAGGTCTCGAATGGACTGAAAAAGGCTTGAAATTGAACGCTCTCACTGCCGTTGTTCTCCGCTTGTCTCAAGGTGGTGCTATTGTCGCCCCAGCCGTGGAAGAAAAACCAGAATTTGATCTTTCTAGCTTGGAAGTTGAATCAGAACAAGACCTAGCCCAAAACCTAGTAGCAAATCCTGACTCTCAAGAAACTGCTACAGAGACTCTTTCTCAGAAAGTCCTTCCAAACACAGGTACTGAGAACAAATCCCTTCTTGCCCTTGCTGGATTCAGCATCCTTGCCCTTCTCGGACTTGGATGGTTGATAAAAAACAAGAAAAAGAAATAACACTCAATGAAAATCAAAGGGTAAACTAGGAAGCTAGCCGCAGGCTGCTCAAAACACTGGTTTGAGGTCGTGGATAGAACTGATTGAGTCAGCGTCATATACCTACGGCAAGGCGAAGCTGACGAGGTTTAAAGAGATTTTCGAAGAGTATAAACTAGCCCTCCTATAGAAAAACACCCCATGATTAGAAGAATCTTCTAGTCATGGGGTGTTGTTTTTATTTTTTATCTATAAAATCAATCATTCGGTACAAACCACAAGCCCTTATTATTTTTTTCTAAATAGTCTTTAAATTCTTTTGAATGGTAAGCATCTCTGATTGCCTTTGCCCAGTCACTATCTTTATTTTTCTCTTTAACGACCACTTGTAAAATCAAATGTTCCAAGATATCCTCTTGCAACAGAGCTGTTGAAGCATCAATTCCTGCACTGTAAACAATACTTCCTGTTATAACTGCGAAATCAAAATCATCCAAAGATCTAGGGATATTAGCTGAATCCATTTCCGTAATCTCAAGTTGATAAGGATTTTCAACAATGTCGTCTTTCGTCAATTTCGAAACAGATGCATTTGGATCTAGTTTTAGCCAATCTGCTTTTTCAAGTAACTTGTAAGCACGAGCTGTATTTGAAGCATCGCTTGGAATGGCAATTTTTGCTCCTTTAGTGATAGCTTTTAAATCTTTATTCTTAGATGAGAAAATACCTGCTGGAATTGTTGGAATTTTACTAATAGCAACAAGATCTCCATTTTGCGTTTTATTGAAATTTTCCATATAAGCAGTATGTTGTTCAACATTGACATCAATCTCACCTTCATTTAGAGCTGTATCATTCTGTAGTAAGTCTGAAAATTCCACTACCTTAAATTGATACCCTTCCTTTTCTAAGATGGGAATAATAGCATCTTCAAATAAAACTGTATAAGGACCTGCAGCCTTCCCATACTTGATAACTTTCTTATCAGAGGATTGTTCTTTTGCAGATTCTGTACTTCCACCATTTGTTGAACAGGCTACTAAAAACAGTAGTCCTACTAAAAATAGAATCACACTTGTTAGTTTTTTCATTGATTTTTTCTTTCCTTCTATCTAAATTTATGAGATAAATAATTTCCAATTGCTTGAATCAGTTGAACAATCACAATTAAAATCACGACAGTAGCAAACATCAGGGGTGTATTAAAGCGTTGGTAACCGTAAGTTAAGGCCAAATCTCCAACTCCCCCTCCTCCAATCGTACCTGCCATAGCCGTCGCGCCAAGCAAACCTATTGTTCCTGTTGTCAAAGCTAAAATAAGCGAAGCTTTTGCCTCTGGTAATAGAAAATGCCAGATAATCTGCAATGTACTGGCTCCCATTGCCTGAGCTGCCTCCAATACACTAGATTTCACTTCCAATAAAGAAGCCTCTATTAAGCGAGCTAAGTAGGGTGCAATATACAAAACCAAGGGAACAATAGCTGCAGTAGTTCCAATCCGAGTCCCCACAACAATTTTTGTTATTGGTGCTATAAACACCAATAGAATAACAAATGGAACTGAACGAACGATATTTACAATACCATTGATAATCCAAAATACAACTAAATTTTCCTTTAGGCCACCTTTTCTACATAAAGTCATTGCTAATCCCAAGGGAATCGCCAGTAACATTCCAAAAAATAAGGACCAACCAATCATATATATGGTCTGATTCGCTGATTCAACTAATTTATCACTACTAATTTGTAACCAATCCTTCACCATACTCAACCCTCTCTATTGAAACTTGATTTTTACGAACATACTCCTCAACCTCTTTGAGTAAATTTTCTTCTCCTTCAATTTGGATAAACAAAATTCCTAAAACAGTTTCCCCTACTTCATTTACAGAAGCAGATAAAATCCGAGTCGAAACCTTATATTCTTTATTGATTCTTGATAGAAGATCCTGTTCTGAATTCTCACCTAAAAAAGTCAATCTATAGATAGGAAATCGTTGATCAAGTCTTTTTAAAATACTTCGTGGAATATTGTGATTCACAATGGTATGAATAAAACTTCTTGTCAAGTCATTTTTTGGAGAAGTAAACAAATCTACAACACTACCTTGTTCTACGATTTCCCCATGTTCCATGACAGCCATTTTATTGCAAATTTCCTTTACAACTTCCATTTCATGAGTAATCAACAAGATCGTAATCCCAAAGTTTTGATTGATTTTTTTTAATAATTTCAAGATAGATTGTGTTGTTTTGGGATCTAAAGCGCTTGTCGCCTCATCACAGAGTAGAATCTCTGGATTTGTGGCTAAAGCCCTAGCGATACCTACACGTTGTTTTTGTCCTCCTGACAATTTATTTACTGGAACATCCTTTTTATCCTTTAAGTCCACAAAATCAAGTAGTTCTTCTACTCTTTGAGCGATATCACTCTTATTCTTTCTTAACAATACCAAAGGAAGTGCAATATTTTGAAATACTGTTCTTGTTTCTAACAAACTAAACTGTTGAAACACCATTCCAATTTTTTTCCGAAGTTGATTGAGTTCATTTTCTGTCAAATCTTTGATTAACTTACCTGCGACAATAACATCGCCCTCATTCGGCTTCTCTAATCCATTTACCATTCTTAGCAATGTCGACTTCCCAGCACCTGAATAACCAATAATTCCAAAGATATCACCCTTTTCAATTTTTAGGGAAACTTTATCTAAGGCAGTAACCGTGTGCTGTTTGGTTTGAAACTGTTTCGTAACGTCTCTTAATTCAATCATTTACTCCCCTTTCTCAACAAGTTTCTCTAAATATTCTTTCCCAATTCTTGCTAGCAAGTTCGAAGTGGCAAGAAGAGCTCCTGGATTCACTTGAAACTCTGGATGATGTAAAGGATAAGATTCGCCTGTTCCTACCAGAATAAACATTCCTTTAATCTTTTGTTGATAGAAGGCAAAATCCTCTCCACCTAAACTATCTGCCGGCTGGACAACTTCCAATCCACTTTTTTGAGCAATTTCTGTGGCAAACTCAGCTAATTTTCCGTCATTCTTGGTTGCCGGAGGTCCTGCAATCCAATTAATCTCCGATTTTAGATTAAAGGCTTGTGCAATATTTTCTGTTAGTTCATAAATCCTCTTTTTAATAAATTTCCTATCCACCATATCTAAAGTCCTTACAGTCCCTTCAACAAAAGTATCTTCTGGTATCACATTCCAAGTTGCTCCAGCTTTTATATGAGTTACACTAATTAAGTTTGTTGAAAAAGGATTGACATTTCTACTGATGATTGACTGTAGAGCTGTCACTAATTGGGTTGTCCCAATGATGGGATCAATTCCCTGATCCGGGTGAGCTGCATGAGTTCCCACTCCTCGTAGAGTGATTTGAAAACGATCCACGGCTGCTGTAACACTACCTGCTTTAATAGCAACAGTTCCTACAGGCAAAGAGGGATTGACATGTAAACCAAATATAGCATCGACATCATCCAAAACGCCCGCTTCCATCACATGAACAGCTCCTGAAAAAATTTCCTCAGCTGGTTGAAAAATAATTTTTATAGTACCTTTTAAGTCTTTTCTTAGCGCATGCAACTGGAGTGTTGCTCCATATACAGAAGTTAGATGAAAATCATGACCACATGCATGCATCACATTTGAATGGGTAGAACGATAGTCTAGAGATGTGTTTTCTTGGATAGGAAGGGCATCAATATCTGTTCTGATGGCAATTGTTGGCCCACTCTTATTACCTCTAATAATTGCTACTAGGCCCGTTCTTAAGGGTAAATCTAGAATCTCAATGCCAGTTTTTTCTAATAACTGTCTTACTCGTTTCGTTGTCTCGAATTCTTCAAATGACAATTCAGGGTGACTATGAAACCATTTAAATTCTTCTTCTAAATGAGATTGACTAATACTCATTTTAATCTCCTCCATTCCTTCCATCTGGAATGAAACCATCTTACCACTCCTTTTCCCCTTTTCCCAATATATATTGACTATCAACTCGATTGGAAATTTTTATATCTGTAAAGAAAAAAATCCCTGAAAAGCTTGATGTTACTAGCCTTTCAAAGATTCACTTTATTTTCATCTATTTTTCAAAAAGGAGTTGATATAGATTTTCTATCAAGCCGATTGAATTTTTTTATAACTCCTCTTTCATGGCAAAGTAAGCACGTACTTTGGGCGCCACTTGCGTGCCAAAGAGCTCAATAGCTCTCAAAACTTGATCATGTGGCATAGAACCAAGCGGTAGATGGAGCATGAAACGGTCCAAGTCTAAATCCTCAATCATGCGAATCAATTTTTCTGCCACCTGGTCTGGATTTCCCACAAACATGGCTCCATTTGGACCAACTTGCTCCAAATATTGCTCATAGGTCAACTCCTGCCAGTGTGGACGGTCCTTGGAAATCGCATCCACCACTTGCTTGGTCGGATGGAAATAATCTTTGACAGCCTGCTCGCCATCTTCAGCAATCCAGCCCCAAGAATGAGCGCCCACTTTCAGGTCTTTATCCGCATAACCAGCCTTCCTTCCAATCTCACGATAAGCTTGAATCAGCTTTTTAAAATAATGCGGATTGCCACCGATAATGGCATAGACAATCGGCAACCCCGCCTGAGCAATCTTCACTGTTGATTCGACATGACCACCTGTCGCCACCCACAATGGCAATTTGTCCTGAACTGGACGAGGATAAACATCTTTTCCAGCAATGCTTTGGGTCAATTGCCCCTGCCAATTCACTTTGGTGCTTTCATTTGCCAGCTGAAGCAGGTCTAACTTTTCATCAAAGAGAGCTTCATAGTCTTTCAAGTCATAGCCAAACAGAGGGAAGGATTCGGTAAATGAACCACGCCCAGCCATAATCTCCGCACGGCCATTTGACAAGGCATCGATGGTGGCATATTGTTGGAACAAGCGAATCGGATCCATACTCGAGAGAATGCTGACTGCACTAGTCAAACGAATCTTCTTGGTATTGACTGCCCCAGCTGCAAGAACAATCTCTGGCGCCGATACCGCAAAGTCCTCCCGATGATGCTCCCCAATCCCGTACACACCCAAACCAACCTTATCAGCCAGCTCAATTTCTGCCACCAACTGACGAATGCGTTCATCATGACTGTAAATCTGCCCAGTCGCTTCCAGAGCTGTTGTTTCACCAAATGTTGAAATTCCTAATTCCACCATCCTGTTTCCTCGCTATCTCTTTTAGTTTTAGGGTATTTTATCACTAATTAGTTTTATTTTCAATAAATTTGCTCATTAGAAAAAGCCTAGATGAACTAGACTTTCTTAGTTTATTCTACCTGTAGTTTATTGTCTTTCAAAGTTAACTTCGAGTTTTCTGTCAATTCTGTTTGTTCAAAAGTGTAAATCGTCTCACCCTTTGTATCAATCATGTACCAGACTTGGTCTTTACGGACAACCAGGGCAAGCTCCGTACTATTTGTGTCCTCATTTTTGACAGACAATGGAAAGGCCTTGTCCACACCTTCCAGAGCTACTTTATTCCCTGTTTTTAATTCTACTAGGTAGTGTACTCCATCCTTGGTACCAAAACTGTAGTCCGCATTAATCTTTGTGTGGCTATCGTAGTCTTTCATTTGAATGGAAATTCTATCTATACCTTCAAATGCTTTTTTAAAGTGTTCTTTCTGCTCTTCAGCTTTCTTTTGATCTTGAGACTGAACCGTCTCTTGCACCGCAGCAATCCGTTCCAGGTTTTGCTTTTTCGCTTGTCTCTGCTGATGGATCAAGATTGTACGTATCAAGAAAGAACTAGACAAGACGATACCAATCAGCATAGCAATAATATTTTTTTTCTTCTTCATTTTCTTCTCCTTATAAAAAATTAGAGCCGAGCAAAAATACTCCTCACCCAAGTATACCAAGAGAGAGCAAAAAAGTCTAGATGAACTAGACTTTCTTAGCTTATTCTACTGTTACTGACTTAGCAAGGTTACGTGGTTTGTCCACATCGAGTCCACGGTGTAGAGTTGCAAAGTAAGCGACCAATTGCGTTGGTACGACCATTGAGATTGGTGAAAGGTATGGGTGTACAGTCGTAAGGACGATATCGTCTGTGTCTTTAGCAACATTTTCCTCTGCGATAGTGAGAACCTTGGCACCACGGGCTGCGACCTCTTGGATATTTCCACGAGTGTGGTTAGCAAGGACTGGATCTGACAAGAGGGCCAAGACAGGCGTTCCTTCTTCAATCAAGGCAATGGTTCCATGCTTGAGTTCTCCTGCCGCAAAACCTTCACACTGGATGTAAGAAATCTCTTTGAGCTTAAGACTGGCCTCCATGGCTACGTAGTAGTCTTGACCACGTCCAATGTAAAAGGCATTGCGAGTGGTTTCAAGAAGGTCACGAACCTTGGCATCAATGGTTTCTTTTTCTGAAAGGGTTGATTCGATAGACTGAGCTACGATTGACAACTCATGAACCAGGTCAAAGGCTTGCGCTTTGGCATTCCCGTTTGCTTCTCCGACTGCTTTTGCAAGGAAGGCAAGTGCTGCAATTTGTGCTGTATAGGCCTTGGTTGATGCCACAGCAATTTCAGGGCCCGCGTGAAGAAGCATAGTATGGTTGGCTTCACGAGAAAGAGTTGAACCTGGTACGTTTGTCACTGTCAAGCTTGGAATGCCCATTTCATTAGCCTTGACTAAAACCTGACGGCTGTCAGCTGTTTCACCAGACTGGCTGATAAAGATAAAGAGTGGTTTCTTGCCGAGAAGTGGCATACCGTAGCCCCACTCAGATGAAATTCCAAGTTCAACTGGTGTATCTGTCAACTCTTCCAGCATCTTCTTAGAAGCAAATCCTGCATGGTAAGATGTTCCAGCTGCAAGGATGTAGATGCGGTCTGCATCTTGAACAGCCTTGATGATAGCTGGATCTACCACAACTTGACCAGCCTCATCTGTGTAGGCTTGGATGAGTTTACGCATAACCGTTGGTTGCTCGTCGATTTCCTTGAGCATGTAGTAAGGATAAGTCCCCTTACCGATATCTGACAAGTCTAGCTCCGCAGTATAGCTAGCACGTTCACGGCGATTGCCATCATAGTCTTGAACTTCGACACTATCAGCCTTGACGATTACCAACTCTTGGTCATGAATTTCCATGTATTGGTTGGTCTCACGAATCATGGCCATAGCATCGGAGCAGACCATGTTATAGCCTTCTCCAAGACCAATCAAAAGTGGAGATTTGTTCTTAGCGACATAGATGATATCTGGATTTTCAGAGTCAATCAAGGCAAAGGCATAAGAACCACGGATGATGTGAAGAGCTTTTTTGAAGGCTTCAAGAACTGAGAGACCTTCTTCTGCAAATTTCCCAATCAAGTGAACAGCGATTTCCGTATCGGTTTGCCCCTTGAAGTGGTGACCTGCAAGGTATTCTTCCTTGATTTCAAGGTAGTTTTCAATCACTCCATTGTGCACCAAGACAAAACGTCCTGTCTCAGAGCGGTGTGGGTGAGCATTATCTTCCGTTGGTTTCCCGTGAGTCGCCCAACGAGTATGTCCAATACCTGTTGTTCCCTCAACACCAGCTGTCTTGGCAGATAATTCTGCGATACGACCGACAGCCTTGACTAGATGATTTTCAGCACCACCTAGGACAAAAATTCCCGCAGAATCATAGCCACGGTATTCAAGCTTTTCAAGCCCTTGAATCAAAATATCAGTTGCATTTGTGTTTCCAACAACACCAACAATTCCACACATAGTATATACGACACAGACCAGCTGTGCTTTCTCCTTAAATTGGTATAGTCTGATTCTCACTTTACAGAATCAGCAAAAACAGTATATAATTGTTTTTCTCACTTGTCAAGAATAAAAATTGGTATAGTTTTTCTATCTGGTATTTTATCAAAATTTCACTTGATACCTGACAAGTCAGCGTCAATTACTTATAATAAAAAGAGGAGGTATTTGCCATGTGGTTTTTCTTCGCACTTTTATCAGCTGTCTTTGCAGCCTTAACGTCAATTTTAGCCAAGATTGGGATTGAGGGAGTTCCATCTAATCTAGCAACCGCCATTCGTACAGTCGTCGTCATTCTTATGGCCTGGGCCATGGTTTTCTTGACCAATAGTCAGACCGAAATTGTCAACATCAGTAGAAAAAGTTGGCTCTTTCTCATCTTATCTGGCTTGGCCACTGGCGCCTCCTGGCTCTGCTACTACAAGGCACTACAGATGGGCAATGCGACTGAGGTATCTGCTGTCGATAAATTCAGTCTCGTCATTACCCTCGTTCTAGCCTTTTTCTTCCTACAAGATGTCCTGACGTTTAAAACAATTATTGGCTGTATCCTGATTACGATCGGGACCTTGGTGATGATATTGTAATAGAAAGTGAGATGAACGCCATCTCACTCTTTTTATTCTTAAAATCCATTATGGTCGCTGAGTTCCTTGAACCAATGGCCTGATTTTTTTAGACGACGTTCCTGTGTTTCCAAGTCAAGCTCAACCAAACCGTAACGATTTTTATAGCTGTTGAGCCATGACCAGCAGTCAATAAAGGTCCATATTAAGTATCCTTTACAGTTGGCTCCATCTTCAATCGCACGGTGAAGTTCACGAAGATGCCCCTTTACAAAGTCAATACGGTAATCATCTTGAATCATCCCATCTTGACGGAATTTTTCTTCCCCTTCAACACCCATACCATTCTCTGTCAGCATCCACTCGATATTGCCATAGTTTTCCTTGATGTTTTGGGCAATATGGAAAATCCCTTGCTCGTAGATTTCCCAACCACGGTGTGGATTGATTTTACGTCCTGGCATGACGTAAGGCTCATAGAAATGTTCTGGCAAGAGGGGACTGTCTGGATGTTTAGCAAAACGTGGCGCCATAACGCGCAAAGGTTGGTAGTAGTTGACTCCTAGGAAATCAACTGTATTCTCACGAATGAGTTCTAACTCTTCAACAGTGTACTCTGGCAGCAAATCATGCTCAGACAAGATTTCTACTAATTCTTCTGGATAAGCTCCTAAAACAGACGGATCTAGGAAAGATTGAGCTTGGAAGAGATCGGCAATGCGAGCGGCCTTGACATCTGCGGGGTGCTGACTACGTGGATAGGCCGGTGTCAAGTTGAGGACAATCCCAATCTTGGAATCAGGCAAAACTTCATGACAGGCCTTAACCGCAAGACTACTAGCCAGTTGTGTGTGATAGGCAACCTTAACCGCCGCTTTGGCATCTACCTTGTGAGGATAGTGAGCATCATAGAAATAGCCAAACTCTACAGGAACGATGGGCTCGTTAAAGGTAATCCATTGGTCTACCAAGTCACCGTAAGTCTCAAAACAAAAACGAGCATAGTCTTCATAAGCCTTGACAGTTTCCTTATTTTCCCAACCATCGCCGTCTTCTTGGAGGACAAATGGCAGGTCGAAGTGATAGAGATTGACTAAGAGACGAATCCCCTTGGCCTTAATCGCTTCAAAAACCTGACGGTAGAAAGTCACCCCTTGAGGATTGAATTCTCCACGACCTTGCGGGAAAATACGAGACCACTGAATAGAAGTTCGGAAGGCTGTATGCCCAGTCTCTACCAAAAGCTCAATATCCTTTTTCCAGTTTTCATAGAAGGTAGATGTTTTGTCAGGTCCAATTCCATTGTAATAACGGTTTGGCTCCACCTGATACCAATAATCCCAGAGATTATCTCCCTTACCATCACCAAGAACTCGTCCTTCTGTCTGTGGTCCAGAAGTGGAGGAACCCCAAACAAAATCCTTTGGAAATTTTAGCATTGTTATACCTCTTCATTTACTCATTTTCCCCATTATATAGAAAAAACAAGGTAAAAACTAGTTACATTTTTGCCTTGTTTTTCTTCTGATTATAGTTTTTATTTCTTGCTGAGGATTTCAAGGGTTTCAAGCAAGTTGTCTGCATGAACTTCGATGGTGTCACCAGTCGCCTTAATCTTAACTTCTACGATACCATCAGTCGCTTTCTTCCCAACAGTGATACGGATTGGAAGACCAATCAAGTCGCTATCGCTAAACTTCACTCCGACACGTTCGTTACGGTCATCTGTCAAGACTTCGTAACCAGCCTCCATCAAGTTGGCTTCAAGTTTATCTGTCAAGGCTTGCGCTTCTTCGTCCTTGACATTGACAGTGATCAGGTGCACATCAAATGGCGCCAATTCTTTAGGGAAGTTAACTCCCCAAGCATAACGGTATTCCCCTTTAGGCGTTTTGTTGACAAAGAGGCGAGCGTGTTGCTCCATAACTGCTGAGAGAAGACGGCTAACACCAATACCGTAACATCCCATGATGATTGGCACAGCACGGCCATTTTCATCCAAAACATCTGCACCCATGCTTGCTGAGTAGCGAGTTCCGAGTTTGAAAATATGACCAATCTCAATACCACGGGCGAAGTTAAGAACGCCTTGTCCGTCTGGTGAAATTTCACCCTCACGAACTTCGCGAATATCTACGTATTCTGCAGTAAAGTCACGACCTGGGTTCACACCCGTCAAGTGGTAGCCATCTTCGTTGGCTCCGGCAATAGCATTGCGAACATCTTGTACCTTACGGTCTGCAATGATTTTGACATTTTCTGGCAAACCAACTGGACCAAGCGAACCAAAGCCAGCTTGAACAGCACTTTCCACTTCTTCTTCGCTCGCAACATCAAAGAAATCTGCACCCAAGTGATTTTTCAACTTAACTTCATTAAGTTGGTCATTTCCAACTAGAAGGGCTGCAACAAGTTCTCCATCTGCCATGTAGAAGAGAGTTTTAATCGTTTGCTCTTCTGGCACGTTAAGGAAGGCTGCCACTTCATCAATGGATTTAACACCTGGAGTTTCGACGCGAGTTACTTCTTCTTCCGCAACGACACGGTTACTTGGTTTGTACTCGTTTGTTGCCATTTCTAAGTTAGCTGCATAGCTAGATTCACTTGAGTAGGCAATGGTGTCTTCACCAGAAACCATCCATTTGAGCAATTCTGCCTTGATTTCTTCTTGCACTTCTACAGGAATTTCATCAAATGAGGCAACTGACTTGTCTAAGACAACCCAGCGGTCGAGGTCTGTACGGGCTGGTGTAATGGCCATAAATTCTTGGCTATCCTTACCACCCATAGCGCCACCGTCACCGATGATGGCCTTGAAATCCAAGCCACTACGAGTGAAAATACGTTCGTAGGCCGCCTTGTACTCGTCATAAGTCACATCCAAACTATCGTAATTAGCATGGAAACTATATCCGTCTTTCATGATAAACTCACGCGTACGGAGAAGTCCGTTACGTGGACGTTTTTCATCACGGTATTTCGGTTGGATTTGGTAAAGGTTAAGTGGCAATTGCTTGTAAGATTTCACAGAGTCACGAACAATAGCTGTAAAAGTCTCTTCGTGTGTCGGACCTAGGATAAAGTCTGACTTTTCACGGTTTTTCAGTTTATAAAGGTCTTCACCATAGGTTTCATAACGACCTGATTCGCGCCAGAGATCGGCACTGAGAAGGGCAGGAGCCAACATCTCAACAGCACCAATCTTATCAAACTCTTGGCGCATGATATTCTTAGCCTTTTCAATCACACGGTTAGCGAGTGGTAGGTAAGAATAAACACCAGCAGAAACTTGACGAACATAACCAGCACGCAACATAAGGGCGTGGCTGATAACTTGAGCATCGCTTGGCATTTCGCGAAGCGTTGGGATTAGCATTTTACTTTGTTTCATAATATTCCTCGATTATCTAAAAGAAGAGTCGCATAATGTCATTCCAGGTCACAGCTAGCATCAAAACAACCATGATAACTACACCAGCCATGGTGACATAGGTTTCAATTTCTTGTTTAAGGGGTTTCCGGCGGATAGCCTCTAGGATATTGAGCACAATCTTTCCACCATCCAAAGCCGGGATAGGAATCAAGTTAAAAATCCCGATATTGATGGAAATCATAGCTAGGAAATAGAGGACATTCTCAAGACCATTTTTAGCAGCATCGCTACTTGCCTTAAAAATGGCAACGGGACCACCGAGTTTGTTCAAATCTGGATGGAAAATCAAGTTTTTCAGAGCCGAAAGGATACGGAGCCCTGAGTCAGCAGCAGTTGTAAATCCACCAACAAACATGGATAGAAGGTCTGATTTGACTCCCGGTTGAACCCCAAGAATATAGCGTCCTTGATTTTCTTCTGGAGTCACAGTGACTTGTTTTTCACTACCATTTTCAGAAATGGTCACATCCAAGGTCGGGGCTGTCTTGTCCTTGGTATCTGCTTCCACAGCCTGAGTCAAGTCTTGCCAATTCTTAACCTCATGCGAGCCGACCTTGGTAATTTGAGCGGTCTCAGCTACGCCTACCTTAGACAATGCTCCCTCTGGCATGACATGAAAGAGATTGGTCTGAGTATCTCTAACACCACCCTGCAAAAAGATCAAGATCCAAAAAACAACAACACCTAAGATAAAGTTATTCATAGGACCTGCAAAGTTGGTGATGAGCTTGCCCCAGATAGAAGCATTTTGATACTGTACATCCAAAGGAGCGATGCGCACTTCGGTTCCGTCTTCTTCAACAACTGTTGCATCGTGATCTACTGTAAAAGTCTTTTCTTCTTCCAAGACCAACCCCTTGATAAAGAGCTTGTCTTCAAAGTCAAACTGGGTTGCCTGCATAGGAAGAGCCGTTTGATCCAGTTTCTTCCCTGAGAGGTTGATCCGTTTGACCTTACCATCATCAGCAAGTGTTAAACTGACTGGAGTTCCTGTCTTGATTTCTGTCGCATCATCACCCCAGCCTGCCATACGAACATAGCCTCCTAGAGGAAGGATTCGAATGGTATAAGCAGTGCCATCCTTACCGATATGGGAAAAAATCTTGGGCCCCATACCAATGGCAAATTCACGAACTAGAATGCCTGATTTCTTGGCAAAATAAAAATGTCCAAACTCATGCACCACCACAATAATCCCAAAAACGAGGATAAAGGTTAGCAATCCAATCATTCAATATTCCTTTCTTTAAAACAGGCCGAATAAGTGCATCATTGGAAACACAATCAGCATGCTGTCAAAGCGATCCAATACACCACCATGTCCAGGGATAAATTTTCCAGAATCCTTGACACCGAAATGGCGTTTCATGGCACTCTCAATCAAGTCACCAAACTGACCTGCCACACTGAAGAAGGCAGCAAAGAGACTCATTCTATAAATCCCATAAGGAAGAGCAACTGTGCTGTCCACTAACATGAAAATCACTGTTATCAGTACCGCACCTAGAATACCCCCGACAAAGCCCTCAATACTCTTATTAGGAGAAACTCTCGGAGCCAACCTATGTTTACCAAAATTCATCCCTGTCAGGTAGGCTGCGCTATCTGTCGCCCAAACGATAAAAAGGGCCAAAAGTACCTTGTCAAAACCTGCCACCCGAGCATCTAGTAAGGCATTGAAGCCAAAACCAACATAAAAGCTCACAGCAATTGGGAAAGCGGCATCTTCAATCGTATAGTTTTTACTGAAAACGGTTGTCCCTAGCATTATGGTAATCAGAACACTATAGGCAACTACATTCCCATCAACAGGCAAAAATGTTAGGTAATTTTCCAAAGGAACTGTGAGAGCGAAGGTCGCAAAGAGAGTCAATGCACCCTCAATGGTCATAGTCTTTAGCCCCTTCATGTGCAAGAGTTCATGGACGCCTAACATGGCTAACAAGCCAATCCCTATCTGCAACAAGAGCCCTCCTGCAAACAAGACTGGAAGGAAAATTGCCAGGGCCAATACCGCAAACAATGTTCTCTTTTGTAAATCCTTGGTCATATCTTCTCCTAAACTCCTCCAAAACGGCGATTGCGATGGTTAAAAGCAGCAATAGCTTCCTGCAAGGCGGCTTCATCAAAATCAGGCCACAAGGTATCCGTAAAGTAAAGCTCACTATAGGCTGCTTGCCATGGCAAGAAATTACTTAAACGCAACTCACCACTCGTACGGATAATCAAATCAGGATCCCGCAAATCCTTTGGCAGGTGTTGCGTAAAAAGATAGTCCCCAATCATATCTTCTGTGATGTCACCAGGGTTTATTTTAGCATCTAGAACATCTTGAGCCAAGCCCTTAAGAGCTTGCGTAATTTCAGCACGACCACCATAGTTAAGCGCAAAATTGAGAATCAAGCCCGTATTGTTCTTGGTCAATTCCTCTGCTTTTTTCAAAGCTTCAAAAGTCTGCTTAGGCAAACGGTCTGTCTCCCCAATCATCTGAATCTTAACATTATTTGCATGCAATTCAGGGACATAGTTATCATAAAACTCAACGGGCAAGTTCATGATAAACTTGACTTCTTGATCTGGGCGCGTCCAATTTTCCGTTGAAAAGGCATAAACCGTGATGACCTTGACTCCCATCTTGTTAGCTGCCTTGGTCACCTTTTGGAGGGCTTCCATTCCTGCCTTATGACCAAAAACCCGTGGTTGCATCCGTTTTTTAGCCCAACGACCATTCCCATCCATGATGATGCCAATATGAGCAGGAACCTGTGTTGGAACCTCGACTTCTACAGCTTTATCTTTCTTAAAAAATCCAAACATGATCTTATTCCTATTCAAAAATCTATCGTTTCATTATACCATATTTCCCTATTTTCTTCTATTGCTAAGTTATTAGCTCTCCGTAAAGACAAAAAATAAGCCGCCTAATTGGGCGACTTAGTTTTATAGGGAGATTATTATGAAAAAGTTTTAGGAGTTTAAGTTAAGTTCCTCTTAACTTATGAACCTAGTATACCGTCCCTAACTTAAATTTTTCTTAAGTTTTTTGAGAAAGTCAGATTTTCCCATTTTTCTTTCCAATTTTTCTTGGACAAGCGTTCTTGATAGAGCTTCATTCGGTCCTCATTCTCTAAAAAATGAGGAGTTGGGGAAATTTGAAACTTTAAAATATCCTCTAGACCATAGGGCGCAAAGGGCTCTAAAGTTGCATCGGCATGCAAGCGGAGTCCTATCGCCGTACATCGTTCTGGATACTTACTCATGGCATCACGGGAACTCGTGTAAGGCACAGTGTGGGGACTGTGCAGATGCATATAGACCTGATTTTTCAACTCCCACTGATACTGAGGAAAATCCTCTCTCAGTTTTTTCTCTAGGGACACTGTTTCCTCATAAGAAACATCTGGATCAAAGAAAATCACATCCACATCCGTCTCACTATCAAAAGGCGATTTGTCAGACAAGAGATTCCAGATGAAATTCCTGACAGAACCTGCCGCCAACCACGAATCTTTCAGACCAAGGTCACGAATGATGGTCAGAATGGTCATCATATCTGGATTTTCTCTGAAAGCATCTAGAATTTCTTGCTCATTTTTCACTGTATTCATAACCTAAATGCTCATATGCCTTAGCCGTTGCAACCCGTCCAGAACGAGTTCGCATGATAAAGCCTTTTTGTATAAGGTAAGGTTCGTACATATCTTCGACTGTCTCACGCTCCTCGGCAATATTAACAGAAAGAGTTCCTAAACCAACTGGACCACCACCGTACATCTCAATCATGGTACGAAGGATTTTTTGGTCTACATAGTCCAAACCTTCATGGTCTACATCTAGCATGGTCAAAGCCTTATCGGTAATAACATCATCGATAACCCCATTTCCCATAATCTGGGCAAAGTCGCGCACGCGCTTGAGGAGACGATTGGCAATACGAGGAGTTCCTCGACTGCGTAAGGCCAGCTCAGCAGCTGCCTCATGGGTGATTTCCATCTCAAAAATATCTGCTGTCCGCTCAACAATCTCTGTCAAGTCAGCGTGGGCATAGTATTCCATATGACCTGTAATCCCAAAACGTGCCCGTAGAGGATTTGAGAGCATCCCCGCACGTGTCGTTGCACCAATCAAGGTAAAAGGTGGCAAGTCCAAATGAACACTGCGACTGCCCTCTCCAGCCCCAATCATGATATCAATGTAGAAGTCCTCCATGGCACTATAGAGCACCTCTTCCACCGACATGGGTAAGCGATGAATCTCGTCAATAAAGAGAACGTCTCCAGGCTCCAAATCATTCAAAATCGCTACCAGATCACCCGCTTTTTCGATAACAGGACCAGACGTTTGCTTGAGATTGACTCCCAGTTCATTGGCAATAACAAAGGCCATGGTTGTTTTCCCGAGACCTGGAGGACCAAATAAAAGAACATGGTCCAGTGCCTCATCCCGCATTTTTGCTGCCTCAATAAAGATTTGAAGCTGATCCTTGACCTTATCCTGACCGATATATTCACGTAAATATTGGGGACGGAGGGTACGTTCTACTAACTCCTCATCCCCCATGATCTCATTGTCTAAAATTCTACTCATGGCTCTATTATATCAAAAATCCAAGCCACAAACAAAAAAGCCACCTGATTGGGTGGCCTCTTTAGGGAGATTATTATGAAAAAGAAAAGTTTAGGATTTCATTAAATAAAGTTAGGAGGTCTTTATTTAATATCCATATGATACAAGAGAAGACTTAAAGTTAGCTTAACCTATAAATTTTATTTTTTTGCTAGAGATTTTAACTACTACCAGCCAAAGCAGAAAAGTTAGGAGGCAGATACTCACCACTATTAAGTATGTTTCTTCCTTTGTTAAAAGGTTCTGCCAATTAAGCTGGATTCCTAATTTTTCTTGAAACTCTTCTAATAAGCTACTATTCCCCATAAATGTAGTTTCTAATTGCTCCTTCATTAAGACCTGTCTATAGAGAGAAGCAAGATAGGTAGCCGGTGTGCACTTCATGAGAACTTGAGCGAAATTAGGAAGAATTCCCATTGGTACATAAGTTCCTACTAAAAACCCTGAAGCTGTACCTACAATGGTAGCCAATTTACCTAGACTATCTACTGACTGGAAATGATAAATCAAGAGTACATTTACCAATGTTGAAAGGAGACTACTTAGCAGCATGATTAAACTTATTTCAAATAGCTTATTCATAGCTGGAATTTCTTGAAAATAAAGGCTCATAACAATAAGCATAAATACTTGCATAACAAAGGAAATGATAAGGCTACTAATAAGATAAGACAGTTGCAAGCCCCAGCTCCCTAAGTCTGTCAAAAAGAGATCATGATCCACTTGATTTTCACGGTCTTGTACCATCTGGGTCAAAGCTGTAAAACTGGTTGTAATCCCAGTAACAGCCAAGGTTCCACCCATCAGCCAGTTATTTAATAGACTCTTATTATCAGGAAGTTGGGACCAGGCATCCATCAAATTTTTCTGCAAAAAAATGATATAGAGTAGAAAGGAAATCAAAGCTCCTAGTAATGAGAAAAAGACTCCTGAACGATTACGAAAATACAACAAAAAATCACGTTTTAATAAGGCTAACATTAGCGCACCTCTCTTCCTGTAAGAGCTATGAAGGCATCATCCATAGTTCCTGGACGAAATTCAAAGCCAGCAATCTTCTCACGAACTTGGGTCAAATAATCAATCGCTTCCAATTGGCTCTTAGGATAAAGACTATACTCAAACTCATTTTCCTTTTCCACAGGCATATTCTTAGGTAAGAATTTCTCCACCTGCTTATCTTTAAAACAAATTTTTAAAAGATTGGAAGCGTACTCACTTTTAATCTCAGTAGCAGAATCTTGAGCAATAACCTTTCCATGATCTATAATATAAAGTTGATCTGCCTCATCTGCTTCATCCAGATAATGAGTCGTTAAGATAATAGTCATCCCTTCATCTCTTTGTAGACGATACAATAAATCCCAAATGGATTTGCGAGTCTGAATATCTAGTCCAGTCGTAGGCTCATCTAGAAATAAAATATCGGGATTGGATAGGAGAGCCCGAGCAATGTCAACTCGACGTTTCTGTCCTCCTGATAAAGTTCCATAAAGTTGTTTCTGAAAAGCAGTCAACCCTAGTTGATTGATTAAATCTTCCACACGACCACCTTTAATCCCCTTATACTGCTGGGCTCGAATGGTTAGGTTTTCTTTGACTGTCAACTTTCCATCCAATACACTTGCTTGAAAAACAACTCCAATCCTAGTATTGGGCGCATAGATGATTTGACCATTAGTAGCTCGTTTAAGTCCGATTAACATTGAAATCGTGGTCGATTTACCAGCCCCATTAGGTCCTAAGATTGCATTAAAACTCCCTTTTTTAAACTCTAAATTTATATTTCTAACTGCTATATGGTCTCCATACTTCTTAGTGATGTCTTTTGCTTGTAAAATCATATTTCTTTCCTCCTTTTCACACCCTCAGTTTAACAAAAAGGAAAAAGAAAAAATATAGTTTGGTGTTATGTGGTCGAAATGGATGATTATGTGGTCAATTTTATTTTAAAATTTCTACAGGTGAACATAAAAAAAGCCACCTGATTGGGTGACTTCTTTAGGAGATTATGATGAAAAAGAAAAGTTTGGGATTTCATTAAATAAAGGGTACTCAATGAAAATCGAAATCAGACTAGGCAGATAGGCGCAAGCATAACTATAGTTAGCTAAGTCGACTCTAACGAAGGTTGATGAGATTTTCGAAGAGTATTAGGAGGTCTTTATCTAATAACTATATAATACACGAGGAGACTTAAACTTTACTTAAGAAAAATAATTTTTTTATCTTTTTCGATCCACCCAAATCATTCCTGTACAATCATAAGTAGATAAGGTTTCAAATCCCAGAGATCGATAGAATCCCAAGTTTTTTTCTGTCTGTTCGGTCACTAGTTGGACTTGATAGGTATCTTTGAAGTCACCTAAAGCCTCTTTCATCAAGTTGCTACCAATCCCTTGGCGCTGATAGCTAGGCAAAACGATCAAATCCTGGACAAAAATTGATGAAAAACCATCTCCGACCAAACGGACCAAGCCCACCACGGCATCACCATCAAGTGCCAGATAAATCGCTAAGGAGTGAGACAAGGCCTTCTCCAGCATCTGAGGTTGATGGGTATAATTTGTCCATCCAACTGCCTGATAGAGATGCAAAACATCCTCTAGCTTGACAATTTCTTGCCTTCTAATAGTCATCATCTCAATACTTCTCAGAATTCTCTTAAGCTCTTGTACTGCCGTCCATTTTTATCAAAATTTTCAGTAGCCATCCATGCTTCCAAACGAGCTTTGACTTGAGCCCAGTCCTTATCAATCATAGATAACCAATCCGTATCTCTTGTACGCTCCTTATATACGACTGCCTGGCGGAATGTCCCTTCATAGACAAAGCCCAAACGTTCCGCAGCTCGTCTGGATGGCAGATTTAGAGCATCACATTTCCACTCATAGCGACGATAGTTGAGCTCCTCAAAAACATAGCGAGCTAGGAGATATTGAGCCTCTGTCCCTATACGTGTTCCCCTGAGTTCTGGAGAAAAAGTGACAGCTCCCACTTCTATTACTCGGTTATTCTGGTCAATACGCATGAGAGAAAAAGTTCCCAAAGCCTTACCAGTTGCCTTGTCTATAATCACGTAGTAAAAACGGTCCTTACGAGCCAACATCTGATTTAAGACGGTAACCAGTTCCTCCATATCTGCCACTGGTTCCTGAAAGAGGTAGGTCCACATCTCCCGAGGAGTACCTGGACCATAAACAGCTAATAAATCCTCCGCATGCTTTTCCACCGAAAGAGCCTCTATCCGAGCGTAGCGCCCTTCTAAGAAATCAATGGAAGGCAATTCTCCTGGAGTATAACCTTCCATTGACTCACCAATTATCTGACCATATTCATTTACTGGCATTGTTTTCTCCTTGATTCA
Source organism: Streptococcus sp. 1643 (assembly GCF_006228325.1). Lineage (NCBI taxonomy): Bacteria > Bacillati > Bacillota > Bacilli > Lactobacillales > Streptococcaceae > Streptococcus > Streptococcus sp. 1643. The sequence continues at coordinate 1,680,137 of NZ_CP040231.1, forward strand.
CTTTTCAAACTTTATAATTGCACATAGTATATCATACTTTCATGAAAAAATTCAAAAAATCCTCCAGATTCTACTCTGAAGGATTCCTATCTTATTTCACAACGATATTTACCAGCTTGTTAGGTACTGCAATCACTTTCACGATTTCCTTGCCGTCAATTTCTGCTCTAACTTTTTCATCAGCCAGAGCGATTTCTTGCAATTCTTCGCGTGATAGGTCTTTAGCAACCATCAATTTGGCACGGACTTTTCCTTTGATTTGAACGACGATTTCGATTTCGTCTTCAACCAATTTGCTTTCGTCCCATGTTGGCCAAGCCACGTAAGAGATGGACTCACCTGTTGCAGCAACAGTTTGCCAGAGTTCTTCTGCCAAGTGAGGCGCAAATGGGGCAATCAATTGGATAAAGCCTTTGGCGTAGTCCACATAGAGTTTGTCTTCCTTATTAGCAGCGTTGACAAAGACCATAAGTTGGGCAATGGCTGTGTTGAATTTCATGGACTCAATTTGCTCAGTGACAGATTTAACGGTTTCGTTATAAACCTTGTCAAGAGCACCATTATTTTCCGCAGCAATTTCTTTACTTGTAATCAAACGGTAAACACGGTCAAGGAATTTACGGCTTCCTTCCAGACCTTCTTCTGACCAAGCGATGGAAGCATCGAGTGGCCCCATGAACATTTCATAAACACGAAGGGTATCAGCACCATATTGTTCCACCACATCGTCTGGGTTGACAACGTTCTTGAGCGATTTAGACATCTTGGCTGGTGCTTGCTCCAACTCTTCTCCTGTTTCCACATGGAAGAAAGAACCGTCACGTTTTTCAACCCTATCAGTCGCTACAAGAGCTCCACGGTGGTCACGGTAGCTTGTTCCCAAAATCATTCCTTGGTTAAAGAGTTTTTGGAATGGTTCCTTAGTCGGAACAACACCGAGGTCATAGAGGAATTTGTGCCAGAAACGAGCATAAAGCAAGTGAAGAACAGCATGCTCTGCCCCACCCACGTAGATGTCTACTGGCAACCATTGTTTGAGAAGGTCCTCATCAGCCAATTTCTCAGTATTGTGTGGGTCAATATAACGGAGGTAGTACCAGCTTGAACCAGCCCACTGTGGCATAGTGTTGGTTTCACGACGACCTTTGACGCCATCTTCACGCGTCACTTCCAGCCAATCTGTCAAGTTAGCCAACGGGCTTTCACCAGTACCTGAAGGACGGATGTCCTTGGTTACTGGCAAGACAAGTGGCAATTCACTTTCTGGAACAGCTGTTGAAGTTCCATCTTCCCAATGAATGATTGGAATTGGCTCACCCCAGTAACGTTGACGGCTAAAGAGCCAGTCACGGAGACGGTAGGTGACTTTTTCTTGACCGCAGCCTTTTTCTTCCAACCAAGCCACAATTTTAGCAATAGCGTCTTCTTTGTTAAGGCCATCTAGGAAGTCTGAATTGACATGAAGACCATCTTCTGTGTAGGCAGCTTCTGTTACGTTTCCACCTTCTAGCACTTCTACGATTGGAAGGTCAAATTGTTTGGCAAATTCCCAGTCACGTTGGTCATGGGCAGGAACAGCCATTACCGCACCTGTTCCATAGCTAGCAAGAACATAGTCCGCAATCCAGATTGGAATTTCCTTGCCATTGACAGGGTTGATAGCATAAGCACCAGTCCAAACACCAGTTTTTTCCTTGGCAAGGTCGGTACGAGCCAAGTCAGACTTGAGACTAGCTTGGTGTTTGTAGTCAGCTACTGCATCAGCTTGCTCTGGACTTGTGATAGCGTCAACCAAGTCATGCTCAGGAGCCAAGACTGTGAAGGTCGCACCGAAAAGAGTATCAGGACGAGTAGTAAAGACGGTGAATTCCTTGTCAGTCCCTTTCACTTTGAAAGTTACATTGGCACCAGTTGATTTCCCAATCCAGTTGCGTTGCATATCCTTGATAGACTCTGGCCAATCCAACTCATCCAAGTCATTAAGCAAGCGCTCTGCATAGGCCGTGATTTTAAGCATCCATTGGCGCATTGGTTTGCGGACAACGGGATAGCCACCACGTTCAGAAGTTCCGTCAGGAAGGACTTCTTCATTAGCGATGGCTGTTCCCAACTCTTCAACCCAGTTTACTGGCACTTCCGCTTCATAGGCCAAGCCTTTTTCGTAAAGCTTAGTGAAAATCCATTGTGTCCACTTATAGTAGTTTGGATCTGTTGTGTTAACCTCACGATCCCAGTCGTAAGAGAATCCAAGCGCGTTGATTTGACGTTTGAAGTTGGCAATGTTTTCCGCTGTAAATTCTGCTGGGTCATTCCCCGTATCCATAGCGTATTGCTCAGCTGGCAAACCAAAGGCATCCCATCCCATTGGGTGAAGGACATTGTAGCCTTGCGCACGTTTGTAACGGCTGAGGATATCGGTTGCAGTGTAGCCTTCTGGGTGTCCTACGTGCAGACCCGCTCCAGACGGATATGGGAACATATCGAGAGCATAAAACTTCGGTTTTGATGCATCTGTTCCTGTCTTAAATGTATGATGTTTCGCCCAGTAGCCCTGCCACTTAGGCTCAATTTCTTTATGATTGTAAAAACTCATGGTCTCTCTCCAATTTTATGATGTTACTATTATACCATTTTTGGGGGAATTTGAAAGACGAGAAATGTTCTTTTAGACTTGGATAACAAGAAATACTGAGTCGCAAATCCAACTTATTTAACAGGAAAAAAATTAGCTCCCACTTGGAGCTAACTTCTATTGATTATTTGTCTCTTGTAGCTACTTCCCCTAACTTCTTTAACTCATATTTCTCGTTTTAGATTTCTTTAAGGTTTTTATTATATGATGTAGAACTCTGTAATTGAAAACATTAGGTAAACTAACAGAGAATAATGTTCGTAAAAAGGAGAAAAATTATGAAAAAAACACTATCACTTCTCTATTTCAGCTGGATATTTCTACTTTTGTCAGGATGTTCTTCAACAACAGAAGCTGAAACTAGCATTGAAAATGATACGGATAAGACTTTAGTTGTTTATTCGCCTAACCCTGAAGATCTTATTGAAGAAACAATCCCAGCTTTCGAAGAAAAATATGGTATCAAGGTTGATTTAGTCCAAGCTAGTACTGGTGAATTATTCAAGAAAGCTGAGGCTGAGAAAGAAGCTCCTGAAGCCGATGTCATTTTCGGAGGTTCCTACGCACTCTTCTCTTCTAACGAAAAGCTCTTTGAGCCGTATACTTCCCAAGAAAACGACCAAATTATCCCCGAATATCAAAATAAAACCGGATTCTACACCCCTTATACACTTGACGTCAGTGTCATCATTGCCAATTCAGCTCTTACAAAAGACATTAAAATTGAAGGCTACAATGATTTACTCAATCCCAAATTAAAAGGAAAAATCGCTACTGCTGATCCAAGTAATTCTTCTAGTGCCTTTGCTCAATTAACAAACATTCTTGTGGATCAGGGGGGCTATGAAAATGAGCAAGCTTGGACATATGTAAAAAATCTATTTAGCTTAGTAGACGGGAAAATTGCTTCTAGTTCTTCAAATGTCTACAAATCTGTCGCTGACGGAGAAATGGCTGTAGGACTCACCTATGAAGATCCTGCATTGAAACTCTTAAACGATGGCGTTGATGTAAAAGTCATTTATCCAAAAGAAGGAACGGTCTTTTTGCCTGGTAACGCAGCTATTATCAAAAATGCCAAACACATGGAAAACGCTAAAAAATTTATCGATTTCCTTCTTTCTCAAGACATTCAGGATAAACTAGGAACTGAAACAACCATTAGACCCATTCGAAAAAATGCTAAAATCAATAAAAATATGAAAGCAATGACAGAAATCAATATCGCTACTGAAGATTCAGATTATGTCATCCAAAATAAATCAGCTATTCTTAAAAAGTACAATGATATTTTCACTAATATTCAATCGAAACAGTAAAAGAGGTTCACTATGAGTGAGATCAAAATTATTAACGCAAAAAAAATCTACCACGACATTCCTGTCATTGAGAATTTAAACGTTACGATTCCAAAAGGAAGTCTTTTCACCATTCTTGGACCTTCAGGTTGTGGAAAAACGACCCTTCTTCGAATGATTGCAGGCTTCAACAGTATTGAAGGCGGAGAATTTTACTTCGATGATACTAAAATAAATAATATAGAACCCAGCAAACGCAACATCGGCATGGTTTTCCAAAACTACGCTATTTTCCCACATTTGACTGTCCGAGATAATGTTGCTTTTGGTCTTAAACAAAAAAAGGTTCCAAAAGATGAATTAGTTCAACAAACTAATAAATATCTGGAACTAATGCAAATTGATCAATACGCAGATCGAAAGCCCGATAAGCTCAGTGGTGGACAACAACAACGTGTCGCCTTAGCACGTGCATTAGCTGTTAATCCAAGTGTTCTCCTCATGGACGAGCCACTTAGTAACCTGGATGCGAAACTTCGCTTAGATATGCGCCAAGTTATTCGAGAAATTCAACACGAAGTGGGAATTACAACTGTATATGTGACCCACGATCAAGAAGAAGCGATGGCTATTTCAGACCAGATTGCCGTTATGAAAGATGGGATCATCCAACAAGTCGGACGACCAAAAGAACTCTATCATAAACCAGCTAATGAGTTTGTGGCAACCTTTATTGGACGCACAAATCTCATCCCAGCCAAACTACAAAAAAAGAGCGACAGTGCTTATATCGTCTTCTCAGATGACTATGCCCTCCCTATGCCAGCTCTTGATCAAGCTAAGGAACAAGCTGTTCTTGTGAGTATCCGTCCCGAAGAGTTTATCAAAGATGAATCTGGAGATATTGAAGGAATCATTTCCGATAGTGTTTATCTTGGACTCACCACTGAATATTTTGTAAAGACTGCATTTTCTTTAAAAATACAGGTCAGCGAAGAATCAACTTTTGAAGAAGATCTTCAAAAAGGGGATCGAATTCGTCTACGAATCAATACTCAAAAGTTAAATGTCTTTTCTGCAGATGGTTCGCGTAATCTTATTACAGGAGTTGGCTATGAAAGGTAAAAAACTAAATATTTGGACAGCCTCCTCATTCTTCATCTTTCTTACCTATCTTATTTTTCTTGTTTATCCAATTATTATTGTACTCAAGCAAGCACTCATACATGAAGGTCAATTCTCACTAGCTAATTTCGAGGATTTCTTTAGTAAATCCTATTACTCTGAGACACTGGTAAACAGTTTTAACGTCTCCATTACTTCTACTGTAACTTCCCTAGTTTTAGGGACCTTATTAGCTTACCTCTTTTCTATATATGACTTCAAAGGAAAGAAATTTTTACAGATATTGATTATTATCGCTTCCATGTCAGCTCCTTTCGTAGGGGCATACTCTTGGATTCTCTTGTTGGGACGAAATGGTGTCATCACTAAATTCTTGACAAATGCCCTTCATCTTCCAGCTATTGATATTTATGGCTTCAAAGGAATTGTACTTGTGTTTACACTCCAGCTATTCCCATTAGTTTTTCTATACGTGGCTGGAGCCATGAAAAGAATTGACCATTCTCTTCTTGAAGCCGCTGAAAATATGGGGGTATTTGGATTCAAACGTATGATAACAGTTATTTTGCCCCTTTTAGTTCCAACTTTACTTGCTGCTGCCCTACTCGTATTTATGAGAGCATTCTCCGACTTCGGAACTCCTATGTTAATTGGTGAAGGATATCGAACTTTCCCTGTTTTAATTTATAATCAATTCATTAGTGAGGTTGGCGGAAATTCTGCTTTTGCATCTGCTTTAGCAATCATGGCGATTATAATTGCTTTAACAATCTTTCTTATTCAAAAATATATTTCCAATCGCTATAGTTTCAGCATGAATTCTCTCCATCCAATTGAGCCGAAAAAAATTACAAAAGGAAAAATGGTAGCAATTTATGCAACAGTTTACGGAATTGTCTTATTTTCTGTTCTACCTCAATTATTTTTGATTTATACCTCTTTCCTAAAAACATCAGGTATGGTATTTGTCAAAGGCTATTCTCTAAACAGTTACAAGATTGCCTTCAATCGCATGGGAGCTACTATTTTTAATACGATTCGCATTCCTTTGATTGCTTTGATTCTAGTTGTTTTATTTGCATCATTTATCTCCTACCTAGCTGTTAGAAAACGAAATTTGTTTACAAACTTAATTGATAGCCTTAGTATGGTACCTTATATCGTACCAGGAACAGTTCTCGGCATTGCCTTTATCTCTTCATTCAATACAGGTATCTTCGGAAGTGGCTTCCTTATGATTACAGGAACAGCCTTCATCTTGATTATCTCCTTATCTGTAAGAAGACTCCCTTATACAATCCGCTCATCTGTTGCTAGCTTACAACAAATAGCACCTAGTATTGAAGAAGCAGCTGAGAGTTTAGGAAGTAGCCGTCTCAATACTTTCAGTAAAATCACTGTTCCAATGATGTTACCCGGTATTATTTCTGGATCTATTCTATCATGGGTAACAATGATTTCAGAACTATCTACTTCTATCCTGCTATATAATGCCAAAACAAAAACTATGACCGTAGCTATCTACACTGAAGTACTTCGTGGAAATTATGGCGTAGCAGCTGCTTTGTCAACTATCCTCACTGTCTTGACAGTTACTTCATTATTACTATTTATGAAAATTTCTAAAAACAGTAGCATTACCCTCTAGTTTTCCCCTATCAAAAACAGCCAAAAGGATATCCCTTGGCTGTTTTTTCTTATTTTGATATGGTTATCAAATCTCTAGTTTATCGCAAGCAGTTCTATTTTGACTGAATAGAGGGCTCTTCCATCTTCTCACGTCCCAGTTCCCGATAACGACGGTCACCGACAACTTCTACACTAAACTGGCCATCCTCATATTCAAGGATCGTCACGCTACCATTATCTAGACCATGCGGATGCATGCCATTGATTAGATAAACAATGGTACCAATGGTCATTCCATGGCTTACGACGAGAGCATTGCCCCCACCTTGTTCTTCCATTTCTTTGGCAATCGCTTCAAAGCCTTCCTTGATTCGACCACTGAGTTTTTCCCAACCTTCAGCCCAGCCTGCAGTATCAACCTCAACTAGACCTTCTGCTAGCTCTGCATAGGACAACTGGTGAACATGGTCCACATTAAAAATACGAGGAATCAAGCCCATAAAGAGGTCCCCATCATAGGCCCCATCAAAACTACCAAAGCACCACTCTCTGATGCGCTTGTCCATGCGGTAAAGGATTTTCCCCTGCAAGCCAAGTTCTTCTAGGATAATTCCCATAGTTTGAATGGTGCGCCCTGAATCACTGGAATAAGCGCGGTCAAATTGTAAACCAGACTCTCTCAAGCCAATTCCCAGTTCATGGATTCCCAACTCACCTTCTGCAGTCAGAGGTGTATCACTCCATCCTTGAGCACGTCCAATGGTGTTAAACATCGTTTTCCCATGACGGACCAAGTACAATCTTACTTTAGACATTTTCTATCCTCCATTTTCTTCTATTATACCATGGATCAAAGAAATATTCGGCTTTCAAAAGCAAAGCCAACATTTGTAAATTATCCAAAAGAAAAGCTACCCTCATGGTAGCTTCCCTAGGAGATTATTATGAAAAAGTTTAGGGTTTCTATTAAATAAAGTTAGGAGGTCTTTATTTAATGATTATAGTATACACAGCCATCCTTAGACTCAACTTAAATCCTCTCTCTTTTTTATTAATTTTTAAAACTATGGATTGGAGCTGGGATTTGCCCACCGCGAGAGATGAAATCAACAGACGAAGCCCCGTTGACCTTCATAACTGGAGCTGTCCCTAGCAAACCACCAAACTCAATCATATCGCCTTCTTTGCCCTTTGGAATAATACGGACAGCCGTTGTTTTCATGTTAATAACACCGATTGCCGCCTCATCCGCAATCATAGCTGCAATGGTTTCAGCAGGCGTATCCTCCGGAATGGCAATCATATCCAACCCAACAGAACAGATAGCCGTCATGGCCTCTAGTTTCTCTAAATTTAGAGAGCCATCTTGCACCGCAGCAATCATCCCCTCATCTTCAGAAACGGGGATAAAAGCACCTGACAAGCCACCGACTTGGTTACAAGCCATCACTCCGCCCTTCTTAACTTGGTCATTCAAAAGAGCGAGGGCAGCCGTCGTCCCATGCGTACCAACTGTTTCTAGGCCCATTTCCTCAAGGACACGAGCCACAGAATCGCCAACTGCAGGAGTAGGTGCCAAACTTAGGTCGACAATTCCAAAATCAACACCCAGTCTCTCGCTGGCCATCTGACCAACTAATTGACCGATACGAGTAATCTTGAAGGCCGTTTTCTTGACTGTTTCCGCTACCACATCAAAGCTCTGTCCACGAACTTTTTCCAAGGCACGCTTGACCACACCAGGACCCGAAACCCCGACATTGATGATAACATCTGCTTCGCCAACACCATGAAAGGCCCCTGCCATAAAAGGATTGTCCTCAACAGCATTAGCAAATACGACTAATTTGGCCGCACCCATATCTGATAGCGCAGCTGTTTCCTTGATGATACGTCCCATATCAGCGACCGCAGTCATGTTGATACCTGACTTGGTCGAGCCGATATTGACGGACGAACAAACCTTGTCTGTCTCAGCTAGAGCGCGTGGGATAGAATTGATGAGAATTTCATCTCCTTTTTGGTAGCCTTTTTGTACCAAAGCTGAGAATCCACCAATAAAGTCAACACCGATCTCCTTAGCAGCCCTATCAAGAGCCTTTGCCAAAACAACATAGTCTGTCGCATCAGTCGCAGCACCAATTAAAGAAATCGGTGTCACCGATACCCGTTTATTAACAATAGGAATCCCTAGTTCCGCAGCAATTTCATCTCCTACAGCCACTAAATTTGCAGCTTTAGTGGTAATTTTTTGGTAAATCTTTTCAGCAGCACGTTCGATGTCTGGATCAGTACAGTCCAAAAGGGAAATCCCCATGGTGATGGTTCTGATATCGAAGTTCTGCTCCTCGATCATGGCAATGGTTTCTGTAACTTGTCTAATATCCATAGCCACCTCCTAGATATTATACATAGCGTCAAAAATCGCCGCACTCTGAATATTGATTTTGACATTCAAGGTCTGACCGAAAGTTTCAAACTCATTTCGCAAATAAGTGAAATCTTGTTTTTCGTCACTAGAAACGACCGCCATCATGGTAAAGTATTCATCCAACACCGTCTGAGAAATATCGTCAATATTCAAACCCAACTCTGCAATCTTAGTAGACACGCCTGCAACGATCCCAGCCTTGTCCTTACCAACTACTGTAATAATAGCCTTCATTCTTATACCCCATTTCTACGATTTTTAGAAAACCTGAACGTTTTTGATTTTCTTTTTTCCTAGTATAGCATATTTCCATAGAAAATACTAAAAAACGCCTGCTTACGAAGTTGTTCTTAAGAAAAAAACAATTTCGTAAACAAGCGTCTACCCTATCAAATGATGATGAGTGTTCCCGCTAGGACCGAAGTCCCAGCGGTAGACCAGAGCTAGACTAAGAGCACAAGACTCCATCATCATAACACTCAACAAAATTGATGATTTTATACTAATTCGATGATCGCCATTGGCGCAGCATCACCACGACGTGGTTCAGTTTTAAGGATACGAGTGTATCCACCGTTACGTTCAGCATAACGAGGTGCGATTTCTGAGAACAATTTTTGAAGTGCTGTAGTTGAAGTGTACTTATCAGTTGCTTCATCATAGTTTTCAGATGCGATTTCATTACGTACGAAAGCAGCTGCTTGACGACGTGCATGCAAATCACCACGTTTACCTAGAGTAATCATTTTTTCAACAGTTTTACGGATTTCTTTAGCACGAGCTTCAGTTGTCACGATTGATTCGTTGATCAAAAGGTCAGTTGTCAAATCGCGAAGCATTGCTTTACGTTGTGAGCTAGTGCGTCCTAGTTTACGGTAAGCCATGTATTCCTCCTTTATTTATCTTTTAATCCAAGACCCAAATCAATGAGTTTGAGTTTCACTTCTTCCAAACTCTTGCGTCCAAGATTTCGTACTTTCATCATCTCTGCTTCAGATTTTTCTGTCAAATCATGCACAGTGTTGATACCGGCACGTTTCAAACAGTTGTATGAACGCACAGACAAGTCCAGTTCCTCAATCGTACGATCCAAAATACGATCGTCAGATTCAGTATCAGCTTCTTTCATCACTTCAGTTGACTTAGCAATCTCAGTAAGATTTGTAAACAAATCAAGATGTTCTGTCAAGATACGTGCTGAAAGCCCTAAAGCATCTTCTGGAATAATTGTTCCATTAGTCAAGATTTCAAGGGTTAATTTGTCAAATCCATCATTGCTACCTACACGAGCAGGCTCTACTTGATAGTTGACTTTTGTAACTGGTGTATAAATAGAATCTACAGCAAGTGTTCCAACTGGTGCATTATCTTTTTTGTTTTCATCAGCAGGTACATATCCACGACCACTGTTAACAGTCATTGTCGCTTTTAGAGAAGAGCCTTCACCGATTGTAAAGAGATAATGATCTGGATTTACAATTTCAATATCACTGTCAGTCAAAATGTCTCCAGCTGTAATTTCAGCGGGACCTTCAACATTCAGTTCAATGATTTTTTCGTCTTCAACGTATGATTTCACTGCAATCCCTTTAATGTTCAGAATGATTTGCATCACGTCTTCACGAACACCTGGAACTGTGTCGAACTCATGCAAGACACCTTCAATGTTGATAGATGTCACTGCTGCTCCTGGTAGAGAAGCTAGTAGTACACGACGAAGAGAGTTACCAAGAGTTGTACCGTAACCACGTTCAAGTGGTTCGATTACAAACTTGCCATAATCTTTATTTTCATCAATTTTTGTTATATTTGGTTTTTCAAACTCAATCATTTAGTTACTCCCTCTTAAACGAAAAGCAGTGTAATGCGATGATTATACACGGCGACGTTTTGGAGGACGAGCACCATTGTGTGGCACTGGAGTCACATCACGAATTGCTGTTACTTCAAGACCAGCGGCAGCAAGCGCACGAATAGCTGACTCACGACCAGAACCTGGACCTTTTACAGTAACTTCAACTGATTTAAGACCGTGTTCTTGTGCAGATTTAGCAGCAGCTTCAGAAGCCATTTGAGCAGCGAATGGTGTAGATTTACGAGAACCTTTGAAACCAAGAGCACCAGCTGATGACCAAGCAATTGCATTACCATGCACATCAGTAATCATAACAATAGTGTTATTAAATGTAGCGTGAATATGAGCAATACCAGATTCGATATTCTTTTTCACACGACGTTTACGTGTTGGTTTAGCCAAGACTTTTACCTCCTATATTATTTTTTCTTACCAGCAATCGCAACAGCTTTACCTTTACGAGTGCGAGCGTTGTTTTTAGTGTTTTGTCCACGGACAGGAAGTCCACGACGGTGACGAATACCACGGTAAGAACCGATTTCCATCAAACGTTTAATGTTCAAGTTTACTTCACGACGAAGGTCACCTTCAACTTTGATTGCATCCACTTCACGACGGATAGCATCTTCTTGATCTGATGTAAGGTCACGTACACGAACATCTTCTGAGATTCCAGCAGCAGCCAAAATTTTCTTAGATGTTGCAAGTCCGATACCATAAACGTAAGTCAATGAGATTACTACGCGTTTGTCATTTGGAATGTCAACTCCAGCAATACGAGCCATGTTTTCTCCTTTCTATCTTATCCTTGACGTTGTTTGTGTTTTGGATTTGCTGGGCAAATTACCATAACACGACCATTACGACGAATTACTTTACAGTATTCGCAAATTGGTTTGACCGATGGTCTTACTTTCATTTCTTATCCCTCCAAGTTTTTCGATTATTTAAAGCGGTAAGTGATACGTCCACGTGTCAAGTCATATGGACTCATCTCGACAGTAACACGATCTCCCGCTAAAATACGAATATAGTTTTTACGAATTTTACCAGAAACTGTTGCTAAAATCTGATGTCCATTTTCAAGTTCAACCGTAAACATTGCGTTAGGCATTGTATCGACTACTTTGCCTTCAACTTCAATCACATCGTCTTTTGCCACGCAAAAGCACCTCCATAAATTTCGATTCGATGCCTCTGAAAACAGAGACAACAATTATAAGTCAGACTATCTCAGTATAACATTTGTAGCGATTTTTTGCAAGTGTGAAAAACGCTTTATTTCAAATTTGTCAATACTTTTTCGATGTCTTTGAACACATCATTGATATCTTGATTTCCTTCGATATCGTGGACCAAACCTTTGGCACGGTAGTGAGCAATGATTGGTTCACCTTGTGCAATATTCACATCCAAACGACGCTTCACTGTCTCCGGTTTGTCATCTTCACGTTGGTAATAATCTTCTTCCTTATAGTCAACTGGTGGGTTGAAAACTTTGTGGAAGGTTTCACCTGTTTCGCGATGGATGATACGGCCACTCAAACGTTCCAAGAGACAATCTGGGTTCACTTCGATATTGATCACACCTTCTAGTTCGATACCGAGTTCCGCCAATGTTTTATCCAAGGCATGGGCTTGTTCAATAGTACGTGGGTAACCATCCAACAAGAAACCTGTTTCCTTGATGTCGTCCTGTGAAAGGCGTTCTTTAACGATTCCATTTGTAACTTCATCTGGAACCAACTCACCTTTGTCGATGTATGACTTTGCAAGTACACCCATTTCAGTTTGATTTGCCATAGCAGCACGGAACATATCTCCAGTTGAAATGTGTGCCACGTGGAATTGCTCCACAATTTTAGCTGCTTGCGTTCCCTTACCTGCTCCAGGTAAGCCCATAATCAAAAGATTCATGATAGGATCTCCTTATTTTGTATTTAAATAGAAGCAGAAATCTCTTTCAACCCCTATTTAAAAACAAAATAGAAGAGGGGAGACGAAAATCTCTCTAATAGATAGACCTTCATACTCCACTCTCTAAGCAAAAGTAATTTTGCTTTTATTCTGTTTTGTCCATGAAACCAACATACTTACGTTTCAATAGGTAACCTTCTAGCTGTTTGATTCCTTCAATACCGGTTGAGATAATGATCAAAAGACTAGTTCCCCCAAAAGCAACAGCTTCTGAAAGACCAAAGACATCTTTTGCCACAATCGGCAAGATAGAAATCACACCTAGGAAGATCGATCCGACAGTCGCAAGGCGACGAAGAAGTTTCGACATGAATTCTTCAGTTCCCTTACCAGGACGGACACCATGAATGTAGGCTCCACTCTTTTGCAAGTTTTCTGCTGCTTTCTCTGGATTGATCTGTACAAATGTATAGAAGAACGTAAAGAGAATGATTAGCAAGGCATACATAGCAACACCAGTCGGAGATGTTGTAGATAACATTTCCTGTGCTGTACGTACCCAAGCCCAATCATGACCTGTAGCACTCAAAAATTGAAGAATGGCTGCAGGTGCTGCTGTGATGGAACTTGCAAAGATAACTGGGATAACCCCCGCTGGGTTTACCTTCAATGGAAGGTATGAGCTTGATGGGGCTCCTTGAGCAACTTTTGTATATTGGATTGGAATTTTATATTCTGCCTGTTGAACAAAGGTTGTAAAGTATACAATCAACAAGACAGCGATAATCAAAATAACGACAAAGATAATAGATGAAGTCAAACGGCTACTTGGAATATTGACGAAGTAGTCAACATAGATGCCTTTAATCATCTCAGGAATTGAAGCAACAATACCTGCAAAGATGATCATAGAAACACCATTTCCGTATCCCTTATCTGTAATTTGTTCCCCGAGCCAAGTTACAATCATACTACCTGCTGTGAGGATAATACCAATGGTAACAAAGACTTGTGGAGTTAAAGCTGTCGTTAATAATTTCGCCCCAGATAGAGTATTAAATCCTGCTGTAATCCCGATAGATTGAACAAATGCAAGTACAAGTGCAATATAACGGGTAGCCTGATTTAGTTTTCTCCGTCCTACTTCCCCTTGTTTGCCCCATTCTACAAACTTCGGTAAAATATCCATTTGTAGCAATTGAACAACGATAGAAGCAGTGATATACGGACTTACTCCGAGTGCAAAAACGGAGAAGTTCTTCATGGCATTCCCTGAAACAAGACTAAGCATGTTCAAGAAAGATAAACCGCTGAGAGCTTCTAAACTTTTCGCATTCACACCTGGAACAGTAATACTTGTCCCAATACGGAAAACAAGAATGATAAAAATTGTAAAGAGAATTTTTGATCGAACTTGTTTAACCTTGAGCGCTTCTTTTAGTAATTTAAAAAACATGGGTCACCTCTCTTAGATGACTTCTACAGAACCACCTTTAGCAGTGATAGCTTCCTCAGCTGATTTAGAGAATTTAGCTGCTTTCACAGTCAATTTCTTAGTCAACTCACCGTTACCAAGAATTTTAACTCCTGATTTTTCAGCTTTCACAATTCCTGCTTCGATAAGTACAACTGGAGTTACTTCTGCACCGTCTTCAAAGACGTTCAATTGGTCAAGGTTTACAATTGCGTATTCTTTAGCGTTGATGTTAGTGAATCCACGTTTTGGAAGACGACGGAACAATGGAGTTTGTCCACCTTCAAAACCAAGGCGAACTCCGCCACCGCTACGAGCTTTTTGACCTTTTTGACCGCGACCAGATGTTTTACCGTTACCTGATGAAGTACCACGACCAACACGGTTACGTACTTTACGAGAACCTTCTGCAGGTTTCAATTCATGAAGTTTCATTATTATTTTCTCCTCTTTTGTAAAATGCTAGCGCCGATAAGAGAGAAAAGGTTGTCTCCCTTATCAACTCGCCTATACATGGTCATCTTAGATGACTATACCTAGTTTTAGGGGATGAGTATTGCCACATCCCCTAAAAATTCATTAGTTTACTTCTTCAACTGTTACCAAGTGAGATACTGCAGTGATCATACCACGGATAGCAGCGTTGTCTTCTTTAATAACAGAGCTGTTCAATTTGCCAAGTCCAAGTGCTACAACAGTTTTACGTTGTGATGGAATGCGTCCGATTGGAGACTTAGTCAAAGTAATTTTAATTTGAGCCATTTTATCCCCTTTCTTATGCCAAATCAGAAACTGAAATACCACGAAGGGCAGCAACTTCTTCAGCGCGTTTCAATTGTTTCAAACCTTCAACAGTTGCGCGAACAATGTTGATTGGAGTGTTAGAACCAAGTGATTTAGATGTAATATCTGCCACACCTGCCAATTCCACAACGGCACGAACTGCACCACCAGCGGCAACTCCAGAACCTTCTACAGCAGGTTTCAACAATACTTTAGCTCCACCGAATTCTGAAAGAACTTCGTGTGGGATTGTTGTTCCAACCATAGGAACTTCAATCAAGTTTTTCTTAGCATCTTCTACTGCTTTGCGGATTGCTTCTGGAACTTCTTGAGCTTTACCAGTACCAAATCCTACGCGACCGTTGTGGTCACCAACAACAACAAGAGCTGCGAAACGAAGACGACGTCCACCTTTAACAACTTTTGTAACACGGTTGACAGCAACTACGCGTTCTTCTAATTCAACTGCATTGTCTTTAAATGCCATTTTCTAGTGTCCTCCTATTAGAATTTCAATCCGTTTTCACGAGCTGCATCAGCCAAAGCTTTCACACGTCCGTGATATAGATATCCACCGCGGTCGAACACCACTTCTGAAATACCTTTAGCGTTTGCACGTTCTGCAACGAGTTTACCGACAGTAACGGCTTGTTCAGTTTTAGTTCCTTTTGAAACTTCTTTGTCAAGAGTTGAAGCACTTGCGAGCGTTACACCCGCTACGTCATCAATCACTTGAGCGTAGATGCCTGTATTAGAACGGAATACGTTCAAACGTGGGCGATCAGCAGTTCCAGAGAGTTTTCCGCGAACGCGACGGTGGCGTTTTTGGCGGAGTTTGTTTTTATCTGGTTTAGAAATCACAGTTTTCACCTCTTTAGTTTTAAATCGTGTGCTATGCACTAAGTTGGAAAATAGGTTGGTGGTTGAAAATCAACCACTCAACATTATTTACCTGTTTTACCTTCTTTACGGCGAACGAATTCACCAACGTAACGGATACCTTTACCTTTATATGGTTCTGGTGAACGAAGGCTACGTACGTAAGCAGCTGTTTGACCAACTACTTCTTTTGAAATTCCGCTAACAACGATTGTTGTTGGGTTTGGAAGTTCAAAAGTAATTCCTTCTGGAGCTTCAACTTCGTCTGGATGTGATTTACCAACAGCCAAAACAAGTTTAGATCCTTGAAGTTGTGCACGGTAACCAACCCCGCGCATTTCAAGTTCTTTCTTGAATCCTTCTGATACACCAATTACCATGTTGTTCAAAAGGGCACGAGTAGTTCCGTGGATTGTTTTCATTTCTTTTGAATCGTTTGGACGGTGAAGAGTTACTTCAGTACCTTCCACACGAATTTCAATATCTTTTGAGAACTCACGAGTAAGTTCTCCTTTAGGTCCTTTTACAGTTACAACGTTGTCATTGTTAGTGATTTCAACACCAGCAGGCAACACGATAACTTTATTACCAATACGTGACATGTTTTTATTCTCCTGTTAAATTGTCAGGCCAGAACGGCCAGTTTTCACGGGGGTTAAAGATACTTATTGAGTTCAATAGCTAAATTGAACACGCTCTAAGAACTGTGCAAAATAGATAACTTGTCTTGTTTGTAAACAAACTTCTCCAACTTCCTAATTTTTCTTTGTTCTTCACGAGCTTTGTATCTTGATTTTACCAAACGTAAGCGATAACTTCCCCACCAACGTTCTTTTGGCGAGCTTCTTTATCAGTAAGCAAACCTTCAGAAGTTGAAAGGATAGCAATTCCAAGTCCGTTAAGAACTTTTGGAAGATCTTCACGTTTTTTGTAGACACGAAGTCCTGGTTTAGAAACACGTTTCAAGTTAGTGATAACTTTTTCACCGTTTGGTCCGTATTTAAGGAATACACGGATGATGCCTTGTTTGTCATCTTCGATGATTTCTACGTTCTTAACAAAACCTTCGCGTTTAAGGATTTCAGCAATCCCTTTTTTGATGTTTGATGCAGGTACTTCAAGTACTTCGTGTTTCGCTTGGTTAGCGTTACGAATACGAGTTAGGAAGTCTGCGATTGGGTCAGTCATAACCATTTTGTTTTTCTCCTCTTACTAGTAGTTTGCAAGTTGCACTTGCTAGTTAATGATTGAGCTAGGCTCAGATAGTATTGACACATTCAAATGAGAGAACTCTTATTTGAACACGAGCTACAACCTGTGCAAAAAAGATAAATTTGTTTTGGAGCATCGCTCCTTCACCAAATTTCCTATTTTTGCTGTGGTTGTTACGCTCTTTGTATCATGATATTACCAAGATGCTTTTGTTACACCAGGAATTTGTCCTTTGTAAGCTAATTCACGGAAGCAAACACGGCAAAGTTTAAATTTGCGGTAAACTGAATGTGGACGACCACATTTTTCACAACGAGTATAAGCTTGAGTAGAGAACTTCGCTGGACGTTTGTTCTTAGCAATCATTGATTTTTTAGCCATTAGATTTACCTCCTATATTATTTTGCAAAAGGCATTCCAAGGCCTGTAAGCAATGCACGTGACTCTTCGTCAGTGTTAGCAGTTGTTACGATAACGATGTCAAGACCACGAGTTTTGTCAACGTCATCAAAGTTGATTTCTGGGAAGATCAATTGTTCTTTCACACCAAGAGTGTAGTTTCCGCGTCCATCAAATGATTTTGTTGGAACACCGTGGAAGTCACGCACACGTGGAAGTGAAACTGAAACCAATTTGTCCAAGAATTCGTACATACGTTCACCACGAAGGGTAACTTTTGCACCGATCGCTACACCTTCACGAAGACGGAAGCCGGCGATTGATTTTTTAGCTTTAGTGATAAGTGGTTTTTGACCTGAGATAAGTGCCAATTCTTCAGCAGCTTTTTCAAGACTTTTAGCGTTTGATACAGCTTCACCAACACCCATGTTCAAAACGATCTTATCTACTTTAGGCACAGCCATCACTGATGAGTAGTTGAATTGTTCTGTCAAAGCAGGAACTACTTCATTAAGATATTTTTCTTTTAAACGATTTGCCATTATACTTCTCCTTTCCTTCGTGATTAATCAAGCACTTCGCCTGATTTTTTGTTGTAGCGAACTTTTTTACCGTCTACAAATTTGTAACCAACACGACCAGCTACACCGTTTTTGTCCAAAACTTGAACGTTTGATACGTGAATAGCTGC
Organism: Streptococcus sp. 1643; assembly: GCF_006228325.1. NCBI lineage: Bacteria > Bacillati > Bacillota > Bacilli > Lactobacillales > Streptococcaceae > Streptococcus > Streptococcus sp. 1643. The sequence continues at coordinate 1,698,462 of NZ_CP040231.1, forward strand.
TTCTTTCTCGATGATACCACCTTGAGGAAGTTCGTTAGTTGGACGTTGGTGTTTCTTAACGATGTTAACACCTTCAACGATAACTTTGTTTACTTTTGGAAGGGCAGTAAGGACAACAGCTTCTGTTCCCTTATCTTTACCAGCGATTACGCGAACTTTGTCGCCTTTTTTTACAAACATTAGGTTTCTCCTTGATTTTTCTTACGCCCATAAGGGCACCCTAGCTTAAAGCTAGGGGACTAGTTTGTTTGTTTTTGCTCTGCGAAAATCAAAGCAATCCTTCGTCAGTTTCAACTCACCTAACTTAAGTTATGCTTTCGTCTTACTTCCTAGACTTGTTTTAATTTTCTTTGAGCAACCAATTAAAGTACTTCTGGAGCAAGTGACACGATCTTCATGAAGCCACCTTCACGCAATTCACGTGCAACTGGGCCAAAGATACGTGTTCCGCGAGGAGTTTTGTCTTCACGGATGATAACTGCTGCGTTTTCGTCAAATTTGATGTATGAACCATCAGCACGACGAGCACCTGATTTAGTACGAACGATAACAGCTTTTACAACGTCACCTTTTTTAACCGCACCACCAGGAGTAGCTTGTTTTACAGATGCCACGATAACATCACCGATGTTTGCAAATTTACGTCCTGAACCACCAAGAACTTTGATAGTCAAGATTTCGCGAGCACCGCTGTTGTCTGCGACTTTCAAACGAGTTTCTGTTTGAATCATTTCAGTTTTCTCCTTTCAGGTTTGATTAGATGATGACCGCTTCTTCAACAACTTCTACAAGACGGAAACGTTTTGTAGCTGAAAGCGGGCGAGTTTCCATGATACGAACGATATCGCCTTCTTTGGCAACATTGTTTTCATCATGTGCTTTGTATTTCTTAGAGTAGTTAATACGTTTACCATAGACTGGGTGGTTACGTTTTGTTTCAACTACAACTGTGATTGTCTTGTCCATTTTGTCAGATACAACACGTCCAACAAGAACTTTACGATTATTGCGTTCCATTGAAATTTCTCCTTCCCTAGTCTATTATTTCGCTTCAGATTGAACTGTTTTGATACGAGCAATTTGTTTTTTAACTTCTTTCAAGCGAGCTGTTTGTTCCAATTGACCAGTAGCAGCTTGGAAACGAAGTTCAAACAATTCTTTTTTCAATTCGTTTTCGCGCTTCGCGAGTTCTTCTTGAGAAAGACCACGAAGTTCTTTAACAAATTCTTTTACTTCATTAAGTTTCATGCCTTCTCCTTATTCTGCTTCACGTTTTACGAATTTACATTTAACTGGCAATTTGTGGCTTGCAAGACGAAGCGCTTCGCGAGCGATCTCTTCAGATACACCAGCGATTTCGAACATCACTTTACCACGTTTAACTGGTGCTACCCAACCTTCAGGTGCCCCTTTACCAGATCCCATACGCACACCGATAGCTTTAGCAGTGTATGATTTGTGTGGGAAGATTTTAATCCAAACTTTACCACCACGTTTCATGTAACGAGTCATGGCGATACGAGCAGCTTCGATTTGGCGGTTAGTGATCCAGTGGCTAGTTGTAGCTTGAAGACCGTATTCACCGAATGCTACTTCTTTTCCACCTTTTGCTTCACCGCGCATTTTTCCACGGAATTCACGACGGTGTTTAACACGTTTAGGTACTAACATTGGTTATTTACCTCCTTTAGTGTTTTTACGAGCTGGAAGAACTTCACCACGGTAGATCCATACTTTAACACCAAGTTTACCGTATGTAGTATCTGCTTCTTCCCAAGCGTAATCGATATCTGCACGAAGTGTGTGAAGTGGAACAGTTCCTTCAGAGTATCCTTCAGCACGGGCGATATCTGCACCGTTCAAACGACCTGATACTTGAGTTTTGATTCCTTTAGCTCCAGCACGCATTGCACGTTGGATTGCTTGTTTTTGTGCACGACGGAAAGCGACACGTTGCTCCAATTGACGAGCAATTCCTTCACCTACAAGGTGAGCATCCAAATCAGGTTGTTTGATTTCGATGATGTTGATGTGTACTTGTTTTCCAGTCAATTTGTTAAGTTTTGCACGGAGTGCATCAACGTTAGCACCACCTTTACCGATAACCATACCTGGTTTAGCAGTGTGAAGTGAAACGTTAACTTTGTTTACTGCGCGTTCAATTTCGATAGTTGAAACTGCTGCGTCAGCAAGTTCTTTTTGAACGAATTTACGGATTGCAAGATCTTCATGAAGGTAATCCGCGTATTCTTTTTCAGCATACCATTTGGCATCCCAATCACGGATGATGCCGACACGCATACCAATTGGATGTACTTTTTGACCCACGATGTTACCTCCTTATTTTTCTGCAACAGCTACAGTGATGTGAGCTGTACGTTTGTTGATTGGTGAAGCTGAACCTTTCGCACGTGGACGGAAACGTTTCATAGTTGGTCCTTCGTTTGCGAATGCTTCAGATACTACCAAGTTAGCTTTGTCCAAACCAAAGTTGTTTTCAGCGTTAGCTACAGCTGAGTTCAAAACTTTCAAGATGATTTCAGCAGCTTTGTTTGGTGTGAATGTCAAGATTGCAATAGCATCGGCTACGCTTTTACCACGGATGTTGTCAAGAACAAGACGTGATTTACGAGGTGAAACACGTACTGTACGAGCCATTGCTTTAGCTGAAGTAATTTCTGCCATTTATGTTCTCCTTATTTTCTACGTGTTTTCTTGTCGTCTGCAGCGTGACCTTTGTAAGTACGAGTTGGTGCAAATTCACCAAGTTTGTGACCTACCATGTCCTCTTGGATGTAAACAGGTACGTGTTTACGTCCGTCATAAACTGCAATAGTGTAACCAATGAAACTTGGGAAGATCGTTGAACGACGTGACCAAGTTTTGATAACTTTTTTCTTTTCGTCGTTAGCTTGAGCTTCAACTTTTTTCATCAAATGCTCATCGACGAAAGGTCCTTTTTTAAGACTGCGTCCCATTTTTATATTTTCTCCTTTAAATGTTGTACCACAGCGGCTTGCGCTCACATGGAGCGCTACCGAGCTGGCGGATTTCCTAGTTGCTTAGGCGACTAGTTTACTATTATTTCTCGTTGCGACGACGAACGATAAGTTTGTCAGATTTCGCTTTCTTGTTACGAGTTTTAAGACCAAGAGCAGGTTTGCCCCATGGAGTAGATGGCGCTTTACGACCAACTGGTGCTTTACCTTCACCACCACCGTGTGGGTGATCGTTAGGGTTCATTACAGAACCACGAACTGTTGGGCGGATACCTTTCCAACGGCTACGTCCTGCTTTACCAAGGTTTACAAGTCCATGTTGTTCGTTACCGACAACACCAACTGTAGCACGACAAGTTCCAAGAATCATACGAACTTCGCCAGATTGAAGACGAACAAGAACGTATTTACCTTCTTGACCCAATACTTGAGCAGAAGCTCCAGCTGCACGAACTAATTCTCCACCACGACCTGGTTTCAACTCGATGTTGTGGATCAAAGTACCAACTGGGATGTTAGCAAGTGGAAGAGCGTTTCCGACTTTGATATCTGCTTCTGGACCTGAAACGATACGTTGACCTACTTCAAGACCTTTTGGAGCGATAATGTATGCTTTCACACCGTCAGTGTAGTGTACAAGAGCGATGTTTGCAGAACGGTTTGGATCGTACTCGATAGTTTTAACAACTGCTTCAACGTTGTCTTTGTTACGTTTGAAGTCAACCAAACGGTAGAAACGTTTGTGTCCACCACCTTGGTGACGAACAGTGATACGACCGTTGTTGTTACGACCAGCCTTGCTCTTCAAAGCAACAAGCAATGATTTTTCAGGAGTGCTTGTTGTGATTTCAGCGAAATCCAAAGAAGTCATATTACGGCGACCGTTTGTTGTTGGTTTATAAACACGAATTCCCACGATATTTCCTCCTTAGATTATTCAGCTTCAGCAGCGAACAACTCGATTGCTTTTGAATCAGCTGTAAGTGTGATGATAGCTTTTTTAGTTTTGTTAGTAAAACCAGTGTAACGTCCAACACGTTTCGCTTTTGGTTTTACGTTGATTGTGTTAACATTGGCAACTTTAACACCTTCGAAAGCAGCTTCAACAGCTTGCTTGATCAAAAGTTTGTGTGCACGAGTGTCAACTTCAAATACATATTTTCCTGCTTCAAGTTGAGCCATTGAGCTTTCAGTGATAACAGGTTTTTTGATAACATCATACAAATTCATTATGCAAGAACCTCCTCGATTTTAGAGATAGCTGCTTGTGTGACAAGAAGTTTGTCGCTATTTGCGATGTCAAGAACACTTGCAGTTGTAGCAGTTGCAACTTTCACGTTTGGAAGGTTACGAGCTGAAAGAGCTGCGAATTCATTTCCTTCTTCAAGGATAACAAGAACTTTAGAATCGATGCTCAATGCTGCAAGAACTTTTGCAAATTCAGCAGTTTTTGGAGCTGTAAATGAAAGAGCGTCTACAGCTACGAATTTGTTTTCAGCAACTTTTTCAGAGTAAACTGATTTAAGAGCTAGGCGACGAACTTTTTGTGGAAGTTTGTAGCCGTATGAACGTGGAGTTGGTCCGAAGACAACACCACCACCACGCCATTGTGGTGAGCGGATAGAACCTTGACGAGCACGTCCAGTTCCTTTTTGACGCCATGGTTTGCGTCCACCACCTGATACTGCAGAGCGGTTTTTAACAGCGTGTGTTCCTTGACGAAGGCTTGCGCGTTGGCTGATGATCACATCAAACACAACTGATTCATTTGGTTCAATACCAAATACTGCATCGTTAAGAACAACTTGGCCAGCTTCTTTACCAGTTTGGTCAAATAATGTTACGTTTGCCATTGTGACTGATTTCCCCTTTCTTTATTATTTACCAGCTTTAACTGCTGATTTGATAGTGATAAGAGATTTCTTAGCACCTGGTACGTTACCTTTGATAAGGATAACGTTCTTTTCTGGAACAACTTGTACAACTTCAAGGTTTTGAATTGTTACGCGGTCGCCACCCATACGTCCTGCAAGGTTTTTACCTTTGAATACGCGGTTAGGTGCAACAGGTCCCATAGAACCTGGACGACGGTGGTAACGAGAACCGTGAGCCATTGGTCCACGTGATTGTCCATGGCGTTTGATAACACCTTGGAAACCTTTACCTTTAGAAGTACCAGTTACGTCAACAACGTCTCCAGCTGCGAATGTTTCAACTGTGATTTCAGCACCAACTTCCAAGCCTTCAACGTTTTTGAATTCACGAATGAAGCGCTTAGGAGCCGTGTTAGCTTTCGCTACATGTCCTTTAGCAGGTTTGTTGCTCAATACTTCACGTTTGTCATCGAAACCAACTTGGATAGCGTTATATCCGTCTGTTTCTACAGTTTTAACTTGAAGAACAACGTTTGGAGTTGCTTCAATAACTGTTACAGGGATCAATTCGCCAGCTTCAGTGAAGATTTGAGTCATTCCCACTTTTTTCCCTAAGATTCCTTTTGTCATGAGAAAATAGTTCCTTTTCTATATTTTTTATTCAAAAAGTTTTTAACGAGCGTTTTTTATGCTCAAGGTATCAAGCTTTAGATTAAAGTTTGATTTCTACGTTTACACCACTTGGAAGATCCAATTTCATCAACGCATCAACTGTTTTTTGAGTTGGGTTAACGATATCGATCAAACGTTTGTGTGTACGCATTTCAAATTGTTCGCGAGAGTCTTTGTATTTGTGAGTCGCACGAATAATTGTGTAGAGGCTACGCTCAGTTGGAAGTGGGATTGGACCCGCAACTTGTGCACCTGTACGAGTAGCTGATTCTACGATTTTTGCAGCCGCTGTGTCAAGCGTACGGTGTTCGTAAGCTTTCAAACGGATACGGATTTTTTTGTTTGCCATCTTTTTCTCCTTTTCGTCTATTTAAGATAATAGGCTAGCTCCACAAGAAAACCGACGCGCGTTGCGTGGCAATGCAACCGAGCGTGTCGCAACCTCTTGCATCAAAGCTAAGGCTGTAATTTACAGCACCATAATAGAATAACACAAAGCCCCTGCGATTGCAAGGGATTTGTGAGCTTTTTTTCGTTTTTTTAGGATGAAACTGTTTTCCTATTTCATCTTCCTATGATTACTGATTTACATCTATAAAAATCAATCTTTTCTTCTATATAATGTGTGTCATTTTAACCTTGAATGTATCGTCTGATTGATCCACTAGAATGTCCGCCCTTGACTCGGTTTCTCTATAGTATCGCAGATACTGCTCCCGTCTCATCTGATGGCTAGCCAATACAAAAGATGCATCCCGATTTCTCATAGTCGTATCTCGAGCTAAGCGCCTCTTTAATTCGGTCTCCTCATCCGTGTAGAAACAGATAGTTTTGTCAAAGAGTTCCTTGGGTAGAAATCCCACAGACATCCCTTCAACAATCAGAATCGGCTTGGCTCCAGACAAGACCTCGCTAGCCTTCCACGGTTCATCGATTGTTAAGACATCCATACCTGCCTGCAAGGCGAGAATATCTCTCTGTAAACTTGCCAGTTCATGCGCCACTGGGAGACAAGCTGTCACCTTTTGATCTGGCGCTTGCTTTGGTACTACCAGGTGACGTTCTGAGGTGATATAGGGATCTGTTTCTAGTAAATTTACTGTAGTAGAATCTAGGGCTTGATGTAATTCCTGAGCGAAGCTTGACTTGCCTGAAGCCCCATGGCCGTAGATCCCTAGCGTCCTAACTCTTCCCGTTACGATCTCTGAAACCAGTTGTTCTATCAGGTCTTTTTTCTTCATTCTCTCTTCACCTGCTCATAGCTTTCTTTTCCGTCATTAAGCTTGTCCCAAATCACCACTTGCCCACTTTTGAGGGATTTTTGCACATCAATGATACGTTGATTAGAGGAACCTCGGAACTGGAGCATAAGATTGCGCTTGCTTTTATCATACCGTCCATCGACAAGGATGTCAATCAGCGACAAGAGTTCCAATTTGTCTGGAGTCTCCAGCATCATTTCTTCCCACGTGTAGCCCGTCCAGGACCAGATGTCTTTGTCTGGCAATTCCTTTCGAATTCGCTTAACGAGAGGTAAGAGGATACCTGTATTAAGAAAAGGTTCTCCCCCCAGTAAGGTCAAGCCTTGAACATAGGGCTGGGCAAGGTCTACCATGATTTGTTCTTCTAATTCTGCCGTATAGGGAATGCCTGCGTTGAAAGACCAAGTCGCAACATTATAGCACCCCTCGCAGTGAAACATGCAACCTGATACATAGAGAGAGTTTCGCACACCTTCTCCATCGACAAAGTTAAAAGCCTTGTAATCAATGATTCGCCCTTTACTAAGCTCCTCACTTTTCCATTCACCTGGTTTTGGTATATTCCATGTCATCCTTCTACTCCAAATCTATCCAGTAACGTTCTACGCCATTGCGAATATCCTCAAAGAGTCCGCCATTTGCAACAATCACCGCCCTACTAGCAGGATTTTCCGTACTACAGGTCACAAGTGCTTTTTTGATGTTCTTTTCCTTGCCAAATTGCAGACCTTGTCTGAGGGCTTCTTTGGCATAACCTTTGCCTCTTTCAGATGGACGAATGGAGTAGCCAATATGGCCCCCATTTTCTAGTAAGTAGTCATTTAATCGGAGACGAAGGTTGAGAAAGCCAAGAGCCTGGCCTGCTACGTCAAAACTAACCAGCTGGATAGCAGGAACCCAGTTTTCAGGAATATTGAGTCCCGCTTCCGCTTGAAGATTTTCTTCTAGCCACTCTTCATAAACAAAATTGTTGGCGTTCCAAAACCCACCATCGTGGGCTGATTGAGTCTGTTCAAACTCTGCCATCATCTCTAAAACTGTTTCTTTATCTGCCAATATCGGTCTGCGTAGTTCCATATTCCCCTCCCACCTAAGAGAAAAGTGAGAGCAGACTCTCACTTTTATTTTTTCTTGTTCTTGTTTAAAAACTGTTCTCTGAGGTTGAGCAAGCGTTCTTTTTTACCTGTTCCACCTTTCGAGTGTTTCTCGTGATAACGGGTCACTTGTGCGCGTCCCTTATCGTCTAATTGGTATTTCCCCATTCCATTTCCTTCTAATTTGTTACTTCATGTCCTGCTGTTTTAATAGTTGAACCGTTCATGTGTTTGACACGCGCAGCGATTTCCTTGTGGCGTCCGTTAACCATCGGACGTGCTTGAGGATTTCCCAGATAACCACACGTACGTTTGACCACATCTACTGTTTTAGGGTCGCTATTGCCACAGTTGGGACAAGCAAATCCTCTCTCAGTTGGTTCAAAATCCCCTTCAAAGTCGCACTTGTAGCAACGATCAATCGGAGTATTGGTCCCTAGATAACCGACACGGTCATAGGCATAGTCCCAAACAGCTTCCAAGGCTTTAGGATTTTGTTGAAGAACTGGATACTCACAATAATGGATGAAACCACCTGACGCACCTGCTTCTGGATAAACTTTCTCAAAGTCTAATTTTTCAAACGGTGTTGGATTTTTCCGGACATCGTAGTGGAACGAGTTGGTGTAGTATTCCTTATCCGTGATGTCAGGAATAGAGCCGAACTTCTCTGTATCCAAACGACAAAAACGGTCCGTCAAACTTTCGGATGGTGTTGAGTAGATAGAGAAATGGTAATCATATTGATCTGACCACTCTTCTACACGTCGTTTCATATCACGAATGATGTCAAGCGTGAATTCCTTGGCTTCAGGATTGCTTTCCCAGCTATTACCAAAGAAGACCGTCGCCACTTCATACAAACCGATATAGCCTAGAGAAATAGTTGCACGGCGATTCTTAAAGAGTTGGTCTACACTTTCTTCTTTTCCGAGACGGCGGCCGAAGGCTCCATACTGATAAAGGATAGGGGCATTTGCTGGTGTTGCTTCCTTGGTTCGTTCGACACGATAAACCAGAGCATCCTCCGCGATGTTCATTCGCTCGTTGAAGATTTCCCAGAACTTGTTCAAGTCACCATCGGACTCGAGAGCGATACGAGGCAGATTGACTGTCACAACACCTAGATTCATACGACCTGAATTGACCTCAACACCATTTTCATCTTTCCAGCCTTGAAGGAAAGAACGGCATCCCATAGGAACCTTGAAGGAGCCTGTCAGCTCGATAATCTTATCATAGGACAAGACATCTGGGTACATCCGCTTGGTTGCACACTCAAGAGCCAACTGTTTGATGTCGTAGTTAGGTGAACCTTTCTCTAAGTTGAGTCCTCTTTTTAGCGTAAAGATGAGTTTAGGGAAGATGGCTGTTCGATGTTCTGAACCCAGACCCTTGATACGAATGGTCAAAATAGCTTTTTGAATTTCACGCTCAAAACGATTGGTTCCCAGACCAAAACCTAGCGAAGTAAAAGGTGTTTGGCCATTTGAAGTGAAGAGGGTGTTGATTTCATACTCGAGAGATTGCATGGCATCGTAGATGTCCTTTTGCGTTTTCTTCCAAGCATAATCTTCCCGTTTATCAGGCAGGACCCACTCTTCCGCATCCTTGAGGTGTTTCTGGTAATTCTTCTCTGCATACGGAGCTAAGACTTCATCGATACGGTCAGCTGAGCAGCCCCCGTACTGGCTAGAAGCGACATTGGCGATGATTTGTGAAATTTGAGCTGTCGCAGTCTGGATAGACTTAGGACTCTCTACCTCTGCATTGCCAATCTTAAAACCATTTTCCAACATGCCTTTAAAATCAATCAAACAGCAGTTGGTCATAGGAGTGTAGGGGCTGTAGTCCAAGTCATGATAGTGGATATCCCCTTTTTGGTGAGCATTGGCTACGTGCTTAGGAAGCATTTGCAGTCCGATTGATTTCCCAACAATCCCCGCTGTCAAATCACGTTGGGTGTTGAAGACATCGCTATCTTTATTGGCATTTTCATTGACAACTGCTTGATCTTTATTGAGGAGCTTATGGATACTAAAGTTGATATCTGTCGCTTTTGAGCGCTCAAAATCCCTTTGTGTCCGATAAGTGATATACTCCTCAGCTAGCGCATATTCTTTGGCTTCAAGGAGTTCATGTTCTACGACATTTTGAATTTCGTAAATCTTGACACCTTGAGGGAAGCGGCTGTGAATTTCCGTCACGATTCTTTCAACTAGACCATTTAGGCGTTTTTCTACTAGAGGCGTAACGTCCATAACCTTTTCCGCCGCCTTGTGGAGAGCCTTGTCAATCTTGTCTACATCAAACACCACACGTCTACCATCTCGTTTTTCAACGAACAAGGTGGGAACGGTTGCAAGCTTTTCTTCTAATACAATCATATCCATGCTCTTTTCTAAAATGTTGTTCTATGAAGTATTATACCACTCTAAAAATAAAAATCAATATCTTGTGTTAAAAATCCTAAAATTTTTAAAATTCCACAAGATATTGATTTTTTGTTATTTTGATTTATAAAGTTTGAACTCGCTAGTATCTGTCTGAACAAGCTCATAGTTTTCACTGAGCCAGCTCTCTACATCTGACCACAAGGCAACTTTTTGATTGACCAAAATCATCTTCGGTTGATTCTCTTTCAGGTCATTCATCAGTTTGGTTTTATTTTCATCGCTTGCAGTATAAAGTGTTGGAGTTGATAGAGAAGTCGGCGCCAAGCGTTCACTTGCACGGTAGAAATCAGGACGATCATCCCAAGCATAGACACGATCCTCAGAACTCGTTTGTTGTTTGACCACGCTGGCAAGACGTTCTCTCTCCTGATAAGCCGCTGGGTGAGAAAGGTAGCGACTCACGATAGGAAGAACAATGAGATAGGCAAGGGCAATCAGTGGTAGATAGAAATTTCCTTTAAGGAAAGAAGTTTGTTTCTCACGTCTTCTTCTACGACGACTCCCTCCTTCAGAAACATCTTCCTTGATTCCTGTCAGAAGGAGCAAGACCAAGAAAGGAATTAGCACCACAAGACGAGTACCGTTGATAGGTTCTTTGGAGAGAATCAAGATTCCCAAAGAAACCAACAATCCCAAGCTAGCAGCAATTGAGAGGGCATATTGCTTGGCTGGTTTTGACTGGAACAAGCCTGCAAAGAGCAAACCAAGGAAACCTAATCCAATAGCAAGCAAGCCATAGAAGGCTGCATTTTCAAGCAAATGCGAGTTCGAAAAGAGGCTAAGAGTATTTACCGGATACAAGGTCTGGCTAATGGCATCTCCAAAACTACCTGTCCACACTGTATAGTAGCCTAAAGGATAGAATAAGAGTGAAAATCCTAGGGCTGACGCAAAGAACTGATATAGGCCATGAACAAAGTGACCTTTGCCTAGATTAAAGCCGATAATACCCAAGGCCAGTACAGCCGCAAACAAGGCGGTTGGGATTGACGCAAGGAAGAAAGCAAGTGCAAGGCTCATCCCCACTCGTACAAATCCTTTGTCGTCCTTTGGAAAAGCTAGATAATTTGTAACGATACTCAATGAATAAAATAGGAAAGGCAGAGCTAGCAAGAGAGCATAACCGCCACCAAAAGCGAGGCCTGCTACAAGCAAGTATAAAATAAAGACAACTCGCTTCGCTTCTTTTTCTTGACCGACAAGAGTATCCGCAGCCTTAAAAAGAATAATACCTGCTCCAAACAAAGCCAACCACTCAACCAAAGCAAGCAGAATACTTCCTAGGGAAAGATAGGTTAGCAAGTAATAGAGCAATCCATTCGTTCCAAAGTAATCTGTATACATTTGACCATTTTGATGCAAGGCCCAACCGGTATAAAGATCCTGACTTTGTTGCGGACTGATTAAACCAAAAATAAAAGGCAGGGCAACCGAAATGGCTGTGGCTACTAAACTCCAAAGCAAAATACTAAAAAAGGGAATGGGAGCTCCTTCTCGTTTTTCTGGCACTGACCAGTCTTGGTAATGAGATTCTTCTTGTTTCTCATCTATTTTCCCGTATACGTTCATTCAATTTCTCCTCTAAGTTTATCTGTTTTAGTATATCAAAATCTTACAGGAATGTCAGCTTGGGATTGATATTTGCTGAATTTCTTATCCAATAACGCAAAGCGTTCGATTTCACGAAAACGATGAAATCGACTATTACTATACTCTCTGATAAAATCATCATCTTCTAGATTAAGCATGGTTTTCTCCTTTACTTATCTATTCGTAAGAAGACAAAAAAGATCCAGCCTTGGGCTAGATCTTGGTCGATAGTTAGAGCATAGGTGCAAACAACTGGACAATTTCCTTGATTAGGCTTTGATACCAGCTGGTTTTGATGGTGTGAGGATAAATTTCTTGAGAAACTTTAAAAATTTCTTCGAAGTCCCTTTCAATATCGATGATGGACTGCGTTCTATAAAGTAAGACGGCATTTTCATAGTGGTGGAGCAAGCTACGATAGTCAAAATTGATGGTCCCCACAGTAGCCGCCTCTCCATCGACAAGCATTTGCTTGCTATGAAGGAATCCCGGACTGTACTCATAAATACGAACCCCTGCAGATAACAAGTCTGGATAGGCTCCTCGAGTAACCAATTGGATGACCTTCTTATCTGGGATACAAGGCGTCACGATTCGCACATCTACCCCTCTCAACGCTGCATTTTTGATACTTTCGGTGAGATCATAGTCAGCAATCAGATAGGGTGTCGTGATATAAACATAGTCTGTAGCTTGATTGATAAGATTTTGATAGACCGTTTTTCCAACTTGAGCTCTGTAGATGGGTTTTGGCCCACTACTATAGGGAATACAGAGCCCCATCCCATCTTTGGGCTGATTTTCGAGATGGTATTGGTCAAAGTCACTAATCTCCCCACGGTTGATATACCATGCAGATAAAAAGAGTCTAGTAAAAGCCTTAACTGCCGGTCCATCCAGACGAATACCGCTATCCTTCCAATAACCAAAGCGTTCGATATGGTTGATATACTCATCGGCCAGATTGACACCACCTGTATAGGCAATTTGACCATCGATAATCATGATTTTACGGTGATCACGGTTGTTATAAGCAACGGTCAAACGTGGAATCACCTTATTAAATTTGTGGGCTTCAATCCCTCGACCACGAAGCTGGATGGTGTAATCTCCAGGCAAGGTTGCCATACAACCAATATCATCATAGAGAAGCTTCACCTCTACTCCTTGAGCTGCCTTTTCTTCCAAAATCTCCAAAATACTATTCCACATCAAACCTTCTTCGATGATATAGTATTCGAGAAAGATAAACTTCTCAGCTTTCTTGAGATCCTCTAGCATCTGATGCCACATGCTTTCACCAGATGCAAAAAATTGTGTATCCGTTCGATCATAGACATCGGCATTCGTGTCCATGCTGAGGAGTGATTTGATAACGCCGTAAGCCGACTTGTCTTGTTCCTTTAACTCCAAACGGAGGGCTCTGCTATTGTCCTCTCGATCAACCATTGATTGGAGCTGCTTTAGCTGCTTCATTTCCTTTTTAGATAAACGACGCTCTCCAAACATAATATAGAGTAAGGGGCCAAACACTGGTACAAAGGCTACTAACAGCCATGTTACCTTACTCTCAGGATTCATAGATCGATTGACAATCGATACAATGGTCGCTAAACTCACTAAAATGACTAGGATAATCCAGACAATTGGAGCCATCTGGCCTAGATAGAGAAACAAACCAAAGACGATAAACAACTCTGCCAACATGATTGTAATACTAAAACCATATTTGGACATGAGTAGCTGCATTTTTCTAGCTGTCATAAATCCCCTTCCTTTTCTAACATTCTCCTTAACTGCTTGATAAACTCATGTTTCTACTAGTATACCTCAGTTCAAGGGTAGATGGCAACCGTTTACCTTTTTCTATGCAAACTATTCCAAAAACTGCAAGATTTCTATACTACACCCACACTATATGAAGCGCTGCCCCTCTTATCTTTTTAACTAGGGTATTAAGAGGCTTAAAAAGAACTACCAAAATGATAGTTCTTTCCAATATTATTTATATTTTTCAATATCGCACAAATCCTATGACAGTCGCTATTGAAGTTGTAGAAGGTAAAGCTGAAACCTTAATTCCAAACTTCTATTTAAATTTGAGATCCTATTTTGTTAAGACCACTCGGTCAGATGCCTCTCGGTCCATGTCATCGATAATCATTTGATTACCATTAACCGCGTAAATTTTAACATCATCTCCGATAATGACACGTTGATTTTCTGGCTCAAAGCTGACTTGCTTGATTTCCTTATCTCCATCTGGTTCGACCTCAGTCCATGTACCAGTTTTGCCTGTTACAACAAGAGTGATCTGGTCGTTCTCATCTTTTCCAGTATAGGTACCATCAATATTAGTCGGTTGAGCTGCCGCAGCGGTGTCCTGGCTTGAGGACGCCTGTGGTTGACTAGCACTGGTAGCCGCACTAGAAGATGATTCTTGTTGAGTAGATGATTGTTGAGCAGATGGCTGGGTAGATGCTTGTTCCTTAGGCCCACAAGCTGCTAAAAGACTAAGAATTGCTAAAGAAGCAATAGAAAGTGTGAATGTTTTCGTTTTCATAGCGATTTCCTTTCTTTTGTGCCAATGTTTTGCTAGAATCGTTTCCAGATATACCTCCTACCTACAGTATAGCAACATAAACCTATAAGGTCAACTAATCTCGTCGCTTCCTACCAAACTTGCTCGGACTTCCGAGATAAAGTAGAGGGATCCCGTCACGAAAAGCAAGTTCTGGCCATTGGCCTTATCTTCAAATTCTCTGATAAAGTCGCCATAGGAAGGAATCAAATCATAACCTACCACATCCTTTTCATCCAGAGAGCCTTGGTAGTCAAAGCCTGTTACCTTAAGTTTTACCTGAGGCAACTGCTCAGATAGATAGCCTAGCATCCCCTGATAATCCTTGCGTTTAAGTGCTCCAAAAAGGATGCGAACCTGGTAACCTTGCTGGATTTTCCCCTGGATAAACTCTACTAGACGAGTCAAGGCTGGCAGATTGTGAGCCCCATCTAGGTAGATTTGCGGACGAATCCGTTCCAATCGACCTACCCAATGTGTCTTCTTCAAAGCCTGTCTAACAGGCTCTTCCTCGACACCTTCCTCTCTTGACGCCATAAACAGAAGAAAAGTTTCTAAAGCCAAGGCAGCATTTTCTTGCTGATAAGCACCCTCCAAACTGATTTCAAGTTGTGAAAAACTAGCTAGGTTACTTGAAAAATCCCCAGCATTCAAGGAGAAGTCTCGCCTAGCTTGATAAAGTTCAACAGCTAGCTCTCTTGCTCTTTTTTGACAGACAAGCTCCACTTCTGGAGTAAGCTTGGCAATGACCGCCTTCTTGCCAGCCTTGAAAATACCAGCTTTCTGCTTGGCTATTTCCTCCAGATTATCGCCCAAGGTCTCCTGATGATCTAGCCCAATGGAAGTAATAACTGCAATCTCTCCTGTTACGACATTAGTGGTGTCAAGCAAACCACCAATCCCCACTTCTAGCAGAACTAGATCCACTCCCTGCTCTTTAAAATAAAGCAAGGCAATCAGGGTCAACAACTCAAAGAAAGACAATTGATCATGTGTTTCTAAAAGAATTTTCTCCATCTCCTTGACTTGGTTGGCTATACGGACAAAGTCTTCCTCTGCGATCGGCTGTCCATTAATACAGATTCGATCATGGATACTGACGATATGAGGAGAGGTAAAAGTACCAACTTTTTTACCATGAGCAACAAACAACTCCCTCATAAAGGCAATAGTTGACCCTTTACCGTTAGTCCCTGTTACGTGGATAATAGGATAAGTCTTCTCTGGATTCCCCAGCAAATCCACTGCTCGCTGCATTCGTCCAAGACCAGATCTAAAGTTTAAACCAATCCGACTATGCAGCCATTCTTCTACTTCAAACATACATGTCTCCTTAACAAAAGTCCAATCAACTACCGCATCAAAGTATGATTACAAATAAAAAGCGAGGTCGGGACTAAAATCCCGACCTCTTACCTGGTTAGCTAATCACTAGCTACTATGAATTTCAACGTGGGCTAAAGACGTCCACCGGACTTACTTACGGTCTTTATTTTTAGCGTAAGGGTAAAAATGTTCACTGAACAAACCAGTTCTCTCTTATTTTAAGGAACTGGGCTAAAAACGTCCACCGGACGTTCCTGCGTTTCTAATTTCTGGCGCAGGGCTAAAAACATCCACTGGATGTTTTTACTCCTCCATAAAGCTGTTGAAGACTTCTTCAATCATGTTCCATTCGTCTTCTGAGTCTTCTGGGATTGGTTGCAATTCGCCTTCTGTTCCATCTTCATTTTCGATGAATGAGTAAGCTTGGATTTCAACTTCACCATTTTCATCTTCTTCTGCGTTAACTGGCACTAGCAGAACATAGTTTTTACCAAATTCTTCTTTCCCATCGATGGTCAAAAGAATTTCAAACAAGGTTTCATTTCCTTGCTCATCTACTAGTGTAATCAATTCACGTTCTTCGTGGTCATGGTTGTGATCGTGTGACATAGTTTCTCCTCTGTCTTAAAATTTTCTATCTAAATAATTTTGCAAAATCAGCTGAGCAGCCAACTTATCAATAACTTTCTTGCGTTTGTTACGGCTGATATCTGCTTGTTCAATCAACATACGCTCCGCAGCGACCGTTGTCAAACGCTCATCCTGATAGTCTACCGGCAAACCAAAGAGTTCTTCTAGCTTGGCACCATAGGCTTGACTGGCTTCTACTCGCGGACCGCTGGTATTGTTCATGTTCTTTGGCAAACCTACTACAAAGCGTTCTACCTTATAGCTGTCAACCAATTCCTTGATACGGTCAAAACCAAACTGGCCCTGATCCTCATTGATCTGGATGATTTCAAGTCCCTGAGCGGTGAAGCCTAGGGGATCGCTAATGGCAACACCCACTGTTTTTGAACCGACGTCCAATCCCATAATTCTCATAGATTATAGATCGACTCCTTGTCCCTTAAGGTAGTAGCGTACCAATTCTTCAACAATTTCATCACGCTCATACTTACGGATTTGATTTCGCGCATTGTTATAACGAGGAACGTAGGCAGGGTCACCACTCAATACATAACCGACGATCTGGTTAATCGGATTGTAGCCCTTGTCATTCAAAGAAGCATAAACATCTGTCAATGTTTCGCTAATTTCTTTCTTATTGGAATCATCCAATTTAAACCGTACAGTTTCTTCAGTAAATCCCATTCTAACACCCTCTTTCCTTAGAATAGTACTATTATAGCACATTCCCTGACGTTCTACAAATAAGTCAGTCTATTTATTTGGATTTTCTATTGTTCTGTCGCCCCATTTGCCACTCTGTCAGCAATATACTGGCTAGGTTCGTTTTTTAAGAGATTTTCAAGGCCGATATTTTTTAAATATTCCAGCTGAGATGCCTTTTTGACGTCCAATACTTGAAAATCATAAGTCGTTGTAGTCTGGATTTCTGTCTCGCTGAGTAGCTTTGTTTCCAGTTTGAATCCTGCTAGTTTGCGTGCCTCTTGGATGGTCTCATCCTTTTCTTCCGCTTCTAGAAGCGCTTTTTGCGTCTCCTCTAGGCCATTTTCAGAGATAAAGGTCTTGAGTTCATCCCCGACAGGTCGTTTTTGCTGAATGGTCAAGGTCAAAAACTGATTACCTTTATAGGTAATGGTCTGAGTCTGCTGCGTTCCATTTTCTGACTTCGGCATCAACAGGGTCTTGGTAACAACCGTATTCTTTTCGGCATTGTCCAAAACGGGAAGGTTTGATTGAAGAGGTTCAGATGCTGTTGTGGTAGCAGCAGGAGTTTCCTTTTTTTGCCCACATCCCGCAAGCAAAAAGAGGAGAGCAAAACTAGCAATTAGTAACTTTTTCATAATTCCTCACATGATTTTAAAACAAAAGAGCAAACAAGGCCAGGAGTCACTCCCAGCCTTGATGTTTTATAGAGCTGCACGTAGACGTGCTTCTGCATTTTCTACATTACGGACAGAGCGTGGCAAGAAGGCACGGATATCATCTTCTTTATAGCCGACTTGTAGGCGCTTCTCGTCAACGAGAATCGGACTCTTTAAGATCCGTGGTGTTTCCATGATTAAGTTGAGCACTTCATTGACACTCAAATCCTCGATGTCAACTCCAAGTGCCTTAGCGTAGCGGTTTTTTGACGAAACGATACTGGCAATTCCATTATCTGTTTTCGTGAGAATATCTAATAACTCTTCTCTTGTAATTCCTTCTTTACCGAGATTTTGTTCTTTATAACTTAACTGGTGGGCATTGAGCCAGGTTTTCGCTTTTTTACAGCTAGTACAACTTGAGACTGTATAAATTTTGATCATGTACCTACCCCTTTCGCTACATGTTACTATCAGTTTAGTCTATTATACCATAAAAAACATCCGACTTGCGACCTATTTTTAAAAAAAATTAACTTTTTTCGCGATTTTCGTACTTTTTTCTTGACAAAATCAATTTATAACCAACTTTTAAATTTTTTGATATACAATCGTTTCACAACTGTAACACTTATCATATAGAGAACGATAATCAAAAGCAAAAAGAGGAAATAAATTGGTTCCAAAGGGGTTAAATGAAGCAGGCTAGCAATTGAAGAGTAGGGAAGGAAGGTCACAAAACTAGCCGCTAGCAAGGTTGTCCCAAGAACAAACCATGATGGACGACTTTGTAAGAAAGGAAGTTTTGCTGAACGAAGCATATGGATAACCATGGTTTGGGACCACATGGATTCAATGAACCAACCTGTCTGGAACAAGATGATAAAGCCCGTTGCAGACTCTGCTCCGTGAGCATAGGCTTGGCCTGTCGCCATTGGGACAATGACAAAATAGAGTAAGATAAAGGTCAAAATATCAAAGGCAGACGAAATCGGACCCATCCAAATCATAAAACGAGTAATAGACTTAGCCTCCCACTTATGAGGATGCTTCAAAAAGTCTTCATCCACATTATCAAATGGCAAGGCAATGCAAGAAAGGTCGTAGACGAGGTTTAACACAATCAAGTGAATCGGAGCCATAGGAAGGAAAGGTAAAAAGATACCAGACACTAACAGAGAGAAAATGTTCCCGAAATTAGAGCTGACCGTCATCTTGATATATTTGGTCATATTAGCATAGACTTTGCGTCCTTCAACCAGCCCTTTTTCAAGCACCATCAAATCCTTATCTAACAAAATGACATCAGCCGTTTCTTTGGCAATATCTACTGCTGTATCAACAGAAATCCCCACATCTGCCACTTTCATAGAAGGGGCATCATTGATCCCATCTCCCATATAGCCGACACAATGTCCATTCGATTTGATTTGTAAAATGATTCGTGCTTTTTGATCCGGAGAGAGTTTGGCAAAGACAGTCACCTTCTCAACTGCTTGAGCCAATTCTTCGTCCGTCATGGCGTCAATATCAGAACCCAACAAGATTTGATCAACGTCTAGACCAACTTTTTCGCAAACTGCTTGGGTCACCTTCTCATTGTCCCCCGTCAAGATCTTTGTTTGAACACCGTGTTCTAACAAAGCTTGGATAGCAGGTGCTGCTGATGGTTTTGGTGGATCTAGAAAGGCAAGATATCCTGTTAGAATCATCTCTTTTTCATCTTCAACGGAGTAAGCAAAACCTTCTTTTAGGCCTGTTTTATAGGCAACTCCCAAGACTCGCAATCCCTGTTGATTAAGTTGATCTACTTCTTTTAAGATTTCCACTCGGATATCATCCGTCAGAGGGCTAATCTGACCTTGATATTCCACATGGGCTGAGATCGCAAGCATTTCCTCTAGGGCACCCTTGGTTACCAAACTAACAACTTCGTTCTCATCCTTGACGATGACACTCATCCGTCTGCGTTCAAAATCAAAAGGTAATTCATCTATTTTTTGGAAGCTAGTATCCAAATTTTGTAGAATAGCGTGTTCTTTAGCTTCTTTTTCAGTTCTACTGATAATGGCACGGTCCATCAAGTTTTTCAAACCGGTTTGAAAATAGGAATTGAGGTAGGCCCGTCTCAACACAGACAAATCCAAATCTCCATGTATATCCAAAGGATATTCAAGGACAATTTCATCTTGGGTAAGGGTTCCGGTTTTATCCGTGCATAGGATATCAATAGCACCTAGGTCCTGTATGGCATTGAGTTTTTTGATGACGACTTTTTCCTTGGCCATGATAATGGAGCCTTTTGCTAGACTGGCCGTGATGATCATAGGAAGCATCTCAGGTGTCAATCCAACACCAACACTCAGTGCAAACACACCTGCTTCCAGCCAGTCGCCATCTGTCAAGCCATTGGAGAGAAACACGATGGGAACCATGACCAACATCAAACGGATCAAGAGCCAAGAGATGCTGTTCATCTCCCGTTCAAAAGAGGTCGGTTCGTCATAGGTATTGAGAGTTTGCTCGATTTCTCCCATCATAGTGTCATCGCCGACCGCTAGGATCAAAGCCTTGGCACTCCCTGATATCACATTGGTTCCCATAAAGGCGAGTGCTTCTGCTTCTAGCAGACTATCAAAGTTTGACTGACTCATTTTTGACAAGGCTAGTTTTTCAACCGAGTCACTTTCACCTGTCAAACCAGACTGTTGAACAAAGAAATCGCGTGATTCAATTAAAATGAGGTCTGCTGGTATCATATCCCCAGCACTTAACTTGACTATATCTCCAACGACCAAATCTTCAATTGCGACCTCTAAACTCTGGCCTTCGCGAATAACTGTGGCAGTGTTCACAATCATTTTTGATAGATTGGTCGCAGCCTTGTCACTCCGCAGTTCTTGGACAAAGCGTATGCCACCAGAAATCAATACGAGAACGACGATGATGATAGAGGTCGTCGGATCTTCTTGTCCAGGCTTCGCCAACCAGACATTGGTCACCATGGAGATCATAGCGATGACCAGCAGGATGATTGTAAATGGATTGATAATAGATTCGTAAATCTTTTTGAGGATACTGTCTTCTTGACCCTTGGTGATGGTGTTTTCGCCATATAGGTCACGATTTTTCTCCACCTGCTCCTCAGTCAAGCCTGTTAGACTTGTCTTATAAAAAGATAGAGTTTCGTTTAAGGGTGTGTGAATAGCTGTTGCTAATCTTTCTTTTGTAGTTTTCATTGGTTTCTCCTATCTGTATGAATGATGTGTTTCATACACAGAGACCAATCACTTTATAAGGGCAGAACGACACAAATCAGCGATTGGCTGTGTATGTGCGGTTCTGGATGATCGTCAATTTGCATCGTTTGTCTCCTTTCCTTGTTCTAAAACAGTAGAAAATCCCACCATAAAATGGCAGGATTAAAAAACTAATTATCTGTTTTTTCGTTCAAGCTTTAACTCCATAGGGCGATGTAATGAGCTTAGTCTTGGCCTTCGCGACCAGGACTGTTGACCAACGAGTAGTGTCTCCACTGCTTTGCGGTAGTCATCCGTATCCCTATGGTAGCCTCACCTACCGTTTTCGTCTATCAGTATAAACCTTTAAAATATAAAAGTCAATGATTTATCTTAATTTTCTTAAATAACAATTAATTCCTTTGGAGCAAGGGTCAATAATTCGCAACCTGTATCCGTAATCAAGATATCATCCTCGATACGCACCCCGTATTTTCCATCCAGATAAATACCCGGCTCATCGGTCAAGACCATACCAGATTTAATGACTTCTTTGGAAGTTTGGCTAAAGTAAGGTTCTTCGTGAATATCCAGTCCGATACCGTGTCCAATACCGTGAGTAAAGTAGTCACCATAGCCTGCATCGATGATAATATCACGAGGGATTTTGTCAAATTCACGAAAACCTAACCCTGCCTTGGCTTGATCAATCAGAGCTTGGTTGGCTTTCAGAACCGTATTGTAAATCTCTGCCTGCTCGTCACTGACATGACCGAGGTAGATGGTCCGTGTCATATCACTGACATAGTGGTCGTAGAGACAGCCGAAGTCCATGGTGATGGCTTCTCCTGCTTCAACCGGTTTGTGCATTGGGTGGGCGTGAGGTTTGGAAGAGTTGATACCACTTGCTAAAATGGTATCAAAAGACAAGCCTGCCGCTCCTAGCTCCCGCATGCGGAAATCAAGGAAGTTGGCAATTTCAATCTCAGTTTTTCCTGGTTTGATAAAATCAAGCGCATCGCAAAAAGCTTGGTCTGAGATAGAACATGCCTTACGAATAGTCGCAATCTCCGCCTCATCCTTAATCATACGAAGCGCTTCAACAAACTGAGTCTGTGGAAGCAAGTCGATCCCTGCAAATGCTGCCTGCATACGGTGATAATAAGAGACCGAAATCTCGTCTTCAAAACCGACGCGAGACAAGCCCATATCCTTAACAATGCCTGCAATAACAGCCAATTCATCGCGGTCAGCCACAATCTCAAAACCTGTCACTTCTTGCTTAGCTGCAATGATATAGCGAGAGTCTGTCACCAAAATCTGACGGTCACGGCTGATAAAGACTGTTCCATTTGAACCCCAAAAACCAGTCAAATAATAGACGTTTTTAAGGTTGTTGATGATGATACCATCTAGTTCTTTTTCTTGCATTTTAGCTAGAAATGCTTGCACACGTTTATTCATGATGTAACTTTCCTTTCAAATAGTGTCCTGTGTAGCTGGCTTCATTGGCCGCTACTTCTTCTGGAGTTCCTGTTGCGATGATGGTTCCGCCACCGACACCGCCCTCAGGTCCCAAATCGATGATATGGTCTGCCGTCTTGATGACATCCAGATTGTGCTCAATGACGAGAACAGTATTGCCATCGTCGACAAAGCGAGCTAAAACCTTGAGCAAGCGAGCGATATCCTCGGTATGAAGCCCTGTCGTCGGCTCATCCAGAATGTAGAAGGATTTTCCTGTCGAGCGTTTGTGGAGCTCACTAGCTAACTTCATACGCTGGGCTTCTCCACCTGAAAGGGTGGTAGCTGGTTGTCCTAACGTTACATAGCCCAGCCCTACATCCTTGATGGTCTGGAGTTTACGTTGAATCTTAGGAATGTGTTGGAAGAATTCCACCGCATCGTTGACGGTCATATCCAAGACCTGCGAGATATTTTTTTCCTTGTAGTGAACTTCAAGGGTTTCACTGTTGTAGCGAGTCCCGTGGCAGACTTCACAAGCCACGTAAACATCTGGCAAGAAGTGCATCTCGATCTTGATAATCCCGTCACCTGAGCAGGCTTCGCAACGACCACCCTTGACGTTAAAACTGAAACGGCCCTTCTTGTAGCCTCGTATCTTAGCTTCATTTGTCTGGGCAAAGAGGTCACGTATATCGTCAAAAACTCCCGTATAGGTAGCTGGGTTGGACCTCGGCGTTCGTCCAATGGGGCTCTGGTCAAT
The DNA here is from genome assembly GCF_006228325.1 of Streptococcus sp. 1643. Taxonomy (NCBI): domain Bacteria; kingdom Bacillati; phylum Bacillota; class Bacilli; order Lactobacillales; family Streptococcaceae; genus Streptococcus; species Streptococcus sp. 1643. Next base: position 1,721,773 of record NZ_CP040231.1, read on the forward strand.
ATCAATTAAACGGTCTACATGCTCAATCCCTGTGATGGTCTTGAATTTACCAGGTTTGTCTGAATTACGGTTTAGCTTCTGGGCAATGGCTTTTTTGAGGATGCTGTTGATTAAGGTCGATTTTCCTGAACCTGATACACCTGTCACTGCGATGAATTTTCCTAGCGGAAAGCGAGCAGTGATATTTTGCAAGTTGTTCTCACGCGCACCTGTCACTTCGATAAAACGACCATTTCCGGCACGGCGCTCTTCTGGTACTGGAATCGCTCGTTTTCCTGATAAGTACTGGCCTGTGATAGACTTGCTGTTGCGAGCCACCTGCTTGGGCGTTCCTGCAGCGACAATCTCTCCACCAAAAACACCAGCACCCGGACCAACATCAATCAGATAATCCGCCTCGCGCATGGTATCTTCATCGTGTTCCACCACGATGAGAGTATTGCCCAAGTCACGCATCTTTTTCAGACTAGCAATCAGGCGGTCATTATCCCTCTGGTGGAGACCAATCGATGGCTCATCCAAGATATAGAGGACACCTGATAGGTTAGACCCAATCTGAGTCGCCAAGCGAATACGCTGACTCTCTCCACCTGATAGGGTTCCTGCCGAACGTGACAGAGTCAAATAGTTGAGTCCCACATTATTGAGGAAGGTCAAGCGATCCTTGATTTCCTTGAGAATAGGACGGGCGATGATGGCTTCATTTTCAGATAAGGTCAGCTGGCTCACTAATTCCAAATGGTCTGCGATAGACAGGTCCGAAATTTCACCGATATGTGGTCCTTGCTCCCCACCCACACGAACAGACAAGGCCTGGTCATTGAGACGGTAGCCGTGGCAAGTTCCGCAGGTCAGCTCATTCATGTAGAGGCGCATCTGGGTGCGCGTGTAATCACTGTTAGTCTCATGGTAACGACGCTTGATATTATTGACAACCCCCTCAAAAGGAATGTCAATATCGCGCACACCGCCAAATTCATTTTCATAGTGGAAATGGAATTCCTTGCCATCAGACCCGTAGAGAATCAAGTTTTTATCTTCTTCTGACAAGTCCTCAAAGGGCTTATCCATTTTCACTCCAAAGGCTGTCATGGCCTGCTCAAGCATGTTTGGATAGTAGTTGGATGAAATAGGATTCCAAGGTGCTAATGCTCCCTCACGCAAAGTTTTGCTGGTATCAGGAACCACCAAGTCAACATCCACCTCCAGCTTGATGCCCAAACCGTCACACTCACTGCATGAGCCAAAAGGAGCATTAAAGGAGAAGAGACGAGGCTCTAACTCTGGTACGGTAAAACCACAAACTGGACAGGCATAGTGCTCAGAAAAGAGCAACTCCGAATCGTCCATAGTGTCGATAATCACATAACCTTCTGCGATACGAAGGGCAGCCTCAATGGAGTCAAAGAGACGGCTACGAATGCCCTCCTTGATGACAATACGGTCGACCACAACATCGATATTGTGTTGCTTGCTCTTAGACAGTTCAGGCACTTCGGTCACATCATAGACTTCCCCATCCACTCGGACACGAACATAGCCATCTTTCTGAATCTTTTCAATGACGCTCTTATGTTGTCCTTTTTTCTTGCGGATAACAGGGGCCAAAATCTGCAAGCGTTGGCGTTCTGGCAATTCTAAGACCTTATCAACGATTTGCTCCACAGAAGAAGCCTTGATAGCCCCGTGTCCGTTGATACAGTAAGGCGTCCCCACACGTGCGTAGAGGAGACGCAGATAGTCATTGATTTCAGTCGTCGTTCCCACGGTCGAACGAGGGTTTTTGCTGGTGGTTTTCTGGTCGATGGAAATAGCTGGGCTGAGACCATCAATGGCATCCACATCTGGTTTTTCCATATTGCCCAAGAACTGGCGAGCGTAGGCTGACAAACTCTCTACATAGCGACGTTGGCCCTCCGCATAGAGGGTATCAAAGGCCAGACTGGATTTCCCAGACCCTGACAAACCAGTCACAACAACTAGCTTGTCTCGCGGAATCTCCACATCAATATTTTTTAAGTTATGGGCACGCGCCCCATGAATCACAATTTTATCTTGCATCTTTGTTCTTTCTAGTCCATTATTGCTTTCCATTATACCAAAAAATGTGAAATTCTATTACCCAAAAAGCTGTTTTTATAGTATAATAGTACGGTGCAAAAAATGAATCACTGAATAGTAGGAAAGGATAGGGGATATGAAACAAGTTTTTCTCTCAACAACAACTGAATTTAAAGAGATCGACACGCTTGAACCGGGTACTTGGATCAACCTCGTCAATCCTACACAAAATGAATCACTGGAAATTGCCAATGCCTTTGACATTGACATCGCTGACCTTCGAGCACCGCTCGATGCGGAAGAAATGTCCCGTATTACCATCGAAGATGAGTATACTTTGATCATCGTGGACGTTCCCATCACAGAGGAAAGAAACAATCGTACCTACTACGTTACGATTCCGCTGGGGATTATCATCACCGAGGAAACCATTATCACCACCTGCTTGGAATCCCTCCCCGTTCTCGATGTCTTTATCAACCGTAGACTGCGCAATTTCTACACCTTCATGCGTTCACGCTTTATCTTCCAGATTCTCTATCGCAACGCCGAACTTTACCTTACGGCCCTTCGTTCGATCGACCGTAAGAGTGAACAAATCGAAAGTCAACTTCACAAATCCACTCGAAACGAAGAGCTGATCGAGCTCATGGAATTGGAAAAGACCATCGTCTATTTCAAGGCCTCACTGAAGACGAACGAGCGCGTGATTAAGAAATTGACTAGCGCAACTAGCAATATCAAGAAATACCTAGAAGACGAAGACCTACTCGAAGACACTCTGATTGAAACCCAACAGGCCATCGAGATGGCAGATATCTATGGAAATGTCCTTCACTCTATGACAGAGACCTTTGCCTCTATCATTTCCAATAACCAGAACAATATCATGAAAACTTTGGCTCTCGTGACCATTGTCATGTCTGTCCCAACCATGATCTTCTCAGCCTATGGGATGAACTTCAAGGATAATGAAATCCCTCTGAACGGTGAGCCGCACGCCTTCTGGTTAATCGTCTTTATCGCCTTTGCTATGAGTGTTTCGCTCACTCTCTATCTCATCCATAAAAAATGGTTCTAAGAGGAATCCCTATGTCTCAGATTGATCTACAAAAATTAACTAAGAAAAACCAAGAGTTTATCCACATCGCTACCCAACAATTTATCAAAGATGGTAAAACAGACGCTGAAATCAAGGCCGTCTTTGAGGAAGTCATTCCTAAAATCCTTGAAGAGCAAGCCAAAGGAACGACAGCTCGTTCCCTCTACGGCGCTCCAACTCACTGGGCCCATAGCTTCACTGTCAAGGAGCAATATGAAAAAGAGCATCCAAAAGAAAATGACGATCCAAAACTCATGATTATGGACTCAGCCCTTTTTATCACTAGTCTCTTTGCATTAGTTAGCGCTCTGACTACCTTCTTCTCTACAGATCAGGCTATTGGCTATGGGTTGATTACCCTCTTGTTGGTTGGACTTGTAGGAGGACTTGCCTTCTACTTGATGTACTACTTTGTCTACCAGTATTATGGACCAGACACAGACCGTAGCCAACGTCCTCCATTCTGGAAATCAATCCTCGTTATCCTGGCCTCTATGGTCCTTTGGTTGGTTGTCTTCTTTGCAACAAGCTTCCTACCAACCAGCCTCAATCCAGTCCTTGCTCCATTGCCTTTGGCTATCCTGGGAGCTGCCCTTCTCGCCCTTCGCTTCTATCTCAAGAAACGTTTCAACATCCGAAGTGCAAGCGCGGGCCCATCACGTTATTAAGAAAAGTGAAAAGCTATGGCATATAGTCAATCCTTAGCTCAGCAGATTCGAAAAATTCTAGCGCTCAAACTTCCTCCCCAAATTTTCGAAGAAGAGTTAGAAGAAAAGAAACTGTTTGGTGGCCTTGCCTTTATGATTCGTGGGAAAATGGTCCTTACAGTCAGTTCCAGAAAAGACGAGCTGGTTATGGTGAGAATTGGCAAAGAAATGGAAAAGCAAGTTCTACCCCGAACAGGAGCTCGTACTACATTGATGAGAGGGCGACCTTATCATGGCTATATAGACCTAGATATCGAAGGTCAAAAAGAACTTCCTTACTGGATTGATTTAGCTCTCTCCTATAATCAAGAGTTGACCAAGTAACTCATATCTAGCGAGATTAGAAAAACGAAAAGCAACTGCACAGGCGGTTGCTTTTTCACTTGCTTTCTTGAAATTCAATAGAACTTCTGAGTCTGATTCTTATAGTTTTCTTTCATCTTTTGTGATAAAATAGGCTCATACTCAATGAAAATCAAAGAGCAAACTAGGAAGCTAGCCGCAGGCTGTACTTAAGTACGGCAAGGCAAAGCTGACGTGGTTTGAATTTGATTTTCGAAGAGTATCAATCTATTTCTAGGAGGATGAGATATAGTTTCTACTATTGGTATTGTTAGTTTGTCTAGTGGCATTATCGGAGAGAATTTTGTCAAACACGAAGTCGACTTGGGTCTCCAACGTCTCAAGGATTTGGGACTCAATCCTGTCTTTTTGCCCCATTCGCTAAAAGGGTTAGACTTTAGCAAGGACCATCCGGAGGCACGTGCAGAGGATTTGATGCAGGCCTTTTCTGATGATAGCATCAACATGATCCTATGTGCCATCGGTGGGGATGATACCTATCGCTTGCTACCTTATCTTTTTGAAAACGACCAGCTTCAAAAGGTTATCAAGCCAAAGATTTTTCTTGGCTTCTCGGATACTACTATGAACCACCTTATGTTGCACAAACTAGGGGTCAAGACTTTTTATGGGCAATCCTTTCTAGCAGACATTTGTGAATTGGACAAGGAGATGTTGCCCTATAGCTTTCACTACTTTAAAGAACTGATTGAGACTGGAAGAATCTCAGAAATCCGCCCTAGCGACGTTTGGTATGAGGAACGAACTGATTTTAGTCCCAAGGCCCTGGGAACAGCTCGTATCAGTCATGTAAATACAGGCTTTGATTTGTTACAAGGAAATACCCAGTTTGAGGGAGAAATTCTCGGCGGTTGCCTTGAATCCCTCTATGATATCTTTGACAATTCTCGATACGTAGATAGCACGGAGCTCTGCCAAAAGTACAAACTCTTCCCTGACTTATCCGACTGGGAAGGAAAGATTCTTTTGTTAGAAACAAGCGAAGAGAAGCCTGAGCCGGAAAACTTCAAAAAGATGGTGCTGGCTTTGAAAGAAACTGGGGTATTTGAGGTCATCAGTGGACTCTTGGTCGGAAAGCCAATGGATGAAGCCTTCTATGACGACTATAAAGAGGCACTAATGAGCATCGTTGACAGCAATATCCCAATTGTCTATAATCTAAACGTTGGGCACGCCACACCAAGAGCCATTGTACCCTTTGGCGTCTATGCTTATGTGGATGCAAAAGAGCAAGTCATTCGCTTTGACTATAACAAAAAATAAACAATTTCTCCATTTTTATGCTTTTGTATTGATTTTCGCTAATTTCTATGATATCTTTTTGAAGGAGGTGTATATGACTAAACAAAAAATAAATCAAATTGTCGGTTCAATCGGGGCCTTTATCGGGATTATTGTATTTATCGCCTACATCCCACAAATTTTTGCCAATTTACAAGGCAACAAAGCTCAACCATTCCAGCCTTTATCCGCAGCAGTATCTTGTTTAATTTGGGTTATTTATGGATGGACAAAAGAACCTAAGAAGGATTGGATACTAATTATTCCAAACTCAGCTGGCGTTGTCTTAGGTGGACTGACATTTCTTACTGCACTATAAAAGTTACTAGCATATAATCAAAAAGCTGAGAGGAGATTCTCAGCTTTTTCTCTTGTATAACTACTAAAACGTCACATACTACTGATAACTAAAATAATCAAGGGAAGGCTATTGCCTAACATATGAACAACTAGAGGATAATAAATATTCTCTTTTTCTTTCACATAGATGATAGAAAAGGCAATGCCTCCACCTAGATAACCGACTGCACTGACCCACTCTGATAAAGCCAAACTGTGCATATGAGTCAGAGCAAAAACAAGTCCTACCAGAAGAATGCTTAGCCAACTTGACAGACGTTTCTGCAAGTGATGTAACAAGAGCTGACGGAAAAAGAGTTCTTCCACAAAAGGTCCTATGATACAGGCGAAAACTGCTATCAGTATTGGTTGTTCTTGAAAGGTACTTTGAATATTCGACTGGTTTAGACCTTGTCCGACTAGCCCAAAAAACTGCTTCAACATCTCTGATACAAATTCAAAGACAAAAGTCATCAGAAAGAGAAAGAGCCATCCTGTTAAGACGCAAAAGAAGAATTTCCTTTTAGTCTTTCTAATCTCATTCCATTGTTTGATCAATCGATCCTTAAACAAGAAAGAGCCATATAGAGCTAGTACTACATAAACTAGATAATTTGCAATAGCAGATGGCATCAAGAAAGCCAGCAATTTAACTCCATCAAATACAAAGAGAACTGTATAGAGAATCGCAAAAATCAGAATTCCCTTATTTTTGTTAGACATCATTTAATTCCCCTTCCACTCACAATCATTCTCGTGGTCATCAACTAACCCTGCTGCTTGTAGAAAAGATAAAACGGCAACTGGGCCTGTGAACTTGAATCCTTGTTTTTTTAGATCTTTAGCCAATTTTTCAGACAAGGCTGTTTTAGCAGGTGCTAGGTGATAGTCAGGAACATCATTCACGATCGTTTTCCCCTTAACAAAGGACCAGAGATAAGCATCAAAAGAGCCAAAGGTTTTCTGGATTTGTAAAAATGCTTGGGCGTTGGCACGCGTCGCAAAGAGCTTGGCACGATTTCGGATGATGGCTGGATTCTCTAACAAGGCTTCCAACTCCCCATCTGTCATTTCCGCGACCGCTTGAATTTGATAGCCATGAAATGCTTCTCGGAAAGCCTGGCGTTTGTTGAGTACCGTTTCCCAAGACAGACCAGCCTGATAAGTCTCCATACAGAGCAGTTCAAAAAGAGCGCGGTCATCATGAAGGGGTTGCCCCCACTCCTCATCATGATAGGCTAGATATAAGGGATTATTCATTTTTACCCAACCACAGCGTTTTGGCATATTATACTCCTATTTGACCAACATCTTAAGGGCCGACTTGATATAGTTCTCAGCTGTATCTGTCGTTCCTTCAAAGAATTTCTTGATTTTCTTGAGCTCTGTCGCCTTGTAGCCCAGTGCCAGCATGGCTTCCATAGCTTCTTCCAGTTCTTGGTTTTCAGCGCTGGTTTGTACTGCGACCTTGGAAGGAAGGTCATCACTAGCCACGACTACCTTGCCTTCCAAGTCCAGCACCATCTGCTGGGCTGTTTTCTTGCCAATTTTAGGGAACTTGGTCAAGTAGGTGATGTTCTTAGTCTCGATCGCTTGAACCAAGCCAGCATTGTCATCAGCTGCGATGATAGCAAGAGCTGACACAGGACCAATCCCTGAGACCGAGATCAGACTGAGAAAGAGCTTTTTCTCATCTTCTGAGCGAAAACCGTAGAGCAGATGGGCATCCTCACGAACAACTTGGTGCACATAAATCTGAGTTTCTTGATTGACCTGACCTGAGTAGGCATAGGGATTGGCTACATGCAAGATATAACCGATACCATTTGCCTCAAGGATGATATATTTAGCAGTGATTTTGGTAATGATTCCTTTTAGATATTCGTACATAATTTTCACTTTCTATAATTGATTTGCAATTCCTTGTAAATGCGCTGCTCTGATGATAAGAAGCAACCCAAGTACTGCACACACAATAAAAACGAGCCAAACACCTACAGCACCTGTTGCAGCGCTGATAGAAATCATCGCCCCCGCTAAAATAGACGCTAAAGGCTGCGCCATATTAAGGAAACCTGAGTAGGTTCCGAGCTTATTCTCATTCATCATTTCCGCCCGCAAAACTTGGCTTGGCGGCATGCAGATGAGTTCCCCCATAGTATAGAGAATGGCTAGCAAAAACAGAGCCCAGAAACTCCTGAAGACAATGGTGAAAAGCATACCCAAGTCAAAGATAATACTTCCCAATAAAAACTGCGGTATGAGCTTCATTTCCTTGGTCAAACGATTGGCAGTCGTTATGAAGCAAACAATAATCAGGGTATTGATAAAGACCATGATACTGAGCATCTTAGCTCCTGAAATATGAATACCGAAAATACTACTCGCGATGAATGACTCTTTCAAATGAACGGGTATATAATTGTCAATTTGCAACCAGATAACACCATTAAATACAGTCCCTAACGTATAAAGTAGGAAAATTTTGTCCTGAAAAACAGAAACATAATTTTTCACAGTTGCCAAAGGACTGCTACCATGCTCAAAGACCAGATTAGCTGGCTTGCTTTCTGAAAAATATTTCCAAGCGAGGAAAAAATTCAAGAAGCTAATCACCGTCAAAACCAGAAGCAACTCAAAAAAATGGTGGTCGTAAAAGAAACCTGCAAGCCCTGCTCCTAACATAACGGATACATTGACAAACCAATAACTAATCGTATAAACGAAACGGCGATTTTGCTCGTCGGTCAAATCAATAATCATCGCATCAATAGCCGGCCAAGAGAAAGTTCCTGCGGTCTCTGCCAGCAACATTCCGACAAAAGTCAAAAAGGGAAAAATATGATTAGGCATATTTGCCAGCAGCACAAGAAAGTAGCCACTCGCAAGACCAAAGTTTCCCCAGTCAATGACTTTCTTACGTCCCCAAAGATCCGCCAAATGTCCACCATACAGCCCAGCTAAAAAACCAATGAGTTTGGTTGTGATCATCAATAACCCCGCCCAAAAGGCTCCAAAATATTGAACATAGTACATGGCCATAAAAGGAGTAATGGCACTCTCTAAAATCCGTGCTACAAAGCTCATCCATTCCCGCATTTGAATTTGCTTGGGGAGGGCAAAAAATTCTTTCATCTTTCATTCCTTTTTCATAATTTCTTCGCTTTTTCTTACCTAGTATATCATATTTTTTTGCTGAAAACTGCAACAAAAGGTGCAACCTCTGGTTGACAAATAGTACAGGAGATTGTATTCTCATTATAAGTAAAAATTGTTAGGATAGAGGTAGAAAAAGGAGGATAGAATGATGAAACTCGCAGAAAAACTATTTGAACTCAGAAAGGAAAAAGGTTGGTCCCAAGAAAAGCTAGCTGAACAAATCAATGTTTCTCGGCAAAGCATCTCAAAATGGGAGTCTGGACAAGTCCTTCCTGAAATCGAAAAAATCATTGAATTAAGCAAGATTTTCCAAGTGACAACTGACTATCTACTTCTGGATGAAAACTCTGAAAAAGGTTCCACAGCAGTGACCTTGGAGGAAGACAAGGACAACTACTATAAAGAGGTTAAATCCTATGGTCTCTGGCAAGTGATTTATATTTTCGTCTTGGCTCTGGCTATCTATCTCTTTTTAGCCGGTTCGAGTTTACCAGCCGAATTCACTGCCTGGATTTGGCTGACCTTCGTTCTTTTGATTGCTTCAGCAATTGCGATTAACAAGACTCTCAAAACCAAACAACGTTATCTTGATAAGGTAATTGGTCCTGAGAATCCTTCCGACAAAGACGACTCTACAAAACCTTGAATCACCTAATTCTGTTTTCTCAACATTTTTTATAGGACTGGTCTTGTCAAGCAAGTGTAAACCTCGTGTCAAGTTGCCCATGTCCATTCAAAATTCCCACCTTAGAAAAGCTAAAAAGCCTTGTTTGGAAAAACAAAGGCTTTTTGTGTTCTTAATATTTCCCCAACTCACGAAGACTGGTATGATTTTCTTGAATACGTCGGAACATCTTTTCCATATCCGACTTGGTGAAATGCACCAAAACGGGACGTCCGTGTGGACAGTTATAGGGATTGTCACATTGAGAAAGCTGATAAAGGAGCTGTCTGGCTGAGTGGTCATCGATACGATGGTTGGCCTTGATAGACCGCTTGCAGGACATCATGATAGCCAGCTCTGCTCGGTATTTCTTGATCGAAACTTCCTTGGTCAAGAGGAGCATATCACACATTTCATAGATGCCAGACTCGATTTCTTCTTCTGCCATCCAAATAGGATGTTCACGCAGTATAAATTGATTTTCTCCGTACTCTGCTAGAAAGACGCCCACTTCCTCTAAAAGTGCCATTCTTTCCCTGAGACGAAGGGCATCATCTGCTGGGAACTCAAAGATGTAGGGCACTAGGAGTTGCTGCTGGCTCTGGTCAACATTGCCGATGCTTTCACGGTATTCCTCGTACTTAACTCGTTCCTGAGCCGCGTGCTGGTCTATGATGTAGAGGCCATCTCGCCCTTGGGCAAAGAGATAAGTTCCATGCATTTGTCCGAAAAACTCCAACTCTGGGAAGCTGGATGATTCTTCTCGCTCTAGCTTGTCATAAGCCTTATCGAGGCTAGCAAGATCTAACTCTGGATGGTCTAGTTGGTCGTAGTTAGCAGGCTTTCTCTCTGCAAAATGCAGTTTTGCGGGCTTGGTTAGCTGGTCCAAGGTTTCCTTGGCAAACAGGGTTAAGTCCCTACCTTCCTCAGTTAATTCAACCTGATGATCAGCCACCTCAGCTTGACAAGGTCTTGAGAGTTCTGTTTTTTCATAGTAGAGCGTATTTTCTTTGAGTGGGAGAATGGTCTGTTCTACCTTTTGACGATTGCGCACGGTCGACTTGGCAAGATTTTCCAAGGCATCAGGGATCAAGGCTTGCTCTTTGAGACTGTTAGAAATAGCTTCTGAGACTAACGCCATCAGTTCTTTTTCCTTAGAAATCCGCACTTCTTGCTTGGTCGGATGCACATTGACATCCGCTAGATAAGGGTCGATATGGATGTGAATGACAGCCAGTGGAAAACGGCCCACCATGAGCTTGCTGCCATAGCCATCCAAAATTGCACGATTGAGCAAGAAGTTCTTGATATATCGCCCATTGATGAAGAGGCTGATATAGTTGCGATTAGCCCGAGTCAACTCAGGCAAGGACACAAAACCTGTAATTTCAAAGTCTAGATCCGAATTCTCAATGGCTATCATCTTCTTGGCACTCGCCAAGCCATAAATTCCAGCAATAGCTTGGCGTAGTTGACCCGTACCAGCTGTTCGTGTCATTTCCTTGCCATCACTAATCAAACTAAAAGAAATCTCTGGATGGGCCAAGCCCAGACGGTTGACAATATCAATGATATGAGACAGCTCCGCCTGCTGGCTCTTCATATACTTGAGACGTGCAGGCGTGTTGAAAAAGAGGTCCTCTACACAAACCTTGGTCCCCACTGGACTTGTCGCAGGAGTGATTGCTTCGACTTCACCCCCACGCGCAACGAGCTTGGTCCCATGACTCGCACCATCCACCGCCGTCAACAAAGTCAAGACACTAACAGAAGCGATAGAGGGCAGGGCTTCACCTCGAAATCCGAGCGTCCGAATCCGAAAGAGGTCTGCTTGATTTTTTATCTTACTGGTTGCATGACGACGCAAGGCCAATTCCACCTCATCGTGGGCAATTCCATGACCATTATCTGTGATTTGAATTTTCTTGAGACCAGCTTCCTCAATCTCAATGATAATCTGGCTAGAGCCCGCGTCAATAGCATTTTCTACCAACTCTTTGACTACACTGGCAGGACGTTCAATGACCTCTCCTGCCGCTATCTGGTTTGCCAGCACCTCTGGCAATTCAATAATTTGAGACATCTTTCAGCCCCTTTCTGTATCTATTTTCCTAGAAATTGATTAGTGCTATTATACCATATTTCAGATACTATCAGAAAAAGCAAATACCACATAGACTCCAAATCTCTCCACATAGACAAAAGCTCTTGCCACGGGCCGTAAAATAGTGTTTAATAAAGGTGTACAGGAAGTGATCACAACCTTGTATAACTGAAAAGGAGGGAAATTTATGAAAGTAGAACTACAGATTAAGGAGACTTACGAGGAGGAAAAGCTGATTGTCCAAACTCCTCAGCCGACCGAAAAAGTCCAGAAAGTCATCGAGTTCGCAGAAAATATTGACCAAAAAGAAACAATCAAAGGTAAGATCGATAATCAGGTCTATCTAATTGAAATTAGTAAGATACAACGCTTCTATATCGAGAATCGCAAGGTTCTAGCAGAAACTGCATCTCAGACCTACAGCGTTGATTTGCGACTCTATCAGGTTCTTGAACTCTTGCCGACCACTTTTATCCAAATTTCCCAATCTGAAATCGTCAATATCGACTCCATCTCTCATCTCAAGCTCACGCCCAACGGTCTGGTTGAAATTTTCTTAAAAAACGAAAGCTTCACCTACTCTTCACGCCGCTACCTAAAAACCATCAAGGAGAAATTAGAACTATGAAAAAACAAATCTTTCACGATGCAGCTGCTGGTGTTCTTATCGGCCTCATCCTCTCTATCCTTTTTTCACTCATTTATGCCCCAAATACCTATGCCCCGCTGAGCCCCGAGTCTCTGATCGGACAAGCGATGGTGCAACATCAGATTCACGGTGCCCTGGTCTTGCTCTACTGTATGATCATCTGGTCAGCTATCGGAGTTCTCTTTAGCTTTGGCAGTCGCTTATTCAGCCGTGACTGGAGCTTACTCCGTGCCACACTTTCCCATTTCTTCCTCATGCTGGCTGGCTTTGTTCCACTAGCAACTCTAGCTGGTTGGTTCCCCTTCCACTGGACCTTCTATCTCCAGCTCATTCCAGAGTTTGCTATTGTCTACCTCATCATCTGGGCTATTCTCTATAAAAGAGAAGCTAAAAAAGTGGACCACATCAATCAACTCTTGGCTCATAAAAAGTAATAGAGAAAACCCCACTCACAAATACATGAGTGGGATTCTTTTTATAACTTTTGTTTGAGCTCGACTAAGACATTCATAGCCTGCATAGGTGTCATATTGTACACATCCAGTTTAGCTAATTCTGCTAGGATAGGATGTTCTTCAGGCGCATCAAAGAGTGACATCTGTTCTTTGACAGCACTTGTTTCTCTCATCGGAGCAGGACTTTCCGTCCCTTGACTCTCCAGTTGAGTCAATATCTTATCCGCCCTTGCTAAAAGTTCTGCTGGTAAACCAGCAATCTTAGCAACATGGATACCGTAGGATTTGTCAGCTGGTCCTGGTTCGATCTTGTGAAGGAAGGTGACCTGCCCATCCTGCTCCAAGGTTGCCACATGAACATTGACCAAGTGTTCCAAGCTAGACTCCAGACTGGTCAACTCATGGTAGTGGGTCGCAAAGAGGGTTTTGGCTCCGATATGTTCATGAATGTATTCGATGATGGACTGGGCAAGAGCCATCCCATCATAAGTCGCAGTTCCTCGACCTAACTCATCAAAGAGAATCAAGGAATCCTTGGTCGCATGAGAAATGGCATTGTTGGCCTCCATCATCTCCACCATGAAGGTTGATTGACCTGAAACCAAGTCATCTGCTGCTCCAATGCGGGTAAAGATAGCATCGAAAATAGGCAAATGGGTGCTCTCAGCCGGCACATAAGAACCCAGCTGGGCCATAACCGCTGTTATGGCTAGCTGACGCATGTAGGTAGACTTCCCACTCATGTTTGGCCCTGTGATTAGCTGAATACTGGTATCTTCTGTCATCTGAATGGTATTAGGAATATAGGTCTGAGCTCCCATGACCTTTTCAACGACAGCATGGCGTCCCTTTTGGATATCGATTTGTGAATCATCCCCAAACTCAGGTCGGATCAAATGCTGGGTTTCAGCCACAACTGCGAGACTTTGCAAGACATCAACCGTTGCAATTCCTTGAGCTAGAGTCTGCAAACGCTGGATGTACTTGCTGACTTCCTCACGGATGCGCATAAAGATTTCATACTCTAGGTTGGCTGACTTCTCACGCGCCTCCAACATATCCCCCTCGATACAGGCTAATTCCTCGGTACCGAAGCGTTCCGAGTTTTTCAGCGTCGCCTTGCGGAAAAAGTGGGTTGGCACATTCCCCAGTTGCGAATTGGTCACATGGAAATAGTAGCCATCTTTTTTATTGTAGTCAATCTTGAGCGTGCTGATGCCAGAATTTTCTCTCTCCTTAGCCTCAATCTCAGCAATCCAGCTAGTCCCTTCTCTGAGTACTCGGCGGTATTTATCCAAAGTCTCATCAAATCCGGTCCGAATAATGCCACCCTCCGTAATCACATGAGGAGCTTCAGGAGCAATCGCTGCGCTAATCAAGCTCTCCAACTCAGGGATTCCATCCAACTGTTCGATGAGATAGACCAGAGCAGGATGCTCCATCCCTTCTAAAATCGCACGAATACGTGGCACACTAGACAATGTAGTAGCTAACTGCAAGAGATCCTTGGGATTGGTCTTGCCAAAAGAAACCCGACTAGCCAAGCGTTCGATATCATAAACACCTTTGAGACTGTCCGTTAAATCACTACGCTCAAAGAAGTGGTCAAGAAAGACCTGCACCACCTCTTGACGCTGGACGATTCGCTCCTTATCAATCAAGGGACGATGAATCCAAGAACGTAAGAGCCGCATACCCATAGCCGTTTTGGTTTCATCCAAAAGCCAGAAAAGACTGCCTTGCTTCTTGCCTGAACGGGCATTCTCAACCAAATCCAAACTAGCCTTAGTAGCATAATCCATCTGCAAGAAATCTTTGATTTCATAGCGGATAACAGGTTTGAGGTGGTTCAATTCCCGCATCTGGGTCCGGTGAACATACTGGAGGAGCTTACTAGCTGCCGCTTGCTCCACAGCTGCCAGTCGTGAATCCAGTAAATGAAGGTCCTCAAAGGCTTCTTTTTCATAAGAAAGTACCAAATTCATCTGACGGCTGAGGATTTGCTCTTCTTCGTCTGACAAGTCATAACCCAGTACCACTTCTCGGGCTTTGAGGTTACGGATTTCCCCACAAACGAGAGTAAAATCCAATAAACCAGTCACATAAAAATCACCTGTCACTAGATCCATATAAGCCAGACCAAATTGATTGCCATCACGATCTAAGGCAACCAAGAAATTATTCTGACTATCGGGCTTACTACTATCGACTACTGTACCAGGTGTGATGACCTGCACCACCTCTCGCTTGACAACCCCCACTGCTTGTTTGGGATCTTCCATCTGTTCAGCTATAGCAACTTTATAGCCCTGCTCAATCAGAACATCGATATACTGTTGGGCAGAATGATAGGGGACGCCCGCCATGGGTATCGGATTTTCTGCATTTTTATTCCGACTCGTTAAGGAAATTTCTAAAATTTGTGCTGCATTGATTGCATCTTCATAGAACAACTCGTAAAAATCACCCATCCGAAAAAGCAAAAAAGCATCTGGGTATTGTTTCTTAATATCCACATACTGTTGCATGCCGGGTGATAACTTTTCTGTTGCCATTTTCCGTCTCTCCTTGCTAAAAATAAGTCTTGAGAGCACCTCCCAAGACCTTATTTATCTTTCATCAAATCTAGCAAACGATCTTCCATCAGCTTGGCAACGTGCTGGTCTCGACAAATAACCAATAAGGTATTAGCACCAGCAACCGTTCCTAAAATCCATTCATCCTTGTTTGCATCTACAATGTTTGCTAAGACTGCAGCTTCCCCAAGTTTGGTATGCAGTACCAAGGTAAACTCTGCTCTTGCAACTCCTTCTAAATGATGAGACAAAAACTCAACTAAATCAATCTTATCTGTCTCATTTGCTAGTACATAATACACCATATCATTTTTCTTAACCTTGGTCAAGCCGATTTCACGCAAATCACGTGACAAAGTCGTTTGTGTCACATAAACATTACGAGCTTCTAAACGATCTTGAATCTCTTTTTGTGTCCCAAGTTTTTCTTCGGTGATCATCTTTTTAATCAACTGATGCCGTTCTCTTTTTCTCATATTATCCTCTTAAGTGAATATTTATAACAAGTTTTACATTTATTTTATAACTACATTATACCAAAAAAACTAGATAATTCAAAAAAATTCTTTTCTTTCTCAAAAAATGTAGTAAATTGTGTTAAAATAGTAAAAAAGCCCAAAAGGAGCCCTTATGAATACAAAAGAACTGATTGCTAGTGAGTTGGCTAGCGTCATTGATAGCCTGGATCAAGAGGCTATTTTAAATTTACTGGAAACACCTAAAAACTCAGAAATGGGAGACATCGCCTTCCCTGCCTTTTCTCTAGCAAAGGTCGAGCGTAAAGCTCCTCAAATGATTGCAGCAGATATTGCTGAAAAAATCAATAGTCAAGCCTTTGAAAAGGTTGTCGCTACTGGACCTTACGTCAACTTTTTCCTTAATAAAAGTGCTATTTCGGCTCAGGTATTACAGGATGTTATCACTGAAAAAGATCACTATGCTGACCAAAACATTGGCAAGCAAGAAAATGTCATTATTGATATGTCTAGTCCCAACATCGCAAAACCATTCTCTATTGGGCACTTGCGTTCAACAGTTATCGGAGATAGCTTGTCACATATTTTCCAAAAAATCGGTTATCAAACAGTCAAGGTCAATCATTTGGGAGACTGGGGCAAACAGTTTGGGATGCTGATTGTCGCCTACAAAAAATGGGGAAATGAGGAAGCCGTTAAAGCGCATCCAATCGATGAACTTCTTAAACTCTACGTTCGCATCAATGCTGAAGCTGAAAAAGATCCTAGCTTGGATGAAGAAGCGCGCGAATGGTTCCGCAAACTGGAGAATGGAGATGAGGAAGCCCTCGCTCTCTGGCAATGGTTCCGTGATGAAAGTTTAGTGGAATTCAACCGCCTTTACAATGAATTGCAAGTCGAATTTGACAGCTACAACGGGGAGGCCTTTTACAATGATAAGATGGATGCTGTTGTAGACATTCTCGCTGAAAAAGGACTTCTTGTTGAGTCAGAAGGGGCTCAAGTTGTCAATCTTGAGAAATATGGAATTGAACATCCAGCCCTTATCAAAAAATCTGATGGTGCAACTCTCTATATCACACGAGACTTGGCTGCAGCCCTTTACCGTAAAAACGAATACCAATTTGCAAAATCCATCTATGTTGTTGGTCAAGAGCAATCTGCCCACTTCAAACAACTCAAGGCAGTACTACAAGAGATGGGCTACGATTGGAGCCAAGACATTGTCCATGTTCCGTTTGGATTGGTAACAAAAGAAGGGAAAAAACTCTCTACTCGTAAAGGAAATGTCATCTTGCTAGAACCGACTATCGCTGAGGCTGTTAGTCGTGCCAAGGCCCAAATCGAGGCGAAAAATCCTGAGTTAGAAAATAAAGACCAAGTTGCCCACGCTGTTGGAGTTGGGGCTATCAAGTTCTATGATCTTAAGACCGACCGTACAAATGGATATGACTTCGACCTTGAAGCTATGGTATCCTTTGAAGGAGAAACTGGACCTTACGTTCAATACGCCTACGCTCGTATCCAATCTATCTTGCGCAAAGCCGATTTCAAACCAGATACAGCTGGCAACTACAGCTTGAACGATGCTGAAAGCTGGGAAATCATTAAACTACTCCAAGACTTTCCACGTATTATCAATCGTGCAGCAGATAACTTTGAACCTTCTATCATTGCGAAATTTGCGATTAGTCTGGCTCAAGCTTTCAACAAGTACTATGCACATACACGTATCCTAGATGAAAGTCCTGAGCGCGACAGTCGTCTGGCCCTCAACTACGCAACCGCAGTCATCCTCAAAGAAGCTCTTCGTTTGCTCGGAGTAGAAGCGCCGGAGAAGATGTAAATCGCCAAAGTTACTTGATTGCAGAGCAATCTAAGTAACTAACGCCAAATCCTATTCGGACTTTGGCTTGGCGCTTCACTAGTCATGGTCCCTAAATATAATCGATTTAGAGCCCATGACGTCGTAACCAGTACGAATTGCCTAAACGCTTCACTAATTCACCTAACCAAATAATATCGATTTGGTTAGGCTCATGTCGTAATCTTTTAAATTACTTGAAAGCAATCCGAACGATTGAGCAAAATAACATTTATATTTTGTTCGGCCTTGCAGCTGTTCAATGAAACAATTTATTCACTTTTACTATTTATCACACTGGGAGATTCCTTATGAGCCAATATGCTTATATCCTCGTTGTACTTAGCTTGGTTTTCCTTTTTCTGCTCAATAAGTACGAGAAGGAAAGACTTCAAAGACTCTACCAAGAGCAACTCTTGAAGGACGAGACATTTAGGTCTGACATCAAAGAGAAAATTCACACGACTGAAAATATCAATGATGTCATTGCACATATCAATAAAACTTACCATCTGGGAATGTTGCTCTCAAAAGACGTTACAGATCAATTGAAATAATCAAAATCCGAGAAGCTTTCTTCTCGGATTTTTTAGGCTTACCATATTCTCCTTGGAGAAATTTCATTAATACATGTAAAGTTTTCTGTAATTTTCTATATTTTTTCAAAATATTCTTGCATTTCCTTTAAGTTTTTTGTAGAATAGTAGCTGTATATTCAGATTATTCTGAAAATTTAAAAATAGGAGCGTTTATTATGTCACAAGTTACGTTATCAAACCAGTCAACCTGGGCAAGCAAACTAAAGGCAATGGGACCAGGAATCCTAATGGCTTCTGCTGCTGTTGGAGGTTCTCATATCGTATCCTCTACTCAAGCTGGTGGTTCTTATGGGTGGTCACTACTCCTCTTGGTTATCTTGGCCAATGTTTTTAAATATCCATTTTTCCGTTTTGGTGCCGAATATACTGCCGACACTGGTAAAACCTTGGTGGAAGGTTATGCCGAAAAAGGAAAACTCTATCTCTGGATTTTCTTTGTCCTCAACGTCTTCTCTGCAATGGTTAATACAGCTGGAGTCGCTATCCTTTGCTCAGCTATCATCGCTAGCGCTTTTCCAATGATTGGTCTTAGCATCACTCAATGGTCTCTTATCCTTGTTGCAGTCATTTGGGCCATGCTACTCTTTGGTGGCTACAAACTATTGGATGGTATGGCAAAATGGATCATGTCTGCTTTGACCATTGCAACAGTTCTTGCAGTTATTATTGCAGCAATTAAACATCCAGAATACAGCTCTGATTTTGTCGAAAAGACACCTTGGCAAATGGCGGCCCTCCCTTTCATCGTTTCCCTCTTAGGATGGATGCCTGCTCCTATTGAAATTTCAGCCATCAATTCACTCTGGTCTGCTGAAAAGAAAAAGACCGTCAACTTTAATACAGCGGACGCTCTTTTCGACTTTAACGTTGGTTACATTGGAACTGCTATCCTAGCTGTATTCTTCGTGGCACTAGGAGCACTGATTCAGTATCCTACCGGGCAGGCAGTTGAAGCTGCTTCAGTCAAATACATCTCTCAATTTGTGGGTATGTATGCCTCTGTTCTTGGAGAATGGTCCCGTTATTTGATTACCTTTATCGCCTTTCTCTGTATCTTTGGAACGGTCATCACCGTTATCGATGGCTACTCTCGTGTCAATCAGGAATCGCTGCGACTCTTGATTCGTCAAAAAGAGGATACTCGCAAATCTTTGAACATCTGGATGACCATTACCGCTATCATTGGTATCGTAATTATTAAATTCTTTGCTGGACAAGTTTCCACCATGCTTCGCTTTGCTATGATCGGTTCTTTCCTGACAACACCATTCTTCGCTCTTTTGAACTATGTATTGGTGACACGTGAGAATAAAAATCTTCCTTCTTGGCTAAAACTCCTCGCTATCGCAGGTTTGATTTTCCTCTTTGGCTTTGCTATTTTCTTTATCTATGCACTTGCTATCGGAAAAGCAGGATAGTTTATAAATGGCACCCTTACGGGGGTGCTTTTGCATACTCAAAAGCAGTTGAAAATCTCAACTGCCCCTTAATACTACTTTATTTTTCTGTCTCTAACTCATACAAGTCTGCAATGATTGCTGCGACTTTTTTAATATCTCCCAGCATACCACGCATTTCAAAGTCAGCCAAAACTGGGAAGCCAAAGCGCTGGCTATACTGCTTGGCTGTTAGGCAGTATTGATTGTTAAAATTGCGATTACCGGAACCCACTACCCCAAAACACTTACTAGCATTGTCTCCATAAGCGATAAAGTCGCCCACTGGAGTCGTTAGAATCTCAACATCGCCGTTATCGACACCATTTCCACCTTCCAGATAGGTCGGCAAGAAAGCGACATAGGGATGTTCCATTTCAAAGAATTCTTGGCCTTCCTTGACCAAATCCTTGATATGGATTTTTTGGACCTCAATTCCCTCATACTGAGACAAGAGATAGTCCTTGAGTCGGGTTACAAAACTCTCTGTATTCCCACTCAGACTGATATACACTAGGGATATTTTTTTCATGTTGACCTCTATTTTTTGTTTACGATTTAAAAAGAACTACCAAGATTGTAACTTGATAGTTCTTTTTTGTCAATACTTAGGCAACTTCTTCTGCTTCGACTTCTTCGGCCAAATCTTTTTGTTGGCGCCACATCTTGTAAAAGACTAAGGCTAAAAAGAGAACATTGATAATGATGAACAAAATATTCGTTCCTTGTGCAAATGCTCCCATTCCTAAGCCGAGAGTAGTATCTTTGATTAATTGAACCGCATCTTGAACGTTCATATAGCTATAAACCAAACCAACAATCGCTAGTAGAACATAGCCAATATAAGCATAGTTTGCGAATTGCACATTTTTACGTACTAGAAATACAAAGGCTACTACAACTAAAATTGCAGATAAAACAATCAACAACGTATTAAAAATAGAGTGCGATGACGCTGTTACTTGGTAAGTATAGTTAACCGTGTCTTCTATTTGCTGAGCAGTAAGGGACCCACTATTAGATAGGCTTGTACGAAGCACATCTTTACTTGGCAATGGACTCAAGATTCCAAACAATGACATAGATGAAATGAGGGCTGATAGGACTAACAAAACCCAAAGATAAATAGGATTCTTTTTCATGTTTTCCTCCATAAGATATTTTGAACATTATAGCATTTTTTGTACAGGAATACAACTTTTACAAGCTGGTTTCAACTTGTTTCCGATAAGCTTTCGGTGATTTTCCGCACAATTTACGGAAAACCTTGTAGAAATATCCAACATTACTATAGCCAACTGCATAGCAAATATCTTCGATGCTATCACTGGTCGAAAGTAAGAGTTGCTGCGCTGCCTTAATTCGCTGTTTATTGAGCAATTCCGCAAAGGTTGAGTTGGTTTCCCTCTTGATCAGCTGACCGAGATAGACAGGATTGATAAAGAGATCCTTGCTAATATCCTTCAGTGAGAGCTCTTTCTGATAATCACGCCCAATCACTTCCAGAACACTCACCACATTTTCATTCATGCGGTACTGGCCAAAGAACTTGGTCAAAGTTTCTTTGATATAGGCAACCAATTCTTCAAAGGTATTAATGGCATGGATAGCTTTGACAATCTCGGTCATATCATCTGCTTTTAGGTGTTCAAACAAATGAAAGACATCCATGACAAACTGGGTAAAGAGCTGCTTCGTGATGGCCACGCGCGGGGTATTCTTCAAAACAATCTTCTCTAGCAGGGTTAATTCTTCGATGATTTGATTGATATTCCCTTGGATAATCACCCGATAAATCGGCTCGTAATAAGCAAACAAACTCTCGGATTTTTCTAGATTGACTGAACCGTAGAAGAGGGCTTTCTCAGCATTGATCTTCCAATTCTCAAAAGACTGCTGGTAGGGTGCTTCAAATGGTGTCACGACGATGCCATCTAGTGGCTGATCAGAGATGAAAATCTGCCAGTCTTGCCCCAAAACGTAGTAAGGAATGGTAAAAGATCCCTGCTTTTCCTTTGAAAGTCCTATCCACCAGCTGTCTTTATCTGACAGATAGTTAGTAAATCCTGTCTCATCCAATTCTTGACTGAGGGTCTGACTTTTCTCCACCTTTTCCTGAAGCTGTCGCGCAATCTTTTCTAATAAATTGCCCAACTCCACCTTGTCTACTGGCTTGACCAGATAATCCACGACACTAAGGTTCATGGCTTTTTTGACGTAGTCAAACTCCTGATAACCAGACAGCAAGATATAATAGGTATCTGGAAGTAGCTCTTTCATTTCCCTAATCATCTCAAGTCCGGTCTTATCTGGCATGTTGACATCGGAAATGACCACATCTACTGGATTTTTCTTAACATAGTCCAAAGCATCATCTGCGTGATTAGCTGTTGCGACGACTTGCATATCCCATTTTTCAAAGGGGATTAATCGCTTGAGCCCCTCTGTCACCATGTACTCATCGTCTACTAATAAAACTTTATACATTTCTACCCTTTCTATTCATCCTGGATAGTGATATGGTAACGAACACCTTCTTGCTCAGCTGACTCTACACTGATTTGGTAGCGATCCCCAAAGTAGAGAACAAAGCGTTCGTGCACATTTACTATTCCAATTGATTGCCGCTCCCCACTGTAGCTTGCTTCGTGTTCAAAACTTCTCTGAGCTAATTTTTCCTGCAAGCTAGCTAGTTTCTCAGCGGGCATTCCTCGACCATTGTCTTCCACTAGGATTTCAACGAAGCCTTGGCCCTTCAAGGCTTTGATACTGATGACATTATCCGTTCTGCGATGGTCAACACCATGGGCAAAGTAGTTTTCTACTAATGGTTGGAGTGTAAATTTTGGAATCCTCATTTCTTCCAATTCTGGTGCAATCTTGAAACCATAGGCAATGGATTTAGGATAACGCACCATACAGAGATAGCTATATTTTCGGCAAAATTCCAACTCCTGCTTCAAGGTCGTTTCCCGCTCGTCGGAGATATTGTTGCGTAACAAGCTACTAAATTCATAGATAATGTCCGCCAGTTCATCCTGACTTTGCATGACGGCATACATCCGTAAAAACTCCAGAGTATTGTACATAAAGTGAGGATTGATTTGAGCCTGCAGGGCTCGCATATTGGCATCTTTTTGACTGAGCTCTAGCTGATAGATATCGTGGATATTTTTTTCCAGGCGGTCCAACATATCATTGGTTGTTTCTGCAATGAGAAGCAATTCTTGGTCTTTTTCAGAGGTATCGATTCGAAGGCCTTCTTCCCCTTGAGCAATCACCTCGATCGAATCAACTAGGTCTACGACCTGCTTTTGGTAATTTGAAAAAGTCTGTCTAAGGGTCACGTACAAAATGATGATAAAGAGAATACTTAGCCCAATAATGACAGCTGAACTCGTCAAAGTTCCTGTAAGAACAAAATTTTTAGGAACAGCAACTCGAACCTGATAACCGTGAGAGGTGACACCTACAAACCAGTTTTCTCGCTCGGCTGAGACCTTCTCCCCAATATGGAACATCTCAGTCTCAAAAGGCGAAGTTACTGTTACAGCCATTGGGATATGGCCCCTTGTATTGTCAATAGCGCCATGTAAAACATCTGGGGATAGGGAGATATAAATCACTCCTAAATCCTTGTCAGACACAGGATCGGAAACAGGAATGGCAAAACTATTGGCTGTTGGCTTAAAATCCTCCGCAGGAATTTTCTCTCCACTGCGTTTTTCTCTAGTCGAAACATAGACTTCCTTGTAGTCCTGAAGAACAATAGCCACTCCAGTCACAAAATCATTCCGAACATAGAGGTCATCAATATTTTCATACAGGGAAACCGAGATATAAGGCGAAGTTTTACGCTCTAATTGCCAATAGAAATAGTCTGGTGTGCTGAGACTAAAATACTTGTAAATTCCTTCGATGCGGGCCTGATTTTCAACCAAAGACTGAGCAAGTTGAGTTGACTCTCTGTGATAGTATTCCACTTCACTCACTGTCCGAGTGGTCACACGTTCTGCAACCCGTTGGGCCTCTTTCTCACGCGAGTCCCAGTCAGCATACGATAGCATAATTGCAAAACTGGCAATGACCACGATCATAACCAAACTATAAATCCGTAAAAGAGAGTGAAGCCAAAACTGCTTCATTCTATTTTGTCGCCAATTTTTCATGGATACTTTCATAAATAGGTTCCAACATATCACTGATAAAGAAATGCCACATTCCAATTCCTACAAAAAAGAGCAAGGCAGGCATATAATAACCAACTCCTACAAGGAGAGCGGACCCGAGTAAAACCTTGGCAATCGCAGGTAAGCTCATAAAAATCCCGATAAGGGACAGTTTCAAGGTATTTTGGTAGGATAAATCAAAGTACACCTGAAGTTTCAAGGACACAGTATAGGCTAGAAAGACAAGAGCAACTACAAGGACGTTGAGAAAGGTCGCCAAAAGGTAGAAAATCGTCTGGTGGGGCAATTGAACTAGAAGATACAAACCATAAATCAGAACAAGATCCACAAACACAAAACTATAGAAAGCCAGATTGCTCTTGACAAAATTGCTCTTATACAATTCCCAAGCTTCCTTCAAATGGTATGCTCGATAGGTATACCCATGCTCCGCATACAAACTCATAAGAGTTGCACTAGCTGGTGCCAAACCAAAGACTACTCCTCCTGCAAGTGTTAATAGCCAGAAATAAGCCGTCGCAATCATTCCCAAAAAGATACGATTAAAGACGAATTCTAGAAATTTTCCCATGCTACTCTCCTTAAACTAATGATGTAACTATTATATCATATTTCAAACGTTTTCAAAAATATAGAACTCCCATTTACAATCCTCAAAAAGCGTGATACAATTGGTTTTGTTAATTCGCATCAAGGAGATTCTCATGAAGAAAAATATCTTAACCACCCTCTTGGCCGCCGTCCTTTATTTCCTCTGTCTAGGGATTGGAGTCTTCCTAGGACACCTGGTCGATCAAACAGGCAATATGTTCTACGCGCCGGCCTTTTCTGCCCTTGTCGGTGGCAGTGTCTACATGCTTCTTTTGACGAAGGTCCCTCGTTTTGGCGCTATCACCACTCTAGGACTTTTTATGGCACTTTTCTTCCTAGCTAGCAAGCATGGCGCTGGTGCCTTTCTCCCAGGACTCGCCTGTGGTCTTGCAGCAGATGCCATCGCTCGTCTCGGAAACTACAGAGATCGAATCAAAAACACCCTCTCCTTCCTCGTCTTTGCTTTTAGCACAAGTGGCCCTATCTTCCTCATGTGGATCCGTCCCAAAGCTTACGTGGCCACCTTAGTTGCACGTGGGAAATCCCAAGAATACATTGAGCGTATCATGGTCGCTCCAGAGTTGGACAAAATCCTTCTCTTTGTTTCAAGCATCCTCCTAGGTGCCTTGATTGGGGCTTTGCTTGGACAAGCCATTAGTAAAAAGTTTACACACAAAATCTAATCACTAAAAAAGAGCCCTTCGGCTCTTTTTATTTATGACTTAATTTCTTGGTCAAGAAATCTCCCAAGAACTGGATTGTAAAGATAATCAAGATGATAATGATGGTCGCCAAGATGGTCACATCGTGATTGTAACGGTTGAATCCATAGGCAATGGCCACATTACCGATACCACCAGCACCAACTGCTCCCGCCATAGCTGTTTCACCAACAAGGGAAATCAAGGTTACTGTCGTCACACGAATCAAATCTGGAAGACCTTCTGATAGGTAAACACCCACGATATCCCAGAAGGTCGCTCCGCTTGCTTGAGCAGCCTCAATGACACCACCATCTAACTCAGCCAAGACAACCTGCACCTGACGGGCAAAGAAGGCAAAGACCGCAAAAGAAAGGGGGACAAGGGCTGCATTTGGCCCAATGCTAGTCTTCACAATCAAGTGAGAGAGTGGTGACATGATTGCCAAGAGGATGATGAAAGGAACCGCACGGAAAATAGAGGTAATCTTATCCAAAATCCAAAAGATAACCTTATTTTCCAAGACACCACCTGGCGCTGTCAAGACGAGGAAAAGACCTGCCACCAGCCCCAAGAATCCTCCGATGATGAAGGAAAGAACTGTCATATAAAGAGTTAGGTAGATAGCCGTTCCCCAGCCTGCCTGACCAGCCCAGCCCATCTTGTAGACATTTGGTAAGTAAGTTTGAATCAACTCTGTCATTTTACTGTCCTCCCTTCAATACTTTTAACTGCACACCAGCCTGACGGATGGCTTCTTGAGCACCTGCTAGTGCTGCTTTTTCACCTGACAAGACCACAACCAATTCTCCAACAGGAGTGCCATCGAGAATTTCGATATTTCCATAGAGGATATTAGCCGTTACTTGGTAACGCTTGTACAATTCATTCAAAAGTGGTTCGTCTGTCGAAGCCCCTGCATACTTGAGCTGCACTAAAATACTGTTCTCAGATAAATGTTCTACGATTTCTTGCTTCTCAATCTTGACCATGGCTTCATCAATACCTGTAGCTGTTGAGATAAAGTCCTGTGTCAAAGGTTGTTTAGGGTCTGAGAAGATTTCAAGAACACTTCCTTCTTCAATCAAACGGCCATCCTGCATGACCGCCACACGGTTGGCAATGTCTTTGACAATCTGCATTTCATGCGTAATCAAAACAACCGTCAAACCTAATTTTTGGTTTAAATCTTGCAACAAGGCCAAAATCTGCTTGGTTGTCTTAGGGTCAAGGGCAGAAGTTGACTCATCTGAAATCAAGATTTTTGGATCATTGGCCAAGGCACGCGCAATAGCCACACGCTGTTTTTGCCCTCCTGATAGTTGTGAAGGGTAGTTTTCAGCACGATCCGCCAAGCCAACCAAGTCCAACAACTTGGCTACTTTAGCTTTCTTTTCTTCCTTGCTGAGTCCAGAATGTTTAAGGGCAAAGGCCACATTCTCCTCGGCCGTTTTCTGGCTCATAAGATTAAAGTGTTGGAAAATCATCCCGATATCTTGACGTTTCCGACGCAACTGCTCCGCCGTCAAAGTGACCTTACCGTCAAAAATCACATCGTCATCAATGGTGATTTTCCCTGCAGATGGTTTTTGCAAGAGGTTAATCACCCGTACAAGGGTTGATTTCCCTGCTCCAGAATATCCAACGATTCCGTAGATATCCCCTTCTTGGATGTGAATGGTCACATCCTTGACCGCTGTGATGGTTCTCTTCTTTTGGTGAAAAGTCACATCGATCTGATCTAACTTGATAATATCTCTACTCATAGCTTCTAATCAGCTCCTCTACTAATTCAATATGGGTGTAGTAATCGGCGATTCGCACGTTTTCATCTCCACCATGGTCTCGGCTATTGGCATTTCCTAGACCGAAGGCCACCATGGGTACCTCTAAGGCATCAAAGACCGTATGCATAGGTCCTGTCCCCGCTGTGGTCGGCAAGACTGAAACGCCCTGTGGATAGAATTTCTTGGCCAACTCGATCACATTGAGAATGGCCGGCGCGCTCATATCGCTTCGATAACTCATCTCTCCCAAGGTATAGTATAATTCTACCTTATCAAAGCCATTTTTGTCTAGCTGTTTCCGAATTTTTTCCAGAACATCATGCGGTTCTAAGCCAGGAACCAAACGAACTTCTAACTTAGCACTGGCTTCTGCTGGCAAAATCGTTTTAACCCCTTGCCCTTGATAACCTGACTGAATCCCTTCGATATTAAGGGCTGGCTCGAAAAAGAACCGTTTTAGAAAGGCTGCACGATCCTCTTGTAAGAGAGGTAATTCCAAACCATAAATGCGACTAATTTCCTCTGGATTGCGTTGGGCGTAAGTATCCACCAAGGCTAGCTCTCGTTTATTTGGCTCTTGAACATCCTCGTACAGGCCTTCTACTAAGATACGTCCATCTGCTGCACGTAGGCTACTTAAGGCCTGGATAAGATACCATGGAGCTGACTCCACGACACCACCATAACTCGAGTGGATATCCACATCCGCACTCTTCACCTTAGCATCAAAGGTTACAATTCCCTTGTTTCCGCCAGAGATTTCCAGCTGTTCCAAGGCGTTCTTGGTTCCTTGTTCCCAGACTAGCAAGTCCGCTCCACGAAGTTTGTCTGCGTGTTTCTCTAAATACTTATCTAGATCCATGGAAGCAGACTCCTCTGCTCCCTCCATGATAAAGCTGATATTGACAGGCAGGTCATCATGGTGCTGCATATACTTTCTCAAAGCACTCAAACGAGCTGTGATATGGCCTTTGTCGTCGTCAACCCCACGCCCATACATAAAGCCATTTCGCACAGAAAGGGTAAAAGGATCCTCTGTCCACACCTGGTCGCCATCCGCTGGCACGGTGTCATAGTGATTATAGAAGATCAAGGTCTTGGCATCCGGACGCGAACTCTTGAAATGCGCCATGACAAAGGGAGCCGTATAGCTCTCATCAATCTCCACTTCAGCCCCTACACGCTTGAAAATCTCACCCAGATAGTTTGCGACCTCCTTGAGTCCAACCTGTTGGGCAAAGACTGATTTCTTGGAAATCAAGGTGCGCAAGACTTCAAAATAATGCTGGGCAACATGATCCTTCTCAAATTTTTCAATCTGCTCTTGTTCGCTAGGAAAAACCATTTTCTCTCTCTTTCTACTACCTACTTGTGTCTTCAGAACGACCACAAGTGCCTCTTTAAAATCAACTCTCTATACAAAAGCAAGAGGTGGAAACTCTCTCCCACCTCCCTGTGTCTTATTACCAAACTGGTTGGTCCAAACCGTCTGATGTTTCTTCGATAACTTTTTTCACTTCATCAGTGTGGTAAGCTGCGATAATTTTCTTGATGGCATCAGCCTTAGGTGATGATTCCCAATCTTTTTTCGCAACAATGATGTTGTACCATTGTTTTGAGTTTTCATCAGCTTGTTCTTTGAAGAGTGCTTTCTTGTAGTCCAATTTTGCTTCTGTAACGAAGGTATTGTTTACAACGGCAGCATCAACTGATGACAATGAACGAGCTGTTTGGCTAGCGTCCAATTCAGTAATCTTCAAGTTCTTTGGATTTTCTGTGATGTTAGCAACTGTTGCAAGTGCAGTTCCAGAAACATCCAATTTGATCAAACCAGCTGATTGAAGCAAGTAAAGTGCACGGCTTTCGTTTGTTGCATCGTTTGGTACGGCGATTTCACCGTTATCTGGGATTTCTTCCACTTTGGTGTACTTGTTTTCTTCCCCATTTTTACCTGAGTATAGGCGGATTGGTGAGATATAGGTATCTGCAATCGCTACAAGGTCTTTCCCGTTTTCTTTGTTCCAGTTGTTCAAGAAGTTGTAGTGTTGGAAAGCATTCAAGTCTACTTCGCCATCAGCAGTTGCCTTGTTTGGTTGTGAATAGTCTGTGAACTCTGTGAATTCCAATTTAATTCCATCTTTTTCAACCAATTCTTGGATTTTATCCCAACGCGCTTCTTCAGAACCGCTACGGTTAACTGTTGCAATTTTGACAACTGTTTCGTTGTCTGCTTTCTTTTCTGAATTTCCGCAAGCTGCAAGAGTCAAACCTGCGACTGTAGCAAGAGCTGCTACACCGAGCCATTTTTTAATTTTCATGATTCTATCTCCTTTAAAAATAATACCGTAATAGTATCTCATACTTTATTTGATTTAGCAAATTGTTATTAGATAGGCAGACATATAGTTTGAAACTATATACCTAAAAATTGAGAAATCATCCGCCTTTCTCAGACTGGATGATTTCATACGACTATTTAATATCAGCTTCTGCTGGCAGATAAGAACCGCCAAAGAACTGTTGAGATAGCTTTTCAAGGGTTCCATCTTTATATAATTCTTGGATGCGTTTATCCACAAATGCCTTCAACTCATCTTGACCTTTGGCAAGAAGTGGGTATACGTAAGGTTGTTGGTCGCTTGGAAGTTCGATAACTTTCAAGTTATCCAAACCTTGGTCCTTGATGACTGTCTCTACACCGATCTTATCAAAAATCTTGTAGTCAAATCGGCCATCACTCAAACGTACCATGATTTGTTGGAAGTCCCCTTTAACGTAGTTAAGGATAGTTGGGTTATCTGAGTGTTGTTTGTTGTAGTCTTCTAGCTGTTTAGCAGATGTTGTTCCTTGAACAACTTCTGTTGATTTTCCACCGATATCATCAAACGATTTGATGCTAGAGTCATCTTTTTTCACTACAAGAACGTTAGGGTTTTTAGCAGTTGGAGCTGCATAAAGGTATTTTTCAGCACGTTCTTTAGTGTAGCTGATGTTGCTAACAGCCATTTGGTAACGATCAGCATCAAGTCCTGCAAAAACACCTGACCACTCTGTCTTCTCAAACTTGACAGTATACTTGTCAGAATCTTTAAAGATAGCGCGAACCACTTCAATCTCGTAACCAGTCAATTCGCCATTTTCTTCATAGTTGAATGGTTTTGGTGTAGCATTGGTTACAACGATAATTTCTTTTTTACTAGATGTTGCTTCACCAGATGCAGCATCTTTCTTCTCACCACCTGAGCAAGCTGCTAGTACACCTGCGGCAACAAGTCCTAGAGCAGCAAGAGATGAATATTTGACGATTTTTTTCATGTCATTTCCTCCAAAATAGAATACTTTACTATCTTAACAGAAAATATTTTTTTTTGCCATTATATGATATCTATCTCGGTGATAGTTTTTTTTTATGGCTGATTTAAAAGACCAGACGCAAGACTGCAATCAAGACTACCCCAAAAAGAACCGTACCTACTAGATTGCGGTAGCGAAAGGCTACCCAAGCCGTTGGAAAAACTGCCAAGAAGTCCAGCCATTTGATCTGAGGAAGGCTCCCAACCTTGCCAGTCACTACGCTTGAAAGGATCAAGGCAAAAATAATGGAAACAGGCAAGAACTTCAAAAACCGCTCAACGATAGCAGGCAAGCCCTTATACTTGACCAAGATGAAGGGAATCATACGGGGAACCCAAGTCACTAGGCCTGAAAAGATAACGGCTAACAAAAGATATTTACTGACCATCTAAGACCACCCCCATAGTACAACCTAGCAAGGTCGCAAACAGAACAGCTAGCGACTGAGACACTACTGTCAAGAGCAAAAAGAAAGACACTGCAACAACTGCTAGGATTCGCAGCAGATTGCGGACAGGAACCCGTCTTTGCATAATCTGAAATTGCGAAGTAAAAATCCCGATAAACATCCCGACAAGGGCAAAGTCTAAGCCAAAGACTTCAGGATTTGGCAGAAGGCCACCTAAAGCTGTCCCCGCAACTGTCCCAATAAACCAGGCTACATAACTATTGAGATTGTTCCCGTGCATCCACATAGGATGGACCTTGTCTGTATGGGCTAATTCTCCCATCAAAACCCCATAGGTCTCATCTGTCAGGAGACTGGACATGCCGATATTTTGCCAAAGACTAGTATGACGGAAATAGGTCGATGCATGCAAGCTCAGCAAAAAGAGTCGCAAGTTGATCAAAAAGACCGTCATAGCAATAGCTGCCACAGGCGCTTGGACCGCAATCAGTGCCAACATGGCAAACTGGGCGCTCCCAGCATAAACAAAGAGGCTCATCAAGCCCATCTCAACAGGTGTCACATAAGGCGCACCAATAATCCCACAGGCTAGACCAATGCTGACATAGCCAAGAGCAGTCGGCATGGCCGCCTGAACACCTTCCCAAAATCCTTTTTCTTTCATCCTTCTCCTCATATTCTCTCCAATTGAGGCTGTTCGTCATCACAGCCACAGCACGGACTATTATAACA
This sequence comes from Streptococcus sp. 1643, assembly GCF_006228325.1. NCBI lineage: Bacteria > Bacillati > Bacillota > Bacilli > Lactobacillales > Streptococcaceae > Streptococcus > Streptococcus sp. 1643. Next base: position 1,753,372 of record NZ_CP040231.1, read on the forward strand.
TATTCAAAGAAGAGAAAAAAGTTTCGGATTCGAAACCTATTGCCAGAAAAAGTGCTGAAGAGGAAGCATCATGGATACATGAGAAATTGATCCACTCGGATAGTATACTTATCGGTTTCTGTGTCTGTAGCATATTTATTTTCTGTTGGATAGACATCAACCCAGAGTTCCCACTGTTGTCCTTTTAACTTGACCTTGTAGCGATAACCGTCATCATAGATGCCTACTGTCTCAGTTGTCATGGACTGGTAATCTGGGAGTTCTTCAAGCTCTTTTTTTACAGTCTGGGATAAGTTATCGAGCAATGCTTGCTGCTCAGCTTTTGAGGCAACGGGGAAATAAGCCGCTACTGTTTCCAAGCGATGCGTTTTTGAAAATGTAAAGGTTGCTCGACCAGTATAGCCTTTCAAATTAATCTGCTCATAGTGATAGAAAAGGCGACCTGTTTTATAGAAATACGGATCTTCTGCGCGCCAAGTGTCGCGATAGGCCGTTTCCTCTTCTTCCTCCACCTCGCTTACCTTTCCAAATACTTCTTCAACAGATTTAGGAGAAATACCGAACGAAAGGGATTCAAACAAGACCAGTGGTGTCTTTTTGATATTCTGGCAAGCTGATAAAAGCATGAGTAAAGCTCCAAGAGCAAGCAGACTACTGATTATTTTTGTAAATTTCATATTTCTACTATACAAAAAAAGTCTCAGACTGACAAACTTTGGATTTTCCGATTACATTTTGAGACTTATTCTCTAAATTTGGAGGAAACAAAGGACTACTCAAAAATTAGTAACAGACATTCAAAATAAAAAAGACTGAAAAAACAGTCTTATTTATAATACTTAGCTAGTCAGTTCTTTTGTTTTTATGATTGGCAGAAACTCTAAAACAACAAGGGCAGAATTTGACCAATGGCATTATTGACTATATGCAGTCCAATAGGCCAATAAATGGACTTGGTTACTCTAAACAAGACTGCAAGTATGAGGCCACCACCCATATATACGAAAAAGTCTGTCAAGACCCAACCGTGATTACTAATGTGCAAGATTCCAAACAAAGCAGCAGAACCAAGCACATCCAGACCCCACTTCTTTCCTTTTTCCAGAGCAGTCATCACCAACCCACGATAAATCATCTCTTCAAAAATGGGACCTGCAATCACAGGATAGAAAAAATACATCAAAAATGCCGTTGCACCTGTAAAAGTAGGAACATCCAGTTGATAAGCAATTTCATTTTTGGTAGGTGGGAAAATAACAAATGTGACAAAATTCCAAATAACAAAAGCAAGAAGAGCTAAAAAGGAATAAAAAAGATAAGACCCTTTAAATTTTCTACTGTTGATTTTCTGCCATTTACCTGACCAAACCATAACAATAATAGCAAGCAGAACCACAAGAAAATTCAACATCATATCCGACAAATAATAGGCAAAGTCAGATAGACCAGCAGCAAAGTCGCTGTGTAAGAGCAGACGAATCAAGAACTGGTCAGTAATGACAAGTAGAATAGCTACAAACAAGTAGTAGCGTGAGATTATCTTTTTCATTTTATTTTCTCCTATACTATGAAATAAAGACAGTATAACACGAAAAATGCCCTATTTTAGAAAATCGCATATTTGACATTTTTTCTTATAGAAATTTCATTTTTGCGATTGTTTGTTAATCGATAAGGTCTTTATATTGCTGTAAGCGTAGTTCAAAAAGGGCTGTTAATTGTGGATTTTCTAATACTTGTAGAGATTGGATAAAGTCTTCAATCTCTTTTTGATTACTTCCCTTGGTTTGAAGGAAAATGCTCATCTTCTTTAAAAACTGCCACAATAATTTCTCAAAAACATCGTATGGACGGAGCATGCTCTCCAACTCGGCTTCAAAGATTGGGATATAAGAAAAAAGTTTGCGCTCCATGAGCTCTGAGATGATATTTAACAGTCCTTGTTTCATATACAATCGATTGTGTACTAACTCTTTAAATTCCTTGGATTTTTCAAGTAAAGAGGTGGATAAAAAGATTAGGTCCTGATTACTCAAGAAGGGCATGGTATTACAAAAAATATAAAGTTCAAACCAGGTCCAAGACTCGATAGCATAGAGATAAGTGGTCAAAAACTCACGATCCTCCTCTTCGAGTAGATAGCTTTTATCCAAGGAATGGATAGCATTTTTAATCACAATAGCGTTCAAACGACGATAGGTCTGCGCTATCTGTTCTTGTTCGACTTCCTCCAACAGTTGCTCTAAACCCGCTATATCTTGATGGGCAAAACGATCCACAACCTTTCGACCAAATCGTATGTGTGGGGATTCTTGATAGTTGTTGAGCTTGTGCCCAAACTCATCAAAGGTCACATTTATCCCTTGGATAGCTAGGATCAGCTTATCCGCAGACAGCATAGACTGTCCTAGTTCAAACTTGGATAGCTGGGATGCTGTCAGTCCATCACAAGCCACATCTGACTGCTTGAGTTTTCTCGCCAGACGCAATTCCTTGTAAAATTCTCCCAATTCCATTTTTTCAATCATGGCCAAACTCCCTTTACTATTCTATTCGTAAAAACTTTTCCTTTTTTAACATATTATAAAATATTTTAGCAAAAAAGCCAGCTTCAAGCTGACTCTTTATTCCATGGTATCAAAGGCAAGACTTGGTTTGGCATTGAGGTCCAAGTCTGCAAAGTTTTCTTTGTTCCATTCGCTGACACTGGCATAGGCAATCATACCTGCATTGTCTCCACAGAGACGCAGGGGTGGAATGATGACCTTGACATCTGTAATTTCGGCCGCTAGGCGTTCTCTGAGATCTTTATTAGCTGCCACGCCACCTGCCACGACCAGAGTTTTAACAGAGTATTTTTCCAAGGCCTTCTTGGTTTTGGCCATAAGAATATCCATGACTGCTGCTTGGAAGGACGCTGACAGGTCTTCCTTGGACAAGCTTTCTCCCTTTTGCTCGGCATTGTGGTGAAGATTGATAAAGGCAGACTTCAAACCTGAGAATGAAAACTCTAGATTGTCCTCCTTAATCATGGCACGAGGGAAATCATAAAGATCCTGCCCCTGATGAGCTAGCTCATCAATTTCGCGACCTGCTGGATAGGTCAAGCCCATGACACGGCCGACCTTATCATAGGCCTCACCAACCGCATCATCTCGTGTCTCCCCAACAATCTTGTAATCGCCAGCCTCTGACACATAGACCAACTCGGTGTGTCCTCCGCTGACCAAGAGTGCCAACAAAGGAAACTCCAAAGGCTCCACACTCTGAGCTGCCATGAGGTGACCAGCCATGTGATTAACGGGAATTAGAGGCAAGCTATGCGCCCAAGCAAAGGCCTTGGCAGCTGACAAACCAACTAGCAAAGCCCCAACCAATCCAGGTCCATAAGTAACGGCAACGGCTGTTACATCCTCTTCGGTAATTCCTGCTTCTGCTAGCGCCTCCTCGATGCAGGCTGTAATAACCTCGACATGGTGACGACTGGCCACTTCTGGCACTACACCCCCAAAACGTTTGTGACTCTCAATTTGACTCGCAATGACATTGGACAAGAGCTCATCATCGTTTTTCAGTACGGCGACACTAGTCTCATCACAGGATGTCTCAAATGCTAAAATATATCTATCCTTCATCTATTTCTCTCTTCATGATGATGGCGTCCTCGACTGGGTCATGATAGTAAGCCTTTCGCTCAGCGATGATCGCCATCTTTTCTTTCTTGTAAAATGCTTTCGCTCGTTGGTTTGACTTTCTGACTTCGAGGAAAAGCTCCTTATCCGCTGGCAATTGAGCAAACAAGGCTGACGCAATTCCCTGACCCTGATAGGCTCCTTTGACAGCAATTTGCAGGACTTCTGCCTCAAAGAGATTCTCCTGCACAGCTAGAAAGCCAATCACTTCTGTCCCATCATAAGCCAGAGCGTACCAAGTCTGGCCTTGGGACAGGTCTGCTTGGATTTGTTCCAGTGTCCAAGGGCTGACTGGGTAAACATCTGCCATGACAGCATAGATAGATTGAGCTAGGTCAGGCTGTCTTTGGATTCGTTTGATTTCTATCATAGGCGTTTAATGTAGGACTCACCAGACTCGGTGTGGTTCTTGAGCCAATTTTCCTCGGCTTCGACACGCTTGAGGTAATTTGGTACAAAGTCGTGTAAGGAGTCTGCTCCCTTGTCCCATGCCCACAAAGCTAGATTAGCTGCATTTGGCAAGGTTTTTTGGTAGCTAGCTTGTGGTAGCTGTTCTTGGATCTGCTCCACAAAGGGACCAACTTCTCCGACAAAGGTCACCTGTTCAGCATCCTTGACTTTTTCTAGCACTTCCGCAAAGGACAAGTGTGCTTCTGGCATGACAGGTTTGGCATTTTCATAAAATCCTGCATAAACATTGTTGCGACGCGCATCCATCAAAGTAACAAGTAAGCCTTCTTGTTGGCGTGGCACCAGAGCCAAGAGGCTAGACATACCAACCAACTCAATGTTCAGGGTATGAGCCAAGGTCTTGGCAGTTGCTACCGCAATTCGCAAACCTGTGTAGCTACCTGGCCCTTCAGCGACCACGATTCGATCCAAATCCTTAGGTGTCCAATCCAAACTGGCCATCAAAAAATCAATGGCAGGCATAAGGGTAATACTGTGATTCTTCTTAATATTAATCGTCGTCTCGGCAAGAACCTGCTTGTCCTCTAAAATAGCGAGAGAAAGAGCCTTGCTGGACGTATCAAAAGCTAATACTTTCATAACACATTCCTATCTTTTTGTCTGCTTACTATTATACTACAAAAGCTGACGCATGGGAATTTTCTTTGTTTCCAAACAAAAAGGCCTACCACTTAGACAAAAAGAAGTGTAAATAAGTCATATATTCCTTAACTCGATTGTCGACGTTAGAAATCATCGTCATAACAATAAAGATAGCACCTAAAAATAGAAAAATCCATCCCATCTAAAGACGAGGTGGATTTTCTGTATATCTAGAGGAATAATTGACTTTAGGCATTTAAACCAAAGTAGAAAACGAGCCAGACAACATAGGTGACCAGGAGGAGAAAAATTGAATAGAGCGTCACAAAAGCAAGCTTCCAAAGGAACTTTGTTTTGCGGTGTTCCAGATGCACAAACAGGGCATTCCCCCCATAGACACAAGCTACAAAGACTACAAACATCAAGAGGCGAACCCCTACTGCAAATTCAAACAAACTAAACATTCTTAATCCTCCTTTTGGTATTGCTATTTTTATATAAACTGTTGACAATGTTGGTCTATCAATGTTAAAATGTAATTCAACATTGGTAGGAAAATCAGGTTGAGTTGTTTACTCTTCGGGTTGCAGTGCTATCCCTGAAACTTTGGTTTCTAAAGAACTGAAATTGCGATTGAACAATTCGCCCCCAGTGTTTGACGGCTCTTGACTTCGGTCAGGAGCTTTTTGATGCTTTTAAAGTTGATTCCCTCAGTAAGTTATAGTAAAGTATAAATATCGAGAGGATAACATAGGGCGACTGGTGACAGAGCGTTCAAAGGTACTTGTTTCAAGTACGGGTGAGGTGCTACTTTCAGCTTCGGGCTGTAAAGAACCCTTGAGCAGATACGTCCTCTTTTTTTGCTTACTCTTAAATTAAGGACTTTCCCTTGCCTGTTCAGTAAGCACTCCACTCCATCTTGCTATTTCTACATCGTTATACTTATAGATTGACTTCTTAGCCTCATAGATGATAGAATTAAGTAAAAGCTGAGATCGAGTTTGATTTGGTGACAAGTCATTCAAAGGTTGCGATGCATTCGCTTCAGGCAGAGGTGCTACCATCTGGACTGCCCCAGGAAAATCCCCGAGTTTTGTCTCAGCCTTTTTATTTGCTCTTGAGATTTCTCAAGAGTTTTTCTTTTTTCAAAGGTATCATTCTGTCCCAGCCATCTACACCAACGATTAATGAAACTAAAACTGTATTCTTCCTTAAATCTACTATCTCCATAGATTCCCCCTTTAATTATAACACCTAAGCGCTCTCCGACCAAATCCTACCTGTCTTTTTGCTCCTTCTTACCCTCCCTACTTTCTCCATTTCCGTCTTTTACTAATTTTTCATTTTGTGGTATAATTGAAATAATTGTAACGAATCAAGGTCAATCTAGACACAAAATGGAATGAAATCAAGCAAATCTCTGCTAAAAGTTTGGAATAAGCTGACCTGTAAATAGAAAGGAACTATATGATTTACAAAGTTTTTTATCAAGAAACAAAAGAACGTAGCCCACGTCGTGAAACAACACGCTCACTTTACCTAGACATCGATGCCAACTCAGAACTTGAGGGACGTATCGCTGCTCGCCAACTTGTCGAAGAAAACCGCCCAGAGTACAACATCGAATTCATCGAACTCTTGTCTGACAAATTGCTAGATTACGAAAAAGAAACTGGCGCTTTCGAGATTACGGAGTTCTAATATGGCCTACACTCTTAAACCTGAAGAAGTCGGCGTTTTTGCCATCGGTGGTCTGGGAGAAATCGGGAAAAACACTTACGGAATTGAATACCAAGATGAGATTATCATCGTCGATGCTGGGATTAAATTCCCAGAAGATGACTTGCTGGGTATCGACTATGTCATTCCTGATTACTCTTACATCGTAGACAATATCGACCGTGTCAAGGCTGTTTTGATCACACACGGACACGAGGACCACATTGGTGGAATTCCTTTCCTGCTCAAGCAAGCAAATGTCCCTATCTACGCTGGACCACTTGCCTTGGCTTTGATCCGTGGAAAACTCGAAGAACACGGTCTCTTGCGCAACGCCAAACTTTACGAAATCAACCACAATACTGAGTTGACCTTTAAAAATCTCAAGGCAACTTTCTTTAGAACCACCCACTCCATTCCAGAGCCTTTGGGGATTGTCATTCATACTCCTCAAGGTAAAATCGTCTGTACGGGTGACTTTAAGTTTGACTTTACTCCAGTTGGGGAACCAGCGGACTTGCACCGTATGGCAGCCCTTGGTGAAGAAGGCGTACTCTGCCTCCTCTCTGACTCGACAAATGCAGAAGTTCCAACCTTTACCAACTCTGAAAAAGTCGTTGGTCAGTCCATCATGAAGATTATCCAAGGCATCGAAGGACGTATCATCTTTGCATCCTTTGCCTCAAATATCTTCCGTCTCCAGCAAGCAACGGATGCTGCAGTTAAGACTGGACGCAAGATTGCGGTCTTTGGACGTTCTATGGAAAAGGCCATTGTCAACGGTATCGAGCTTGGCTACATCAAAGCTCCTAAGGGAACTTTTATCGAGCCAAATGAAATCAAAGACTACCCTGCAGGCGAGGTTCTGATCCTCTGTACAGGTAGTCAAGGCGAGCCGATGGCTGCCCTCTCTCGTATCGCTAACGGAACCCACCGTCAGGTGCAACTTCAACCCGGCGATACCGTTATCTTCTCTTCAAGTCCTATCCCTGGAAATACCACTAGCGTCAACAAGCTGATTAACATTATCTCAGAAGCTGGTGTCGAAGTCATTCACGGAAAGATTAACAATATCCACACCTCTGGACACGGTGGTCAGCAAGAGCAAAAACTCATGCTTCGTTTGATCAAGCCCAAATACTTCATGCCTGTTCACGGTGAATATCGTATGCAGAAAGTCCACGCTGGACTAGCGGTGGATACGGGTGTCGAGAAGGACAATATCTTTATCATGAGCAATGGTGATGTGCTTGCCCTTACTGCTAACTCAGCCCGTATCGCAGGGCACTTCAATGCCCAAGACATCTATGTTGATGGAAATCGTATCGGTGAAATCGGTGCGGCTGTCCTCAAAGACCGCAGAGATCTATCTGAAGATGGTGTCGTTCTAGCAGTCGCAACTGTTGACTTTAAGTCGCAGATGATTCTATCTGGTCCAGATATCCTCAGCCGAGGCTTTGTCTACATGAGGGAATCTGGCGACTTGATTCGCCAAAGCCAACGTATCCTCTTCAATGCTATTCGTATCGCACTGAAGAACAAAGATGCTAGCGTGCAATCTGTCAATGGTGCTATTGTCAACGCCATTCGCCCCTTTCTCTATGAAAATACGGAACGTGAGCCGATTATCATCCCGATGATCCTCACACCAGATGAAGAATAATACTCTTCGAAAATCAACAAAACAGCCCCATCTTCGGAGCTGTTTTTCTATGCTTTCTTTTCTTGATTCTTAGAAATACTACGATTTTTACCTTCTAGGTACACCATCAAAATAGAAATATCTGCTGGATTTACTCCCGAAATACGGCTAGCTTGACCGATGGTTTCTGGATTGATCAGTTTGAACTTCTGGCGAGCTTCTGTTGCGATAGAATCAATGTCATCCCAGTCGATATTGGCTGGAATGCGTTTTTCTTCCATGCGTTTCATCTTGGCAACCTGATCCATGGCTTTGGAAATATAGCCTTCGTACTTGATTTCTGTTTCAATCAATTCGATAATCTTGTCATCCAAGTCCTCAGCAGCTGGACCAATGAAGACTACCACATCTTGGTAAGAAACTTCTGGGCGACGAAGGAATTCCTTGGCTGTCACCGCATCAGTCAATGGTTTGAAGCCCATCTCCTCAACCTTGGCATTGGTTTCCTTGACTGGCTTGAGTTTGATGCTATCAAGACGCTGCATCTCATTGTCAAATTGGTTCTTCTTAATCTCAAAACGAGCCCAGCGTTCATCGTCCACAAGCCCAATCTCGCGTCCCATCTCGGTCAACCGCATGTCGGCATTGTCATGACGGAGGATGAGACGATATTCAGCTCGACTGGTCAAAAGGCGATAAGGTTCGATCGTTCCCTTGGTCACCAAGTCATCAATCATGACCCCGATATAACCATCGCTTCGCTTCAAAATCAATTCAGGTTTGCCTTGGATTTTCAGAGCTGCATTGATACCCGCGATGATCCCTTGGCCAGCAGCTTCTTCGTAACCTGATGTTCCATTTGTCTGACCAGCTGTGAAAAGGCCTGAGATTTTCTTGGTTTCCAGAGTGGCACGTAACTGGTGAGGCAAGACCATGTCGTACTCGATAGCATAACCAGTTCGCATCATCTCAGCATTTTCCAAACCTTTGATAGAATGAACTAGCTCGCGCTGTACATCTTCAGGCAGACTGGTTGAAAGACCTTGAACATAGACTTCCTCTGTATTGCGCCCTTCTGGCTCAAGGAAGAGTTGGTGGCGTTCCTTATCCGCAAAGCGCACAATCTTGTCCTCAATCGACGGACAGTAGCGAGGCCCTACACCCTTAACTACACCTGTAAACATAGGCGCACGATGGAGGTTGTTTTGAATAATCTCATGACTGGTACCATTGGTATAGGTTAACCAGCATGGAACTTGGTCTTTGACATAGTCCTCATCACGCGAAGTGTATGAGAAGTGATTAGGCGCTTCGTCTCCTGGCTGAATTTCTGTCATATCGTAGTTGATAGAAGAAGCCTTGACACGTGGAGGGGTTCCTGTCTTGAAACGACCAATTTCAAGCCCAAGTTCCTTGAGATTATCAGCTAGGTTAATCGAAGCTAGGCTGTGGTTAGGTCCTGATGAGTACTTGAGGTCTCCGATGATGATTTCCCCACGGAGTGCAGTCCCTGTCGTCACAATAACGGCCTTAGCAGCATACTCTTGATGGGTTGCTGTACGCACACCGACAACCTTACCATCTTCCACCAAAATCTCATCAATCATGGTCTGACGAAGAGTCAGATTCTCTTGATTTTCAACTGTCTTGCGCATTTCCTTAGAGTAAAGTTCCTTGTCAGCCTGCGCACGAAGGGCACGGACAGCTGGCCCCTTCCCAGTGTTGAGCATCTTCATCTGGATGTAACTCTTGTCAATGGTCTTAGCCATTTCGCCACCAAGGGCATCCACTTCACGCACGACAATCCCCTTGGCAGAACCACCGATTGAAGGGTTACAAGGCATGAAAGCCAGCATTTCAATGTTGATGGTCGCAAGCAAGACCTTACAGCCCATACGGCTGGCAGCTAAGGAAGCCTCGACTCCAGCGTGTCCCGCACCGATTACAATAATATCGTATTCTTCCGTAAAATTATAAGTCATTTTCTCTCCTATTCCTCAAGATGAATGTGTCTTAGTTGGCCGTCCCAATCTGGCAGGGCTGTTTTTAAAAAGGCTGGAACTAGCTGGATATTCTGGAGTTTATCCAAATCAATCCACTCACAAGGCTGCCTTTTCTCATCTTCCTGCATGGTCAATGGGGCATCTTCAAGCAAGTCTACCAAATAATGAAACTCGATGTTGTGATAGGAAACACCGTCCTGTTCAAAACGATTTTCAACCACGAAAGCTAGCTGCCCAGCTTGAGCTTTGACACCCAGTTCTTCCCTCACTTCACGGACTACCGCGTCTTCCGTTCTTTCATTGACTTGGATAGCACCGCCAATAGTGTAATACTTGCCCTTATCTTTGGTAACTAGGAGCTGGCAATTTTGGAGAATCAAGGCTGTCGCCCGAACACCAAAAACAGTATTTCCTACTTTTGTCCGAAAGTCTTGTTGAGTCATTTTTTTCCTTTCCCTTAAACGACACAAAAACAGTCAAAACTCCAAAGAAGTGCAGGACAAAAAGCCTGCAACATCCATGAGCTTTGACCATCATTTCTATTGCTGTTATTATTGTAGCAAATTGAGAAAATTTGTCAATCTAAATGTACTATGATTGGCGAATCGCTTCAAAAGCTCCTTTGTCAATCTCAACTGGGTCAGAGAAGGCATCCAGAACAATCCCTCTCACCGGAAACTCCCCTATCTCTTCCGCAGCAACTAAACAGTCCGTAAGAAGCAATTGCAACCAGGAAAAACGGTCATAATAGTCCTTAGGAATATCTTGTTCAGTTAAGAAACAAGGATAGAAGTAGTCGTCTCCCTTTCGCAGAATATCTGGTTTTAGGCGAGCACCTTCTTGTCCGTCACTCCCATTCACTAGAGAAGCATTGAAGGGGACCCAGACTTTAGCTTGTTTCAATTCCTTGAACAAGGCTTCAATAGACTCTGTCGTTTTCTCTCTCAAATACTCTTTCTTATAGTCAGAGAGACTCATTGTTTGCTCTTTTTTAGCCGTTTTTTTCTTAAAAAACTGAAACATTCTCTTTCCTCTTAGAAAATCTTAAATGTACTGACAAACTTGTCCATCGCGGTAGGCATTGTCAATCAAGCCACCACCGAGACACTCTTCGCCATCGTAAAAGACAACTGCCTGTCCTGGTGTAATCGCGCGTTGTGGCTCCGCAAAGATGACCTCCGCCTTGTCACCTTTGACATGAACTGTCACCTTAGAGTCAGGCTGACGGTAGCGGAATTTAGCCGTACATTCTAGTGTAAATTCCTCTGGCATGTCACGAGTAAAGTGGATTTGACTGGCTTCTAGGCTTGTTGACATGAGCGAGTCATGATAGAAACCTTGGCCGACATAGAGGATATTCTTGCTCAGATCTTTTCCGACAACGAACCAAGGCGCATTGTCACCGCCGTGTTGCCCACCGATACCGAGTCCGCCACGCTGACCAATCGTATAATACATCAGACCCGCATGCTCCCCCATATCGCGTCCATCCACAGTCATCATGCGACCTGGCTGGGCTGGCAGGTAGTTGCTGAGAAATTCTTTAAAGTTCTTTTCTCCGATAAAGCAAATCCCTGTCGAGTCTTTCTTCTTGGCAGTCGCAAGGCCTGCTTCTTCTGCTAGTTTTCGTACTTCAGGCTTTTCCAAATGCCCCAAGGGGAACATGGTTTTTTGGAGTTGTTCTTGAGAAAGTTGGCTGAGGAAATAGGTCTGATCCTTGCCATTGTCCACGCCACGAAGCATGTGAACGATGCCGTCCTCATCACGCGCCACTCGAGCATAATGCCCAGTCGCTACATAGTCTGCGCCTAAGGTCATGGCATAGTCCAGAAAGGCCTTGAACTTGATTTCCTTGTTGCACATAACATCTGGATTTGGCGTGCGCCCTGCACGGTATTCCGCTAGGAAATACTCAAAAACGCGGTCCCAGTACTCTTTTTCAAAATTGACAGAGTAGTAAGGAATGCCGATCTGATCTGCCACCGCAGCCACATCCTTGTAATCTTCGGTCGCCGTACAGACGCCGTTTTCATCTGTGTCGTCCCAGTTCTTCATGAAGATACCGATCACATCGTAGCCCTGCTCCTTGAGCAAAAGAGCCGTCACCGACGAATCAACACCACCACTCATCCCCACGACAACACGTGTTTTAGAGTTATCACTCATGGTAAGTCTCCCATCTATTCGTTTATTCACGATTGAAGGTCGTGTGTGCTTCACGATTGAAGGTCGCTTGAGCAGTATTCATTATAACACGCTTGGTTAGAGAAGACAAGAAAGAGGCTGATAAATCATCTCAGCCTCTCTTTCTTACTTTACAAACGAATCAATTTTCCCCTTCAAGTTCTTTCTTCGCTTGTTCTATCTGGTATTTTACTTGCTCAAAGCCGGTTCCTCCTAAGGAATTCCGTCTCTGAACAGCGGTTTCTGGGCGCAAGTAGATATAAATATCCTCTTCAATCAAGGAATGGTAGGCTTGCAACTCCTTCAAATCCCAATCTTGGATGTTTTTACCATGCTTGATAGAGTCTAGAACCAATTTCCCTACTATTTCATGCGCTTCTCTAAAAGGGAGGCCTTTTTCAGCCAAATAATCTGCCAGTTCGGTCGCATTTGAAAAATCATTCTCTGTGGATTGCTGCATTTTGGCCTTATTAACCTGCATGCTCGATAGCATACCTGCCAGCACATCCAGAGAATTCAAAATCGTTTCTACTGTATCAAACATGCCTTCCTTGTCCTCTTGCAAATCCTTATTATAGGCCAGAGGCAAAGACTTCATGACGGTCAATAGTCCGAGTAAGTGTCCGTAAACCCGTCCTGTCTTCCCTCGAATCAATTCGGCCATATCAGGATTTTTCTTCTGGGGCATGATAGATGAACCCGTTGAAAAGCTATCAGACAAGCTAATATACTGATACTCAAAACTGCACCAATTGATGATTTCCTCACAAAAACGGCTCATATGCATCATCAAAATGCTGGCATTTGACAGAAATTCTAAGATAAAATCGCGGTCACTCACTGCGTCCAAGGAATTGGTATAGGGTTGTTGGAAGCCCAATAAATCACTCGATAATTGACGATTGATTGGAAAAGTTGTCCCCGCCAAGGCAGCCGCACCCAGGGGAGATAGGTCCGTATGTTTCAGGTTAAATGCAAAACGCTCGCTATCCCTTTGGAACATATTGTAATAAGCCATGAGATGGTGGGCAAAACTAATCGGTTGGGCGTGCTGTAAATGGGTATAGCCTGGCATGATGGTTTCCACATGTTTTTCAGCCAAATCCAGCAAAACACTGTTCAGATTCGCCAACTTATCCAAGACATGCCCAAGTTGCTCCTTTAGATATAAGTGCATATCCGTTGCGACTTGGTCATTCCGAGAACGAGCCGTGTGTAGTTTCCCAGCCAGAGGACCGATTTTCTCTGTCAGCAACACTTCCATATTCATATGAATATCTTCATTTGCAATATCAAAATGAAGCTCTCCTGCCTCTAAATCTCGCAACAAAGCTTTCAGACCATCTTGGATCTGCTCCGCCTCTTCCAAGTTCAAAATGCCAGTCTGTCCTAGCATTTGAACATGAGCTAGGGAACCCATCAAATCAAATTTTGCCAGCTGGTGGTCAAAGGAAATACTCGCACCGAACTGTTCTACCCACTCTTCCACAGTGCTTTCAAATCGACCACCCCATAATTTTGTATTTTTCGGCATATCCTGTCGTCCCTTTCTATCGCGTCACTACTCAACATTTTTCTGAACTTCTGAATAAACCTTAGTCGGAAGCCCCCAAAGCTTGATAAATCCAACAGCCGCATCTTGGTCAAAAGTATCCGCACTGGTATAAGTCGCCAAATTTTCATCATAAAGAGAATTTGGAGATTTCCGAGCCACTACCTGGGCATTCCCCTTATAGAGTTTAACTTTTGCAGTTCCATTGACAACTTTCTGTGTCTCCTTGATATAGGCAATCAAAGCCTGAGTTGCTGGGCTAAACCACAGGGCATTATAGATGAGATTGGACAACTCATTTTCGATAATAGGTTTGAAATGAGCCACTTCTCTCACAAGAGTCAAGTCCTCAATCTCCTTATGAGCTGCCAATAAAGTCACAGCACCTGGGCACTCATAAATCTCTCTTGACTTAATACCGACTAGGCGATTTTCCACATGGTCAATACGACCAACACCGTGTTTGCCTGCAATTTCATTGAGCTTTTGAATCAAAGTCGCCACTTTCATCTTCTCTCCATTGAGGGAGATGGGCACCCCGCAGCTAAACTCAATGTCAATAAATTCTGGACTGTCTGGTGCCTCTTCTGGAGAAGATGTGATACCAAATGCTTCTTCTGGCGCTTGGTTCCAAGGGTTTTCCAAAACACCACATTCATTTGCGCGTCCCCAAAGATTTTGATCGACAGAGTAAGGATTGTCAAGGTCAGCAGGAACTGGAACACCGTTTTCTTTGGCATATTGGATTTCTTCTTCACGAGACCATTTCCACTCACGAACAGGCGCAACTACTTTTAAATTGGGATCCAAAGCTGCAATAGAGACTTCAAACCGAACTTGGTCGTTTCCCTTACCTGTACAACCATGGGCAATTGTGGTTGCCCCCGTCTGATGAGCTATTTCAACGAGTTTTTTTGAAATAAGAGGACGACTCAGAGCAGATACCAAGGGATACTTCTGTTCGTAGTAGGCATGAGCCTGAAGGGCCACTAAAACATAGTCATTAGCAAATTCTTCCTTAACATCAATGACATAAGACTCAACAGCCCCAACCTTGAGAGCTTTATCATGGATGAACTCCAAGTCTTTTCCTTCACCCACATCCATACAAACAGCAATCACATCATAGTCTTTTTTTAACCATGTAATAGCAACTGATGTATCCAATCCACCTGAATAGGCTAAAATGACTTTTTCCTTACTCATTTCTCTTCCTTCTTTCTATTTTTCGATAGAGGCTTTAAAAGCATCTTCAATCAATTTGTCCAATTCCCCAGAATCCTTCAACTTCTGGATGGTTTTGTCAACCGCCTCTTTTAATTCTTTACTGTCTTTTTTCATCGCAACAGCGTAGGAATCTTCCTTGTCATTGTCAAAATCAAACTCAGCGATGGCTAGGTCTGGATTATTCTCTACAAATCCTTTTGCCACTGGTTCCTCAAAGATAACCGCATCCAGTTGCCCTGATTTTAAATCTGTTATCAAATTTCCATTTTTAGGAAGTGAAACGAGAGAAGAATTCTGCAAGGTTTCTTTAGCCAGAGTTTCCTGGATAGAACCTTTCTGCGCTCCAACCTTTTTCTGAGCCAAATCCTTGACTGATTGGTAATTCGTTAATTCAGCTTTCCTTACGATAACCTTATTTTTCGAAGTGTAGTAGGGAATTGAAAAATCGTAAACTTGACTTCTCTCTTCCGTTTTAGAAACACCTGATATGGCAAGATCGGCCTTACCTGAATCAAGACTAGCTAGTACATTGTCAAAACTCATTGGAGAGAACTCCACTTCTACACCTAGTTCCTTTGCGATGGCTTTGGCTAGTTCAACATCTGAACCTACAATCTGATTTTTCCCATCAACCAATTTCTGGTATTCAAATGGAGCAAACTCTGGATTTAGGGCCACCACCAATTTTCCTTTAGCCTTAATGACTTCAACACCTTGGGATTGAGTGTTACTACAAGCAAATAATAAGGGAAACATAAGCAAACCAAACATCGTCATCAACACCTTCTTCACTTTATTCATAGAAGAGCCTCCTTTTATTTTTATACTTTATTATTGTATAAATAATACTCTTCTCGTTCTCGTTTGTCAAGGAAAAACTGTATTTTATTTCATTTAAATCAAGAAAAAGCTTATTATATGATATATTTTTACACATAATAAGCTTATTTATACTATTTGAGTTTTAAAAATACAATTGTCCAATTACAGGTAAGATGAAGAGATCAATGAACTCTCCACATTCTCTTTCACAATTCAATAACTCGATGGCATTGTTGAGCCACATAGATATCGTGGGTAACGATAATGACCGTTTTCCCTTCCTTGTTCATATCTAAGAGAAAATTTAAAACCAAATCTCGATTTTCAGGGTCTAGGGAACCAGTTGGTTCATCTGCTAAAAGGAGCTGACTCGGTTTTAGAATGGCTCTAGCAACTGCGATTCGTTGCTGTTCCCCTCCAGATAACTCTGAAACCTTCTGATGTAGGGTTGATGACAAGCCCACTCTCTCTAAAATTTCTTCTATCTTTTTAACTTTATCTTTCTTGGACAATTTCACATACTTTAGAGCGAGCATGAGATTATACTCTACCGTTTCATTATCAATCAGAGCAAAGTTTTGAAACAGATAGGAGATATGTTCGCGGATAATCGCTTGCGACTTAACAGAATTGACAGGTACATTTTGCTGACCGAAAATTTCATAATGTCCACTGTAATCGCCATCTATCAAACCCAAGAGATTTAACAAGGTTGACTTGCCACTGCCACTTTTTCCAACAATGGCAACTAAATCTCCTTGGTTAATTTTTAGAGATAAGTTCTCCAAAATAACTTTTTTCCCAATGGTTTTCGTAACATTTTCCAACTTTATCATAAGTGATCCCCTTTCAATAACTGCACTACATTTCTTTGTTCCATCTTAGAGCCCAAAAAAAGTACAAACAGAATATCTAAGCCTGTAAATCCTGCGAAAAGCAAGAGCGGGAACAGTGCCTGTGTAAAGAATAGCAGGGCTACAAAAGGAAGTCTATAGACAGCTAATAGAAGACCCAGCAAGGAACGATACCGATCTATCAATTTCCAGCCCATAAACTTCTTGGTGATAATGTCTGTTCGCTTCAATAAGAAAGTTGTTACTAATAAGAAGTAGGAAATCATCATACTAAGAAGACCAACCAAAGCAAAGAGTATGTTGAAATTCCGAACAGCATCTCGATAACTATCCACCTTCTCTTGTTGAATGGCTTGAATAGATGAAAATTTTAAATAATTCCCATCTGATAATTTCTCAACTAACGCTGTCACCTCTTTTTGATGTTGAGCTGTATTTTCGATTTTAATGGGATTATTTAAACCTGTTGTTGAAAGGGAAGCTTTTTCATCCCACATCATATCAGAATCATTGACCAAGCTAATAATTGGATTGTAGAGATTTTCCTTTCGCTTCTCGTTATAGGGGAAGAATGACCAATCACCTTCATAGTAAGCAATCTCGATATCCATCTCCTCTATCGTTCGTTTTTGCTGCTCTTCATACTTCATCGAATGATAGGCAATTAACTTGCCCAAGAGCTGATTTTTATCTTCTTCACCTTTCGTACTTGCTGGCATCAAAATAACTTTTTTAGTGCTGGTATCGGGTAACTTGAATCCCTTGCTCTTTAGAAAATTGCGATTAGCATAGTAAACATCCACCGTATCTGTCAACTGATATTGCTGAATCTGTTCTGATTTGACAAAATTTTTTACAGGAAGACTGCTACTTTGCACATAGCCCGCCTGCGTTTTTTCTACCAAATCCTGATAAAATCGATAGAAATAATCCACTGCCTGCCCTGAGCCTGCCAACTGCTCTTGCCACAGGTTATCATTGAGTTGGAAAGTTTCCAAGGTCAGATAATTTCCTTGACTGATCCACTGTTTCTGGTAATCCAACTCTTTGTTTTCTTGCTCCAAACTTTTTCCTACCCCAACTAGCAAGACTGTCAGTAAAATGGTAGTTCCAATTTTCATCAAATAATTAAAGAGTAAACCAAATTTGAAAGATGAAAAACTTTTCAGCAGAGAGCTGATTGTCATTTTTTGGATTAAGAGGTAAGTCAACCAACTGATAAAGAGATAAAGTTGCAAAAGCAAAAAATGCGACAACCATAACATAGGGAACAAATCTTTTGGCTTATAATCAAGCAAGAAAAACACTCCTAGATTGATCACAAGCGTCCCACCTAGTAGGAGGTAGAGGTTGCCTTTCACAACATCAGCTAAAACAGCCCGATCTTGAAAACCAAGTAATTTTTGTACCCCAACTCTTTTCATCTCCATCATCGGTTGATACACTGTCACTAACACAAGAAGTAAAATAGCCAAGACAAAAACAATGGCAGATAAAAGCAAATCTCGATTTATGACTTCCACTGCACTTTTATAGGTCGGCTCTAGCAAGGTAGCCTGGTCTATCTTGAAAAAATCGCTCCATTTCTGTACAATCCTATCCTTGTCCATCTCTTGTGTAGAAGTTATCGTATAGCGACCATTTAAACTACGAGATGTATCCTTGATATAGGTTTGAAAAGTCATAAGCTGAATAGGCTTGGCTTTTAGAAAAGTCGGAATCGTACCAAGTTTATTGGAAATTTCTTTATTACTGTAAACTCCCTCACCATCTGTGGTAAAATCAAGAGAAGAAATCCCAAACTCTTGGTAGGGGAAGGTATCTTTATCAAAAACACCAGACTTGACCACCTCATCACCACTGTCTGTTTTGATAATGGAGACTTTGTACTCCTTTGATACATCCTCAAAAAATCGAAGAACAGATACTGCAGGTTCATTAATATCTTTCAAATACAAATCCAAAGAATCTACAGTCTTTCCCATTTCCCGAATCCGCACCACTTCTCGTGTGTAGTTTATATTAAAAACAAAAAAAGTGGTACACAAAAGCAGGAGTAACATACAGAAATTACAGATTTTTTTCATAAAGATACCTCCAATAAAGTTCTCCCTCTCCTAATAGGAGAGGGAAAATTCCACTTAAAATCCATAGAAATATTCTAATCCTGTTGGCGGAATCTTTGTGAGGGAAGCTTGAGCCCAAACCTAGGGAGCTTCACGCTCCTTAGAGATTCTACTACCATGTCGGACCGTTGCTGTATGAGATCGAGTAGAATGTAAATAATCAGAATATCCAAAAGTTCCTGTCCAACCTACTCCATAATTCCATTGACCACCATCAACCCATACTGCCAAAACATTTGTCGTAGCAAGCAAACCACATGCCATTACGGTTGCTACACTAATTTTTTCATGATATTTTCCTCACATCTTATATCTTTAACTGTTTCGCAGAAACAGATGAATTGGTTCATTTGTAAACATCGAAGTCCTGTTCTTTAAACAAGATTGATTATAACACTTTTTGAAGAATACAAGGGAGTCCCATATTGACTCCCTTGATTTGAAAAATATTTTAACTATTATCTTTATTCTTAAAACTAGAAATTGTAATATATTACCACATTCGTTTGATTTCTTCTCTATAAGCCACCTTATATCTCATTGCTGCATCAGAGTAAAAATGGTAACAGTATTTGTAAAATTGATACCCTTTTCGATAGTATCTGTTTAGTTTTACATACATGCCCGGAGCTCCTTGTCCTAATAAGGCATCTAATATTGAACCAATACCAATCGCAGGGCTTAAATAAGGGATTAGAAAAGAAATGACACCTAGCAAGACTGTACGACTTCTATTTTGAAAGTCAATATTATAAGTATGTGTATCAAGATAATACCAAGTAGTAGCTGATCTCGCCATAACAGGCTGTTCAGTGGACTGCTCTTCATTTTTACTTACTTGAACCATACTATTAAATTCATCTGAGGTTAGTTCTAAGACCCCATCAATAAAAACATTGTGTTCGTCATCAATATATACTTTTGACACCGTTCCATCTTCGTTTGTGATTGCTAGATTATGTGAATCTACAACACGAACATACGACGGATTGGATTGAAAATCAGACGTTGTCAAATTAGATTTGCTATTCATAGCAGATTCTAAAGCTAAAGCCGTTGGAGAGAATATATTAAGAAAAATTATGGTCAAAAGAAACAGAGAACATTTTTTAATTTTGCAAACCTACTTTCTTATAAAATATTTAATGACAACATAACTAATAGGGAATGTTAACAGTATCAAAAATATAATTTGAATCTTATAAATATCTGGTTGAAAAAATGAAATATAACAACCCGTCAACAACAATCCCATGAAAACGACACCAAAAATAAAATCAACTATATAGTCATTTTTATTTCTTTTCAAAAATATCACCCCCTAGCACTATACAAATCTAACACCAATTGGCTAATGATAGCACATTACGTCTCTATATGTCGTAAGCTCCCTCCTCTCTTGATTAAATAACTAGCACATTATATTGGCCAATTCCACGGAAACTGTGAAGCTAAGGTGACCAAGAATGCAAAAAAGACCAAAAAGCGAAATACTTTTTTATCCATAATGTTTCTCCGATCTTTTTATAGCTATATTATAACTCTTTTTCGTAACGCCAAAGATCTTTGTTGGCTTTTTCACAAAATTATCTTAGATCTTTATTTTACTTTTTCTGTCTTTATGATACAATATTTTTAATCAATTTCTATTTTTTGTTAACTTTTTTCACAAATAAGGAGGAGAACATGCGCTATGATTTCGGAAAAGTATATAAAGAAATCCGTGAGTCAAAAGGGTTAACTCAAGAGGAGGTCTGTGGGGATATTCTCTCAAGAACCAGCCTATCAAAAATCGAAAGCGGGAAAACAACTCCTAAATATGAGAATATGGAGTTTCTTCTCCGACAAGTCAATATGAGTTTTGAAGAGTTTGAATATATCTGTCAACTTTATCAACCAAGTCAACGCACAGAAATTATGCAAACCTATCTCAATATGAGCTCAATCCTAGGGACTAATGAACTCGAAAAACTATTTCAAAAATGTCAAGACTACCTCAAAACTCACCACGACCTCCCCATCAAAGAGATACGAGATATGCTAGAAATTGTTATCTATACCCGCCAAAATGGGACTAAAAAACTGTCAATCGAAGTTAACAATACTGTAAAGAAGCTATGGAAGAAGATAGAAAAGCAGGACACTTGGTACGAGAATGACTTAAAAATCCTCAATACCATTCTCTTTACCTTTCCTATAGAACATATCCATCTCATCACTGGAAAAATCTTGCAACGCTTAGAAGTCTATAAAAACTATCAACATTTATATGACTTGCGAATGGCAATCCTACTCAACCTCTCTACCATTTACTTATACAATCAAGATAAAAACATGTGCCAACAAATCTGCTACACTTTACTGGAGGATGCCAAGAACAAGAAAAGCTACGATAGGCTTGCTATCTGCTATGTCCGTATTGGGATTTGTACGGATGATTCTAAACTTATCCAAAAAGGTTTCTCCCTTCTGGAACTAACCGATGAAACCTCCATGCTAGCTCATCTCAAAAAAGAAGTGGAGACCTATCATCAACCAAAGGAAATATAAAAAAGTCGAGGGATTTCCTCGACTTTTACATATTTTTCTGTTAGCTAGTTCTTAATACCAACCGTTGTTAAGCCAGAAGTTCTTGGCAGCTGTCCATGAACCGTAACGTCCTGCAACGTAGGCATCTGCTACACGTTCTTGGTTTTCAGCTGAGTAGTCACCGTTCAAGTATGAATCTGTCAATTGGTAACGTCCGATGTAACGTCCGTTTGTAGCAGTGTAGCTACCGCCTGATTCTTTTTGAGCAATCCATTCTTTGGCTTCTGCTTCAGAACCACTTACAGTAGAAGCTGCTGCAGTGTTGCTTTCTGCTGCCGGAGCTGCTGGTGTAGCTGGTGTAGCTGGCGCTTCATAGGTTGTTGTTTCAGTTACTTCTTCTGCAGTTTCTTCCGCAGCTGCTGGTGCTTCATAAGTTGTTGTTGAAGCTGCAGCGGTTGCAGTTGCTGTCGATGGAGCTGTTCCTTCGATAACCAAAACTTGGTCAACATAGATAAGGTGAATATCTTTGATGTTGTTTTTTGCTGCCAATTTTTCAACAGTTGTGTTGTACTTCTCAGCGATTTCTGAAAGAGTATCACCTGATTTAACTGTGTAAGTTACAGTTTCTTGGGCAGATGCAAGTGATGGAGCAAAGAAAGCAAGCAAAGCTGCTACTCCTGCGATAGTTGTTTTAATTTTTTTAGTTGTTAATGACATATCTAAAAATTCTCCTTCCATTGGATATATCTATGATACCTTTTAAATGTTACCGTTGTTTAACGGTTTTATGTAGAAATATTACAAAAATGTTTTATATTTACCGTTTTAAGTAGGTTTTTGTCACAAAAGACCTTATTTTATACTATCTTTAATCATTTTAAGCTTTTGATAAGGGAAATAAGCGCAGAGGGCCATTCTTTGATATAATAGATATAAGAATCTTTGTAAGGGGAAACAGATGCACTCACTTCGTTTTCAGTCTGTCTTTGATATTATCGGACCAGTTATGATTGGCCCATCAAGTAGCCATACTGCTGGTGCTGTTCGTATCGGGAAAATCGTCTCTTCCATCTTTGACGATACGCCAACAGAGGTAGAATTCCAATTATTTAACTCATTTGCCAAGACCTACCGTGGTCATGGAACGGACCTTGCTCTCGTCGCTGGTATTTTAGGTATGGATACGGACGATCCCGACATTCCAAATAGCCTAGAGATTGCCCATAAACGTGGCATTAAGATTGTCTGGACCATTCAGAAAGACAGCAACGCTCCTCACCCTAACACCACTAAAATTACTGTGAAGAATGAACACAAGTCCATTAGTGTGACAGGAATTTCCATTGGTGGGGGAAATATCCAAGTTACGGAGCTTAACGGCTTTGCTGTCTCTCTCAACATGAATACACCGACCATCATCATCGTGCATCAGGATGTTCCGGGTATGATTGCCCATGTTACTGAAGCCCTCTCTCGTTTCGATATCAACATCGCGCAGATGAATGTGACTCGGGAAAAAGCTGGAGAAAAAGCCATTATGATTATCGAAGTCGATAGTCGAAGTTGCGAAGAGGCGATTAAAGAAATTCGAAAAATCCCTCATCTCCACAATGTCAATTTCTTTAAGTAGGAGGAAACATGTTTTATTCTATCAAAGAATTGGTTGAGCAAGCAGATCTAGACTTCCGAGGAAATGTTGCAGAACTCATGATTGCGACAGAATATCAACTAACTGGTCGGGAACGGCCAGAAGTTCTCCTCCTCATGGAACGCAATCTAGAAGTCATGAAAGCCTCTGTCGAGCTCGGCCTCAGTGAAAACAAATCTCGTAGTGGCTTAACGGGTGGAGACGCGGCCAAACTAGACCGCCATCTCAAAAGTGGCAAGGCCTTATCGGACTTTACCATTCTATCAACTGCCCGAAATGCCATCGCGGTCAATGAACACAATGCGAAGATGGGCTTGGTCTGCGCCACTCCAACTGCAGGAAGTGCCGGCTGTCTGCCAGCCGTTCTCACTGCTGCTATCCAAAAACTTGACCTTAGCCACGAAGAACAGCTGGATTTCCTCTTTGCTGCGGGTGCCTTTGGACTAGTCATCGCAAACAACGCCTCTATCTCAGGTGCTGAAGGTGGCTGTCAGGCCGAAGTTGGCTCTGCCTCTGCCATGAGTGCCGCAGCCTTGACCTTGGCTGCAGGTGGAACGCCCTATCAAGCTAGCCAAGCCATCGCCTTTGTCATTAAAAATATGCTGGGCCTCATCTGCGACCCCGTCGCTGGTTTGGTTGAAGTTCCCTGTGTTAAGCGCAATGCCATGGGAGCCAGCTTTGCCTTTATCGCAGCAGACATGGCCTTGGCAGGTATCGAGTCTAAGATCCCTGTTGACGAAGTCATCGATGCCATGTACCAAGTCGGATCAAGTCTTCCAACTGCCTTTCGTGAAACGGCCGAGGGTGGACTCGCCGCTACACCTACTGGTCGCCGCCTACAAAAAGAAATCTTCGGAGAATAAGCTTATCTATATCTATTAGGAGAAACTATGTCCTCTATCTCAGCAATCTTTTTTGATCTAGACGGAACCTTGGTTGACAGTTCCCTCGGGATCCACAATGCCTTTACCCATACCTTTAAAGAGCTAGGAGTTCCGAGCCCTGATGCCAAAACCATTCGTGGTTTTATGGGACCACCCCTTGAAAGTAGTTTTGCAACTTGTCTTCCCAAGGAACAAATCTCGGAGGCCGTCCAGATATACCGCTCTTACTACAAGGAAAAAGGGATCCACGAAGCCCAACTCTTCCCCCGAATAACGGAATTACTCCAAGAACTTTCACAAAACTACCCTCTCTACATCACTACAACAAAGAATACTCCTACTGCTCATGATATGACTAAAAATCTGGGAATCCATCATTTCTTTGATGGCATTTACGGCTCTAGTCCGGAAACGCCACACAAGGCGGATGTCATCCGTTTTGCCTTGCAAACGCATCAACTCCCTGCAGACCAAGTCCTTATCATCGGAGATACCAAGTTTGATATGATTGGAGCCCAAGAAACTAGCATCAAAAAGTTCGCTGTTACTTGGGGATTTGGAGAAGAGGCTGATTTACTCAGCTATCAGCCTGACTGGATTGCCCGTACCATTGACGATATCATTAAGCAACTATAAATAATACAATATACAAAAATACTCCTAACACTAGTGAACTAGGTTGAGGAGTATTTTTTATATGTTGTTACTATCAGAAGGAATCAACTCCATGCTTAAGCAGTAATTTGATCCTGTTCTTCAGTATCTGCATCTTCATCCTTCTTACTTGGCCAAGCAAGCATCACAATAAGGGCAATCGGTCCAACGATAGGAACCAAAGCAATGAAGATAAAGGCCCAGTGGAAACCAGCGTCTCGTAAGCGACGAACAGTTACGGCGATAGAAGGCAACATGAGAATAGCCGCTAAAAAGAAGTAAAAACCACTCATAGCTTGTAAACTACGGAGTGCCTCCAAGTTATATGGGCGAGTTGACACTGCATCATGATATTTCATGTAAGCAGGAAGACAGATTAATAAGTTTGTAAAATAAATCCACCAGTACTCCGAACGAGTTGAACGACCAGTAAAGTTTACATAACCCTTCCAAAAGTTCTTATAAGCATTAAACATACAATAATCTCCTTTATTTTTTCTTCATAGAGTCTACCATAAAGTAGAATGATTGACAAGCCCTGAAGGGATTATTTGCTGCGAAACGACTCAGCCGTTTTTAAATAAAGTAAAAATATCTTAATATTTTCGTACCATTTCTTCAAATCGAGAGTCTTCAGTGTTCTCTTTATTTGTTTCACTATTCTCTATCACTTTTTCTACAAATCGTTGACTTGGCATAGCGAGCATAACGAGCAGTGTTACTGCACCTAAAGGAACAAATACAATAAAGATATAGGCCCAATGGATACCTACATCTCGTAAGCGACGTACTATCAGTGCTAGTAGAGGAACAAACTCTACTATAAACAAAATAATACACATACTGAAGACCGCAATATTCCTGATGGCTTTATCAGATTCTACTCCAGTAAAAAGTGAGTAGTAGGCGGGCAAGAAAATCACCATATTTAGTAGCCAAACCCACCAAAATTCTGGACGTGTGGAACGACCAGAAAAATTTGCATAGCCTTTGAAAAAACTCCTAATAGCACTCAGCATACAAAAAATCTCCTTTTGATTTTAATACTTATTTCGCAAAGTTATGTTACCAGCTTAAAAAAGAGGTAGTTTTTAGATTGTCTGAAATCACTCTCCTGATAGATCACATAACATCGTCCCTTGAATAGTTGCGCTTATTAAACCTTTGAAAGATCCGATGTTCTCTACTCTCTATTTATAAAAACCAGCTTTCTGATTCTCTCAGAAAACTGGCGATAGTTGTTTCATTATGAAGGTAGTTGGACACTCTTACTCAGCATGAGTTGTCTCATTCGCAAAGGAAATAATCGCTTCTTTGAGCTCATCTCCGCTGAGTGAACGGAACTCTTCAATCTTTTGATCGATGGCTTCTAGCGGCATGACATTTACCTTACCAACGAAAATCTTGTCCATGACTTGGTTATCAACCAATTCGGTCGAAACCAAGAGTTCTTCATAGAGTTTTTCCCCTGGGCGGATACCGACCTCAACGATTGGAATTTCACTTTCCGTGTGCCCACTTAGAAGGACCATTTTCTTAGCCAAGTCATAGATTTTAACTGGTTTGCCCATATCGAGGATAAAGACTTCTCCGTCCTTAGCATAAGCGCCAGCATGGATTACTAGACGGCTAGCCTCTGGAATGGTCATGAAGTAACGTGTCATACGGAAGTCTGTTACTGTTACAGGACCGCCTTCAGCAATCTGGCGTTCAAAGACAGGAATCACGCTACCACGACTACCGAGAACATTCCCAAAACGAACTGCACAGTAGGTTGATTTGCTACGTTGGTTAAAGCCAGTGACAATCAATTCTGCCACGCGCTTAGTTGCACCCATAACATTGGGTGGATTGACCGCTTTGTCAGTCGAAATCATGACCATCTTAGGCACTTTGGCCTCATCCACAGCCTTGGCAACATTGTAAGTCCCGAGGATATTGTTCTTGAAGGCTTCTTTTGGATTGCGTTCCATCATCGGAACGTGCTTGTGGGCTGCAGCATGGTAAACAATGGCTGGTTTGTACTGTTCAAACACCTGTAAGAGGCGAGCATAGTCCTGAATATCTGCAATAACAGGAACATAATCAATTCCTTGGAATGTACGAATCAATTCATGATAAACGAGATAGATGGAATTTTCGCCATGCCCAAGCAAGATAATACGTTCTGGATTGAAGCGGCTAACCTGACGACAAATCTCTGAACCAATCGAACCACCAGCTCCTGTCACCAGGATGGTCTTGCCTGTAATCTCAGTACCCAGACGCGATTCATCAAGACGAATTTCCTGACGGCCCAAAAGGTCTGTGATATCAATTTTCTGGAAGCCACTACCTAGTTGATGGAGTCCTTGAACAACTGTCTCAACCTTAGGCATCTTGTAACATTTGACGCCTAGTTTATTACACATCTGCAAGATGCGTTCGTACTCTGATGGGTCAAGCGAAGGGATGGCCACGATGACACGCTCGATTTGGTGACGTTTAGCTAATTCAGGTAGATTATTATAAGAGCCCAAAACTGGGATGCCACCTAGTTTTTGTCCCTTTTTCTTTTCATCGTTATCCAAAATCCCCACTAGCTCAAGGTCGCTAGTTGGATGTTGGTAGCTGTTCATAAAGAGGGCACCACCATCACCAGCACCAATCAAGAAGGTCCGACGATGCTCTCCATCTCCACTACCTTTTTTACGTTTAGAATAAATCAACTGCCAAGTGATACGAGGAAGCAAGATGAGGAAGGTACTCAACAAAATGAAGAGTACGATGAAACGGATAGAAAACAATGGAAGAAAGGCATAACAGATTCCATAAGAAAGAACACTGCTGAGCATCACTCCGAAAAAGATTTTCATGAAATCCGTAATCTTGCTATAACGACTGATACTAGCATTCAGTCCCCAAAAAGCAATCATGATTTGATAGAGGAGGAAAGCTAAAAGAGTGTAGATCACGTAATCCACAGGCGCAGGATTTATAAGGCCATAAAACAAGATATAAGATACGATGATGGAAACCACCATACTCAGAATATCGAATATCCCCCAAAACACTTGTTTTTGCTGTTTATTTAAAATTTCAACCAGATCAATCACATAATCTGTTAGTTTTTTATTCATAGGAATTTACTCCCCCTTAAAAGAGTCAGATGATACTGTTGTTATGATAACCTGAATCATTCAGTCTATCGGGGCTTACTTTCTCTTTCTTAAAAGTTTGACGAAGATAAACTGACGTACAAAGCCTGGACAAAGTGCAACAATTGCCTGAATGGCTACACTTTTAGCATATTCCATGTAAGAAATTTGCCCTCGCTCAAGCATCCGTTGGCGAGCTTGACGATAGAGTTTAAGGTAACGCAAGCCACCTCGACGCTCAAACATCCCTGCACCGACACGAACCTTACACAAGATTTGATCAAGGTTCCCAGTCTTGGCACCTGCCGCAATCATATTGAGCCAAAGGAGGTCATCCTCCATGTAAAGGCCATCTTCATAGTTGCCCGCCTTGAGGACCATGTCCTTTTTAAACATGACTGTCATATGGTTAAAGGCGCTTCTCATTCTCTGATAAGCCACAATGTCTGCATGTTGAGTTGGAACACGACGATAAGACACAATCTCATCTGGATTGTCAATGAACTCTGCGATATGCCCGCCTAAGAGATCGAGATCTTCTTTCTCCATTAGCTGAAGCTGTTTCTCAAAACGATCCGGAACGGCTAAATCATCCGTATCCATGCGAGCAATAATATCATACTGGCACTGTAAAACGCCGTATCGAAGAGCCAAGCCTAAACCTTGATTTTCTTCTAAGGGGCACCGTTTCACTGTAATGTCTGACTGAGCTTCCACTTCATCTAGCACCTGATAGAGTTCGGGTGTGAGCGGCCCGTCCTCAACAAGAACAAGTTCACTCGGTTTCAAGGTCTGGTTTTGAACACTTTTGATAGCATCTCTTAAAAACGTCGGATTTTCCTTTACATAGACCGACATCAAGACGCTGATTTTTTGCTTTTCAGGCACAGTTTTTCTCCAATGTATAGATTTCCTTCCACTATTTTATCACAAATTCTCCTAGTTTCCTATTTTTATATCAAATCAAGGAAAATTCTAGTAAAGAAATCTGTCTCTTTTCACTTTATTTTCACTTCCATTGATTGAACTGTCTTGGCTGTCATTACTTGACATTATAAGGAAAAAACCTTAAAATAAGCTGTTATTAAAATCATCCTATCGAGGTTTTTATGAAAAAACAATCACTCTTTTTTGTTCTAGGAATTGTCTTAATCGGGACCGTTTTACGTTCTCCCTTTACTGCTCTACCAACTATTTTAGGAGATATCGCTCAGGGACTAGGAGTGGAGGTTAGCTCTCTTGGGATTTTAACCAGTCTCCCTCTCTTGATGTTTGCTCTTTTCTCTGCTTTTGCAAGTCGCTTGGCACAAAAAATTGGGTTGGAACATCTCTTTACTTACTGTCTCCTCCTCTTAACTGTTGGCTCTGTCATTCGAATTTTCAATCTCCCCCTTCTCTATCTAGGGACCTTAATTGTGGGAGCAAGCATTGCGATCTTCAATGTACTCCTCCCAAGTATGATCCAGGCAAATCAGCCTCAAAAGATTAGTTTCCTAACAACTCTCTATGTCACTGCCATGGGAATTTCGACAGCCATCGCTTCTTATCTATCCGTCCCTATCACCCAAGCTAGTTCTTGGAAGGGCCTCATCCTCGTTCTCAGCTTTCTCTGTCTGGTCACTCTGCTAGTCTGGTTGCCAAATCATCGCCATAACCACCACCTAGAAAGCCAAAAAGAAAAGCAAGTCAAAGAGAATATTCTAAAAAGTAAAGATGTCTGGGCTATCATTATCTTTGGCGGGCTTCAGTCCTTGCTCTTTTATACAAGTATGACCTGGTTGCCAACGATGGCTGTTAGTGCTGGCCTTTCTAATAATGATGTGGCTCTCCTCGCTTCTATTTTCTCACTGATCAGCATTCCTTTTTCAATGACTGTTCCAAGTCTAACGACTCGTCTATCAGATGGTCACCGTCGAATCATGCTAGCAATTATCTCTATCGCTGGGCTGACAGGAATTGCCATGCTCTTGTATCCAACCAATAATTTCCTCTACTGGTTAGTCGTCCATCTCTTGATTGGAACGGCCTGCAGTGCCCTCTTCCCCTACCTCATGGTTTGTTTTTCTCTTAAAACCAGTTCTCCTGAAAAGACCGCTCAGCTATCAGGACTAGCGCAAACAGGAGGCTACATCTTAGCTGCTTTTGGACCTGCCTTGTTTGGTTATAGTTTTGAACTTTTTCAATCTTGGATCCCAGCTGTCCTTGCCCTTCTAGTCATCGATATCATCATGACTATCTCGCTCTTTATGGTAGATCGGGCGGATAAGATCCTTTAAACTTCTAGTTTTTACTAGGAGTTTTTTATATGTAAAATTTTTACACATATTTCTTGACAGGGCTTTCATATTGAGATACAATATATTTGAAAAGAGTATATATAAAATTTTTATATAATATAAAGGAGGTTTCCCATGTACTTCCCAACATCCTCTGCCTTGATCGAGTTTCTCATCTTGGCTGTACTGGAGCAGGGGGATTCTTATGGTTATGAGATTAGTCAAACTATTAAGCTCATCGCCAATATCAAAGAATCTACGCTCTATCCCATTCTCAAAAAATTGGAAGCCAGTGGCTTTCTGACCACCTACTCTAGAGAGTTTCAGGGGCGTATGCGCAAATACTACTCCTTGACCAATCGGGGCGTAGAGCAGCTCGTTACTCTAAAGGAAGAGTGGACGCTCTATACCGACACCGTCAACGGCATCATAGAAGGGAGTATCCGCCATGACAAGAACTGACTATCTGACTCAGTTAGAAACCTATCTCAATAAACTGCCTGAAGCTGACCGCATCGAAGCTATGGACTACTTTAAGGAACTATTTGACGATGCCGGCCCTGAGGGCGAAGAGGAGCTTATTGCCAGTCTAGGCACTCCAAAAGAAGCTGCCCATGATGTCCTCTCTGATCTTCTCGATAAAAAAGTCAATGAAGCCCCTGCTCAAAAGAATGACCGTCAACTGCTACACATTGCCCTCCTGGCCCTGCTAGTAGCTCCTATCGGAATTCCGGTCGGGATTGGCATCCTCATGGCCATCATCGGTATTTTTATCGCGGCTGCCTCCGTCATTCTAGCCTTCTTTACCGTCTCTGTGACGGGTATCCTGCTAGGTGGACTCTTTATCGTAGAGAGCTTTAGCGTCCTAGTCGAAGCCAAATCTGCCTTTATCTTGATTTTTGGGGCCGGTTTGCTTTCTATCGGTGCTTCTTCTCTTGTTCTACTGGGCATCTCCTATGTAGCTCGTTTCTTTGGGCTCCTGATCGTCCGCTTGGTGCAATGGATTCTTAAAAAAGGAAAGAGAGGTGACAGACATGCGTAAATTGACAAAAGGATTTCTCATTTTTGGTGTGGTTTCTACAATCCTCGGTTTTATCATGATCATTGTAGGCGCGCAGTCCAATGGTATTCAAAGTTTACTTGCCATGTCAAAAGACCCCGTCTATGACAATCGTATCGAAGAAGTGACCTTTGGAAATGAAGTGGAAAAACTTGATTTGACCCTTGAAGAACATAGCCTAACCATCACAGAGTCTGTAGATGACAAGATCCATATCACCTATCATCCTTCGGTGTCTGGTCGTCATGATCTGACTACTGGCATGAGTGACAAAACACTGACCGTCACTGACAAACAAGCCGCCCAACATCGTTTTCTCGGCTCAGGAATCGAAGGCCTACTTCGTATCGCCAGCAGTTATTCTCACCGTTTTGACGAAGTCATTCTCTCCCTCCCTAAAGGAAGAACCTTGCAAGCCATCACCGTCTCAGCCAATCTTGGACAAACCAACATTCGTCAAGCCAATCTTGAAAATGCGACAATTAAAACAAAAGGCTATCTCTTAAGACTAACAGAAAGTTCTATCAAGAACAGCACACTAACGACACCTCACATCATCAATATCTTTGATACCGAATTAACAGATAGTCAAGTCAAGACGGAGGGGGGACACATCTATGCTGAAAACATCAAGATCCAAGGCAAGGTTGAACTAGACTCTCATCACGACTTAAGACTCTTTCTTTCTAAGACTGAATTCGATCGTATCAATTTAGATATTTCTTCTAAGCACGGCGGTATTTATCGTAAAGCACAAAGAGAACATCCTAAACAAAAAGACAATGAACTTGCCAACCCTTATAAAACGGAAAAAGCAGATGTCAAGGACCTGCTCATTATAAAAGCCAATCAGGATATCTACCTCCCCGAGGAAGAAGAGTACTCTGCTCCACCTAGCAATCATTGACAAAAACGCTTTCATCTGCTAATCTAAAAATAGAAAACGACCATAAAAAAGGAGGTTCCACCATGACACAAGAATGGTTTGAAAGTGCCGATCTTGAGAAGAAATCACCTCAGACAAAATCAGAAATCCAGCCCAACGAGCCTGAGACTTCAGAAACTGTGGAGACCGAACTACAAGTAAGCCAAGAAACATCTGTCTCACCTAAAGAGATGGAAACCCACGAGGAGAAAGCTCCCGAAATGACTGAGGAAACCCAAACCGAGGAAGAGGGAGAAGGGAAAGCTGAAGAGGAACACCAGCAAGAAAACCCTACAAAAGAGAAAAGTATCCTCAGCAATGCTTTAGAAAGCCCCTATATCCCAGATATTGACCCTCGTAAAACAGCCAGATTCAAAGAAGAAATCGCACTATTTTGGACTTGGCTGCTGGATGCTATCCAAGAACCAACTGCCAGCAAGACTACGGACCAAAAGCATCGTTACAGTGTCTTTGCCCTGCTCACTTTGCTATCCTCAATTAACCTTTTCTTTAGTATCTATCATATCAAGCACCTCTACTATGGCTATATGATTTCTATTGCTAATAGTTCTCCTAACCAGCTCCCTCCTTTAGATCTCTTTGCTGGCCTTTCTATCTTGGTCGCTAGCGCTCTATTTTACTTTTCTATCATTTTGGGAGGCTTTACTGTCCGACGGGTACTGGACCAGGAGAGCGACTTCACATTCCAAGAAGCTTGCGATCGTTACAGCCGACTCTTTGCTATCCCACTTGTCCTAACGGCTCTAGCAAGTTTCTTTGCACTCTTTGGGGGCTTACGATTTGCTGGCATCCTAACTCTTCTCAGCATGGCCATCTTTGCCCTTGGAAATCTCTTTGTGATTAGCAAGCCAAGTAAGACCAGTAGCCTTGACCCATTTTATCGATTCTTGCTAGCTGTCTTACTTGATGGCGCTATTCTCTTACCCTTCTTCATAGCAGAGCTTGCGCTAACAGTAGACTACCTTCGCATCCTGACATTCTTTTAATCAAAATCCCTGCCATTTGTTAATGACAGGGATTTTTATGCTTACTCTTTTTTGGACAAGGTCTACTCGATGCTTGCCAATTCTTCAAAGTCTTTTCCCAAAATGGCTTGTACTTCTAATTGATTAGCATCTAATTGCTGGTAAAATGTTTCTGGTAGTGACTCTAGGAATTTTTCATAATCCAAGCGAGCGATGGATTCGTAGTCTTCGGCTTTGGACCCATCACCAGAAATCGTCACTAGGTCAATCTCCCAAACAAGCTCCTTGCCTGCCAGCTGCTCGGTATAAGGAGCTGGTACAAAGGGTTCCTTTGGCAAAATCGTCTTGACTCCTTGGGCTAGGTGATAGATACCGTGTACCTTGCCCTGAGCATCTGGGTAAAATTTTACACTGGCAAGGTAGGCATCAGAGCCTTGAACCTTCTTGACCAGCTCTTCAAAACGTGCCAATCCATCCTCAGCCAAAAAGCTCTCGAGGTATTCCTTGTTGAGATAGATAGGGGACAAGAGCCCTTGGCAGTATACTAGACGAGCCGCTTTGTCAGCTAGATAATTCTGAACTATTTGTCGGAAATAAGCTTCAAATTCAAACCCTTCTAGCCCTTCTACCATTTGCCCCAAATTACTCGATAGGGCTTGGAGGAGAGCCTCTACAATCTCCCAGTCCGCTCTGGTAAGGAAGTCTGGAATCACCACTTGATAGCCTTTTCGACTATCCGCATAGTTGACCTTGAAGAGAAATTGTGACTGACCTACAATCCCACACTCGATATACTCGAGACGATTGAGGGGCTGACGGAGATAGACCGCATCATAACTGTGTGACTCCAAGCCCTCCACCAAGGCCAAGATAGACTTGGCAGTCAAGACCTCCTGTTGTCCTAGAATGCTTTCTTTATTTGGGATAAAAAATGTTTTCGCCATAACTGGCCTCCTTTGAAATCGTTTACATATAGTATAACCTATTTTCCTGAAAGATACAGAAACAAATTTTAGATTTTTAGATAAAAAGCATAGAAAAACAGCCCCTGAAAATTGCTTGACATTCAGCAGACTAAAAGTAATCGGTATTCACACACCCTAGAAATGCAATAAAGACGACCAAAGGAATCGTCTTTATTTTCTGTAAGTAAATTCTATATAGCTTATACTGTCCTTATCTATATTGCTATCTGACTTTAATTTTGTAGCTAACTGCCATGCTTGTTCAAAATATTTTCTATATACCCCCACCGATTCCTTTCAAAGAATATGGATAAGACGCATAAGATGATGAGACAAAAATAACCTCTTCCTTATCAATTATTACAAATTGAATCTTTGAAAATTTTATTTTTTCTTCCTTATTATCAAAGTATCCACACGAATAATTGGAATCGTAACTTAGATGTTCAAGCATTTCGTCTATATTACGCTTATAACTAAAGGTAAGTATTTCTTTATAATCTCATATATCTTTTTATGATTGTAGATCTTTTTAATTTGCCTATCAATTTAATTGCCTACGTGTCCCTTCTTAGCATCATTTCTTCGTATAAGATTTATTTTCATAAAATCTTGCTAATTAAAGTCACAAAATCAATACATATTCTGAGAATATATCTGAATTTCATAGAAAAGCAATGAATGAACTTCTAAGAAAGCAAAAACTCATTCTGAGCTCTTCTTACTTTTTATCCTGCTGCGTCAGTTCCTGATTGTAGGACAAAGCTAGATTGATCCAATAAGACAGTTCTTTTTGTGCTTCACCATCTAAATCAATATAGCCATGATAAAGCCTACCCTTCATTAAAGTCACACTGGCACCATTTTTAGGCAGAGTCTGCTTTTCCAGTTCCTTACCGATGCGCACCATGACAAGCTCTTGACCCTTTTCTGAACTCACAGTCACGGTCATCTTACCTCGGATCATAAAAGCCAAACCACCAAACATCTTCTTCTCTTCTACCTCTTCTTCAAAAACATGAGGAGGAAGTTCAGTAGCTAAAATGGCACGGACTTGCTGGGCTAAGGATTCACTATATGCCATCCTTCTACCTCATTTCATCACATCCCAGCCGATACCAAAACGGTCAATCAAGCGGCCATAAAACTCTGCGAAAGCCTGATTCTCTAGAGAATAGAGAATCTGCCCACCTTCAGCAAGCTTAGCAAAGAGCTCATCGGCTTCTTCTCTACTGTCTGGGCTCAGAACTAACCATTGATTGGGCTGATGATTGCTAGGAATAGACAGGTCGTTAAAAATGCCTACATCCTCACCATTCAGGGTCAAGTTTTCCGTATCTAAGGCAATCCAAGCAATCTTATCCCGTTTTGTTGCAGGAAGGCCAGCTGGATCCATCATCTCACTGGCTCGGACAAGTCCCTTAATCTCTGTCTGAAAAAGGTCAGCATAAAAACGAAAAGCTTCTTCGGCCTGGCCATTAAAACTTAAAAACACATCTAATTTCATTATTGTTCCTCCGATTTCTTATATCTGAGAATAACTCTCTACCATCAGTGTATCAATTATGGCAAAAATTTTCTTATTCTCAATTGCGCTTGTTTGGCTAGGGAACGCATGATTAAAACTGGAAGATTAACTGTAATAGGTGGATCGCTGGGCAAGGGTCTGCGCATGCTGATTTCCTCCTGATAGATGCTATCGCCTGAAAAAGTGAGAGGCTCATCGCTGCCCCAGCGAAAGTTATGCTTCAAGACATAGTTTTTAGTTAGGCGTAAATCCTCCAGCAATTCACAGGCCAAAAGATAGTAGCGACCATCGGGTACATTTTCAAAAGTAAACTGTCTCTCCTGACTCAGTGCTACTCCGATAACCGGCTCTTCTTTGGGTATTCGGGTTTTAAACAACCCGACACAGCTAATGCGTGGTTCATACCCCTCGGGATAAGATAACGCCACAGTCAACCGATTGCCACTTTTGTGGTCAGGATCCTGATGCAACAAAGCTCCCTTCTCATCCAGCTGTTTTACCATAAAATCATAAGCCTTGGTTGATTCTTGGTAGTATTTTTTAGGCGAAAGTCCAGTATGCCGCTTAAAAGTATTGGAAAAACTGCCTAGACTATCATAACCAGCTTCCATAGAGGTCTCGGTCACATTTTGCCGGCTTTCTACAATCTCCTGAATCCCTTTTTCCATCTTAAGAGCTTCCACATATTGCTTGATAGAAAAACCCATCTTTTTCTTGAAAGTTCTAGATAGATGGGAAGGACTATAATGGAAATGCTCAGCCAAATCGGTCAGACTCAGCTCTTCATCTGCATGCTGACGCAGATAGGCTGCTACTTCTTCCATGATATCTTTAGACATAGACTTGCTCCTTTCCCATTTATTTAAGTTCATTATATCACATCAAAAAGAAAGGACAAAAAATCAGAACTGTGGAAAGAAAACCAGAAATCAAGTGATAATCCGCGAGATGCCCCAAGAATCAGCGGAAATAGTCTGCTTTCCCAAATCTCTGTCCAGCAAGACTTTTACCTGTAGATAAATGATAAAAAACTTTAGACGTTTGAATCGTCTAAAGTTTTTAGTTTTTCTTAGGAATTTAGAAACTTGCCTTACCATCAAAAATAGTCAGCTTATGTAAATTTTCCATGCCTGCAATAATGGGTCTAGCTTTTGCAATGAGATTTTGAAAAACTTCCAAGGTCAGACTGTCATTGTGAGCTTGCTCGCTCTCCCAAACCTCATAAATATAGATGCTGTTGGGTTCGTCTGCCTTCTCTCCTAAGATATAGCAGAAACAAGTATCAAGATTTTGCATTTCTTTGACAACTTCTTGCATATAAGCAGCAAGTTCCTGCTCCTTTCCTTCTTTGGCAATTAATTTACCATAAACGCAAAATTTTTCCATTAGGATCTCTCCTTATTACTGAGCTACCACTGTTTCCAAGCTTTCACCGATAGCAGCTAAGCGCTCCACCACTTCTGCTTGTGTCAATTCATTTTCAGCAACATAGCGGTTTCGTGGGTGAACACGGCACTCGTGTGAGCATCCACGAAGGTACTTGTCTTCATTTTCTTCTGATGTCAAGATACGACGGTTACAGAAGGGATTGCCACAGTTGACATAACGTTCACATGGTGTTCCATCAAACCAGTCTTTCCCTACGATGGTTGGGTTAACATGGTTGACATCGACGGCGATACGCTCGTCAAAGACGTACATTTTCCCATCCCAAAGCTCGCCTTGAACTTCTGGGTCTTTACCGTAAGTTGCGATTCCTCCGTGCAATTGACCAACATCTTTGTAGCCTTCACGGACCATCCAGCCTGAGAATTTCTCACAGCGAACCCCACCTGTACAGTAAACCACGACACGCTTGTCCATGAATTTTTCCTTGTTGTCACGAACCCATTGTGGCAACTCACGGAAGTTGCGGATGTCTGGGCGGATAGCCCCACGGAAGTGTCCTAGGTCGTACTCATAATCGTTACGTGTGTCAAGGACCACTGTATCTTCGTCAAGAAGGGCCTCTTTGAACTCTTTTGGAGACAAGTAAGCACCCGTCGTTTCAAGTGGGTTGATGTCGTTGTCAAAATCGTTGTCTTCCAAACCAAGGTGGACAATTTCTTTCTTGTAGCGAACAAACATCTTCTTGAAGGCTTGTTCATTTTCTTCGTCAATCTTGAACCAGAGGTCTTCCATTCCTGGGAGGCTGTGAACGTAGTCCATGTATTTTTGAGTTGTTTCGTAATCACCTGAAACAGTCCCGTTAATCCCCTCGTCAGCGACTAGGATACGGCCTTTGAGACCGATTGATTTACAGAAAGCCAAGTGATCTGCCGCAAATTGCTCTGCATTTTCAATTGGAGTATAGAGGTAGTAAAGTAAGACACGAATATCTTTTGCCATAAGATTTGTTCTCTTTTCTATTCTTAAATTTTCAGAATTTTTCATTCAACTATTCTAGTATACCCACTTGGGAAAACGAATGCAATTTATTTGACCGGAAATTATATAGAGAGACCTGCCACTGTACTTCATCAGTAACCATACCGAATCGCAGATAATTCTCTCAATTTTTTGACTTGCTTAGCTTGACTTTCTGACAAACCCAGCTTATTTTCAATCAACACACGTGAGATGTCAATGTTCATTTGGCTCAGAATAAATGGAGTAGAGATTCCATCATCCTCTAATCGTTTTTGATAAATCACTAACTGATTTTTCAAGGGAGTAAGTTGAGGCGCAGCCTTTATATCTTCCAATAGATGATCAATGATCGTCATGGCTTCACAACGTCTTTCACTTCCTCCAGCAAACCATTTTAATGGTGTCATACTCATTTCACTCCTGAAATTCGCTTATAAATTGAAAAACTATAATTCCTAACTCTCCAGCCAGTATTTTACCCAAACACCCTATGTAAAAAAGTCAGCAAAAATGGCAATGTTGCTACGATATTATTGATAACATGCACCGCATAGGATGGATAAATGCTCTTGGTATAGCGGGTCAAACCAGCAAAGATGATTCCAACTGTTGCAAAGACGAAGATATCTAACAGACTAGGCAGGCTTGAAAAATGAGGGAGAGCAAATAAAATAGAAGGAAGAAGCAAATCAAGAGCAAATCTCGAATCTTTAAAAAAGGCGTGTTGCAGTAATCCTCTATAGATTAACTCTTCCATCAGTGGAATCAGAAAGAACAGGGCTATATAGATACCTAGCTCTGCAAAGTTAGTCCCACTATAACCAATCAATACAGCCCAACCTTCAGCAGTTGACTGAACATGTTTAGCTGTCTGAACGTTAAAAAAGATCTGGAGCACTACCACTAATACTGTCAAAATCGAATACCAAAGCCATTTTTCTCTTGGAATGCGAAAGAGATAACCATGGCCTGTCTTAACCAGAATCCAAATCATGACTCCGATAAATAGCAAACTCAAGATATTTTGAATCCAGAAGAAATTACCAATAGTTTTGGACAATAAGCGTCAGCTGGGAAAGGCCAAATACGAAAAATAGGTAAGAGAAGACAGCACTCATTTTGAAAAGAAGACGATATTTTTTCATAATAAATCCTCTATAGATGTATGTGTATCACATCGTATAAACCCTCAGAACCACTCTTTTCATTTTTACATCCTAAAAATCACTACCTCCCCTAGAGAACTAAGGAAGGCAGTGATCACATTTTTAGGAATTAGGAATGAATACACGAAATCAATCGTTCTTATGATTTTTTGTTTTTCAAGAATTCGTCGTATTGTTTTTGCATTTCGTTCAATACTTTTTCGTAGGCACCTTCAGATTTCAATTTTTCCATCAATTCTGGAATAGCTTTATCTGGGTCTACAGTACCAGTGTTGATAGCTGTATCAAATTGTTGCATTGTGTTAGAAATTGCTGAGATTTCAGATTTCACATTGTCAGTGTTAAAGATGAATCCAAGTGCTGGAGATTCTTTAGCTTCTGCCAATTGTTTCTTAGAATCTTCGATTTGTTGGTCTGTAACGTTTTCGTTGATGTAAAGAATCCAGTTGTTACCAGTGTTCCATCCACCCATGTGAGTATTTCCTTTGTAGCCATCAAGGACGCGTACACGGTTTTCTTTACCTTGAATTTTTTCCCAGTTCTTGCCTTCTGGACCGTAAACAAGACCGTTCAAGAGTTCTGGGTTCGTGTTCAAGAGGTTCAACACTTCCATTGATTTTTCTTTGTTCTTAGAGTTGTTTGAAATGACAAAGTTAGCAACTTGTGTTGTTTGGTTTTTCTTGATAAAGTTAGTGATTGGTTTGATTTGGATATCTTTGTTAGCAACACGTGAGAGCAAGCTGTTACCATAGTCAGCTGGTCCTACTGTTTCTTCACGAACGAACCAAGTATCTTGTTGAAGGTCAAATGAAGTGTCGCTGGTTGCTACGTCTTTTGGAATGTATCCTTCTTCATAGAATTTGTGAAGAGTCTTCAAGTGTTCTTTGAAACGAGGTACTTCGTAACGGTTTACAATCTTAGTAGTGTCTCCTTCAAGGTCGATAACAAATGGAAGTCCATTTGGTACTGGGTAGTCAAAGTTATCAGATGGGATAAAGTTCTTCGTAACCGCAAATGGTACTACATCTGGAGCTTTTTCTTTGATTTGTTTCAAGACTGGCTCAAGTGTTTCGTATGAAGTTACACCTGAAATATCGATACCGTATTTAGCAAGAAGAGTTCCGTTGAAGGCAAAGTTTTGAGATGATGCAACGTTAGCTGCAACTGGTACTGCATAGATCTTACCGTTTACAGTGTTCCCTTTGATGTAAGCTGGGTCAAGTGCTTTGTAAAGCTCTGCTCCTTCTTTTTTATACAATTCAGTCAAGTCAGCATAAGCACCTTTTTGAGCATTTACGACATAGTTAGACGCAAATGCGATATCATAGTTTTCACCAGATGATGTGATAACAGACATTTTCTTATCATAGTCACCCCATCCAAGGTATTGGATATCCAATTTAGCACCGACTTTTTCTTCGATGATTTTGTTTGCATTTTCTAGCAATTCATCCAAGTTATCTGGTTTGTCACCGATTTGGTACATTTTGATTACAGGTTTTTCACCTGAAGTAGTATCTGCAGCTTTTTTGTTGTTACCTGTAAGGTTTCCACAAGCAGCAAGACCAGCAGCCAAAGCGACTACGCTAGCAGATGCAAAAGCATATTTTTTCCAGTTTTTCATGATAAAAACTCCTTTTTTTATTTTTAAACTTATAAACGATTTAATGATTTTTAACTTCAATCGCTATGATGAAGTTGGGAAGGGAGAAACGGTGTTTCTCAGCAAGTGCTATTCTTTCACACCACCGATCGTCAAACCTTTAACAAAGTAGCGTTGGAAGAATGGATACAGAATCGCGATTGGAAGGGTTGCAACCACAACCATGGCCATACGACCTGTTTCTTTTGGTAGAGCAACTCCCAGTTGGCCAGATAGGCCGACTGCTTTTGCAATGTAGTCCATATTTTGCTGGATTTGCATAAGCAAATATTGCAATGGATACAAGTTGTCACTCTTGATGTAAAGAAGGGCGTTGAACCAGTCGTTCCAGAAACCAAGAGCTGTCAAAAGCGTGATGGTTGCGATACCTGGAAGTGACAATGGCAAACAAATCTGGAAGAAGATCCGAGCTTCACTGGCACCATCGATACGAGCAGATTCGAGAATGGCTTCTGGAATGGTCTTCTTGAAGAAGGAACGCATCAAGATGATGTTGAATGGTGAGAGAAGCATTGGAACAATCAAGGCCCAAACGGTATCACCAAGTTGAAGCAGGCGAGTGACCACGATATAGCCTGGTACCAAACCAGCATTGAACAACATACTAAGAAGAGCGAAAATCGTAAAGAATCTGCGGTACTTAAAGGTTGTCCGTGAGATGGCGTAGGCATAAGTGGTTGTGATGAAGACGTTGGTCACTGTTCCGACTACAGTTACAAAAACTGAGATAAAGAGCGCTTGGAGGATCTTATCTTTAAACTGAGCTAGGAACTGGAATCCATCTACACCAAACTTCGAAGGGAAAAAGCTATATCCATACTGGAGGATGCTCTTTTCGTCTGTCACCGAAATGATGATAACGAAGATAAAGGGTAAGATACAAGAAAGAGCGATCAAACCAGAGATAATACTAAAGAAGATATCTGCTTTCTTACTGAAGGAGTGAATGCCGACATTATCGATTTTTTCTTTTTTAATTTTCTTTTCTGCCATATTCTCCTCCTTTCTAGAACAAAGCTGAGTTTGGATCAACTCGTCTTGCAAGCAAGTTTGATAGGATAACCAGAATCAAACCGACTACGGATTGGTAAAGACCGGCTGCTGAAGCCATACCGATATCTGCTGTCTGAGTCAAACCATTAAAGACATATACATCCAAAACGTTGGTTACATTGTAAAGCTGACCAGCATTGTGTGGGATTTGATAGAAGAGACCAAAGTCTGCACGGAAGATATTTCCGACTGCAAGGATGGTCAAGACTGTTACAAGCGGAATCAACTGAGGAATGGTTACGTTGCGAATACGTTGCCACTTGCTAGCCCCGTCCACTGTTGCTGCTTCGTAGTAGGTTGGGTCAATTCCCATGATCGTCGCATAGTACATGACACTGCTATATCCAAAGCCTTTCCAAATACCTAGGAAAAGGAGAAGGTATGGCCAAATGCCTAAGTCAGCGTAGAAGTTGACTTCCTTCATGCCAATGGATGTTAGGAAATGGTTGAAGACCCCTTTGTCAATGTTTAGGAAGGCATCTGTAAAGAAACTGATGATAACCCATGACAGGAAGTAAGGGAACAACATAGACGTTTGGAAAATCTTAACCATTCTCTTAGAGCGGAGCTCGCTGAGGATGATGGCAATCCCTACTGATACAATCAAACCGATAAAGATAAAGCCAAGATTGTAGAGAACGGTATTTCGAGTGATGATAAAGGCATCTTTTGAACTAAACAAGAATCTGAAATTATCTAACCCGACCCATTTACTATTCACAATACTATCTATGAAACCATTACTGGTCATATGGTAGTCTTTAAAGGCGACCACATTCCCAAATACTGGAATGTAAAAGAATAGAATCAACCAGAGTGCCCCTGGTAAAACCATCAAGAGAAAGATCCAGTTATCTCTCAAGGTCTTTGAAAACTTTTTCATAATTTCCTCCCTTTTTATTCCTAAAAACTGATTTCATCGAATTTTTAGGTTTGATAACGATTACATTATTAGTATACTCCTATTTGAAGGTCAGGTTAAACTACTAATTATAGAAAAAACTCCACAAATTATTTTTTGTGGAGAAGTTTTTTATAAGAAATAGGTTTCACGAGGAACACTCTGAACAAGGGACACGGTTCTTGTTTTTATACTCAATGAAAATCAAAGAGCAAACTAGGAAGCTAGCCACAGGCTGCTCAAAGCACTGCTTTGAGGTTGCAGATAGAACTGACGAAGTCAGTAACATCTATACGGCAAGGCGAAGCTGACGTGGTTTGAAGAGATTTTCGAAGAGTATTAAGTCGTATAAATCGTTGAAGCTGTCGCAATGGTATGCCACTGGTTGGCTGTTGTGGCTGCAAAGTCCTTGTCTGCGTAGAAGTCAGTAAATGGTAGGATTTCAACTTCTAGCTCGTCGATGCAGTCAATCTGCCCTGCCAGATAAGCCTCTATACGGCTTTCTGCTCGTTTGATACGTTGCAAGAGTCCGCCCATACGGATATCGACTGTATCCAAACCAAAGACCTTGTTTTCTTTCAACCATTGGTGGCTAAAGAGGGCATGGAAGTTTTCAATCTCGCTTCTAAGTTTTGGTAATTCTTGTCTTGCGATTTCTCTCAGACTTTCTTTATCGTTTACTTGGTAGGCCTGACGAATGCGTCGTCCCACATCCACTTTACTGCTTAAAATCTGGTTCAACTGGGCCTGAGTTTCAAAGAGATAAGCATAGTTCCCAGCTTTTTCTTTAATGTCAGAGAGAATCTCAGCTGCCTGAGCGAAGTGTGGTTTGTCCTGTTCAGGTGTCATGTGTCTGTCAAGAATCGGACAGAGAACATCCTGATAAAAGACATAGCGGTTGGGATTGATACCACTGAGATTATCTGGCAGGTCTGGCAAGAGGTTGGCTAGGTCGATCTGCATGAATTCCTCAACTGATAGACCTGTATTGGTCTTGAAGTGAGCAGACAAACGGTCTAGGTCATTGCGGTAGCTGAGTTCTGCCCAGATTTGCAGACTTGGTAGAATAGAGAGCTGAGCAGTTTCTCCACCATTGTCCCCCCAACCCGTCACAATCACTTCTTTGATATCATTGGCGCGGCAGGCTTTGTTGGCTTCTACAGCGATGAGACGGCTGAAATGGTTGTTGGGCGTAAAACCGATCCACTTCCAAGCACCACCTGCAAAGGCAATATCTTGGCTAATCTTGTGGTGATTGCGGAAATTGCGGTTGTATTTTTCCTCGCTGTCCTGATAATAATCCCAGTAAACCAAGGTTACACGATCTTTAAGTCGGTCGAGGTAGACACGCGTTTCCTCTGGAATTTCCACGTCACGATCGTACTGGCCATCCGCTGACATGAGTTTGAAGAACATATCACTCCACATCTGACAATGGAAACCATACTTGTCAGCAATATCTAATACGCGCTCCAAGTGTTGGCACATGAGGAGACTACGGTCCACAACACCGTTCAAAATGAGGTAGCGCCCCAAACCAACCAAATGGGCTTCGTCCATCCCGATATTGACCTTGCGAGTCTGCAGTTTAGATAGAGTGGCAAACATGCCATCAATCAGGTCATAAACCTTTTCTTCTCCAATGAGGAGAATGTCCTCTACATCACGAAGTTCCTGCACTTCCTTGACACCCCATTTGACAAAGGCCGACAAGTGGGCCAAGGTCTGAATGCAGGGCACAAAGGTCATGTCAAACTGCTGAGCGTAGGCTTCGATTTCCTGTAACTCTTCAGCTGAATAAGCCCCACGGAAGTAACCAAAATAAGGCCGCCCCTCAATCTGGTAGGTGTCTTCCATGTAAAGCTCAAATGTTGAGTAGCCCATGAGTGCCAAAACCTCAATCATCTGCTTGGCAGAAGCGACATTCAAAACTGCATTTCGAGAACAGTCTGCCATATAGGCCAAATCTTCATAAGCTGCCTGCTCCTCAATCTCGACCTTACCCCCTTCTTCCAGAGCTGTTGCCAATAAGGACAAGGCG
Source organism: Streptococcus sp. 1643 (assembly GCF_006228325.1). NCBI lineage: Bacteria > Bacillati > Bacillota > Bacilli > Lactobacillales > Streptococcaceae > Streptococcus > Streptococcus sp. 1643. Next base: position 1,798,071 of record NZ_CP040231.1, read on the forward strand.
CGATAGAGTTGGTGAGGTTTGCGATAGGTTAGTTGATAGTGTCCTACCTCACCCTTGATAGAGATAGAGGCTTGGTCAGACTGAGCGACTGCAACTTCCACATCTGGTAAAGAGATATGCTTTGTTAGCAAGTCGATTGCCTGAGTTTGTTTGGGACTAAGTCCTGTAAATCTTACCATTGATTTTCCTCCTGTAGCCAGTTGACAAGGGCACCGTAGAGATTGGCATCTGCGTGATAGGTGCAGGCCTGGATAACTGGTGCGACCGTGTATTCTTCGTAGGTCTCGACAAAGTTATCGACAGCCTTCCTGACGCCTTGGATAAAATCAGGGTTTTGGCTGATAGAGCCACCCAGACTAATGACATCTGGATCAATCAGATACTGAATATTGAGCAAACCTTGCGCCAGATTGCGGTTCATGCGCAAAATAGCTTCTTGACAGAGAGCATTGCCTGCTGCGGCCTCTTGGTAAATCTTGCGACCATCCCAGTCAGTCTGACCAGATTTTTCAATTACGTAGCGAACCATGTTTCCTGTAGAGGCTAGTAGCGACCAGTTGTTGAGTTTTTCAGCAGGTGCAATGGTTGTCATATAGCCAAACTCTCCTCCCAAGCCATGACGACCTCGGTGAAGTTTTCCATTGATAATCATAGCTCCGCCAATTCCTGTCCCAATAACGACACAGGCTGCATTTTCAATCTCTGGGTGAGCCAGCAGTTCACTAAGTCCAACACAGTTGGCGTCATTTTCTAGATGGACAGGGAGTTGATGATGAGCAAAAGCTTCATACCAAGAAAAGCCATGAATATAAGGCACGGCACTGATTCCCTCAATCACACCTGTTTCTTGATTGACCGCGCCTGGAACACTCATGGCGATCCCACTATAATCTTGTTCTGACAAGCGTTGGTCTAGCCAAGCTAGTAGATCCTCCAAACTTTCTGGAGTTGGGATGCTTGTCTTATCCAATATTTTCCCATCAGGAGTCAGACTGGCAAACTTAATCCCAGTCCCTCCGATATCAATCGTTGCAATGGTCATTGTTCTTCCCATAAAAAGGGGCGAATCAGTAGTTAGTCCTTACTCTTTCGCCCCTCCTTTCTATCTCATAGTATTAGTTATCAAACACTTTAAAACTGTTAAATGTCTTCTTTTTTGATCAATTCTGTGCGAATTTCTTGTGGTGCTAAGAGTCCTGAATGAACTGGATATGGTCGCTCAAGTAAGTCAAGAATGGTTTGTTGGTGTTCAGATATGCGCACATTTTCTTGGCTCATATTGTAGTAACGGAAAACATATCCTTCTTCATTTTCAGCTACCTTAAAGGCTGTCGGGCAGACTTGTGGTAAGCTGAGCGCCGCATGGCTCAAGAGGCTGCCAGTCGCTGCCACACTTCCTTCTTGTTTAGCGACCTGAAGACTAGTGAATGGTGTTTGAAAGGCTTTGGCACGACGGAAAGCTGAGAAGCGTTCCCCTGCTTGGTGGCATTCCAGAGCAAACTCGACTTCAAACTCGCGCAAGCACTGAGCCTCTGGTGTTGGGAAGTAACCCCAGTCTCCTAACTCACCTGAGGCACGAAGAATGGTCACTGCAATAGTGTCATCTCCAAGGATTTCATACTCGTGCAGTCCTTTATTAGCCACCGTCACCCCTTTTTCATCATCATAAAGGCTGACAAAGGCTTGTTGGTGTTGTGGATTTTCAGGATTTTCCCAAGAAGCAGCTGGTTTGTTTGGTCTTGTCACCACCTCATAGATACTTTCAGAGTCATTGCTTGGACGAGTGTTATGAGTCTTAACCAAGAGACGGATACGGTGGTCCTTGGCTGTGTTAGTAAAGCGAGTCTTGAAACGAATTTGTGGATTGTCAACAAAGACGGTCATCTCTGTTTCAAGAAGAATGCTTGTCAATTCTTCTGAGCGCCCAGCTTCACGCGTCATAAACTCGATGATGCCTCTTTGTTCTGCATCCAATTTTTCGTCTGCACTTACTGGAATTGTCAATTCATGCTTGAGCAAAATCTTGGCAAAACGAGCTGTATTTTCCAAAACTTCATAGCCTTTCAGCTCGGCGTAGATAGGTTCTGTTCCTTTTGGTTGGAAGTAGATGTACTCATTTCCGATGTCACCACGGTCTTCAAAGCGAACAACATCTTCATAAGCTTCATGAGTTGTCTTGTCGTAGACTGTGATGTTTTCATCCACACTTACCGTTACAAATGGCGTATCAATCACTCCATTTTGGTAAATACCGTCACGGTGTTCTTGTTCTCCTTCAAGCAATTGGAAGGTTGTCCAAGAAAGTGGTGCCAGATGAACCGGCACTGTCACGCGCACTTGTCGAGCGATACGAGCCTGACGGAACTTGTCTTTTGGTAAATCATACTCAAAATTAGCTCCCAAATCTTCGATTTTCGCTTCTACAGCATGTCCTTCCAAGTCTTCGACACGGTAGTTTGGCAAGGTCAAGGCTGCCATCTTCTTATAGCCTTCTGTTGGGTGCAATTCTTTGAAATCACAAGTCGCCACATCAATCACTGTGCTGACAGTATCAACCTTGTCATGCAAGCCTGTATTGATAACCGTAAAGAGATGGTCGTTTTGAGCTTCCTGAGTTGCAATTTTACCCTTCCACTCGTTGAGAAGGTTAGTTTTCACAAAGTTTCCGACTTGATTGACCTTAGCAAAACGTGTCTCCATCTCACGGTGAACCTCGTCCACACTACAGCCACAGATACTATCATGGGGTGCATTTTGTAGAAGGACTTTCCAAGCATAGGTCAACTGGTCCTTGTGGTTGTGGCCGCCAGTGATGACCGTCAATGGTTCCACCACTTGTTCTAGCAAGTTACTGTTTTTTTGGAAAGCTTGTTTAAGGTAAATACGGGATGAAGAAGTATTGGCAAGTGTGTACCAGCCATCTGTTTCTTGACTGGTCAACTCACCTGTAACCGTAGATAGTTGCTCCGGCAGAGCACTTTCTACTGCGTGGATATAGTCGTCAAATGAACTATGCACAAAGGTCACATCTGGGAAGAGTTCATTTGCCACACGAATGGCTTCACTCAGATTTCGCTGTACAGGCTGGTGATCACATCCGTTCATCATCAACCATTGGTTGGTCGAAGCATAGTCACGCACGTCTGACAATTTTTGTTTCCAAAAGGCCAAGGCTTCGTCCTTATCAACTGGGATTTCATTCCCATTACTATACCAGTTGGCAAAGAGGATACCGAGAACACGACTTCCGTCCGCGCCCTGCCAGTACATTTCTGAAAACTGGGAAGTAAACTGCTCATCTTCGAGAACTTGGTTGTCAAATCCAATCGGCTTCACACCACGGCCAAAGGCTGCCACGTGAATGCCTGATTTTTGAAGGATTTGGGGAGCTTGTCCCATATTTCCAAAGGTATCTGGGAAGTAACCAATCTGAGTGGATTTGCCCCATTTTGCACATTCTGCTTGACCAATCAAGGTATTGCGGACGTTGGCTTCGCTAGAAATCAAGTAGTCATCCTGCAAGATGTAAAAGGGACCAATTTTAAGTTTGCCTTGGTCGATGTAACCTTGAACCTTATCGCGATTTTCAGGACGAATTTCCAAATAGTCATCGAGGACAATGGTTTGTCCATCTAAGTGGAAACTCTTGAACTCAGGGTCATTTTCAAAGAGCTCAAAGAGATTGTCAAATAATTCCACCAACTGCATACGGTGGCTTTCAAAAGGCAAGTACCACTCACGATCCCAGTGACTATGTGAGATAATATGTACAACAACATTTTCCATGAGTAAAACCTCATTCTAACTTAAATTTTAACGTTTTAAATGTAAAGGTGTGATTCTGACAAGAATCGGTGAAACTAAAGCGAGCTCCTTATACTCAATGAAAATCAAAAAGCAAACTAGGAAGCTAGCCGCAGGCTGTACTTGAGTACGGCAAGGCGAAGCTGACGTGGTTTGAAGAGATTTTTGAAGAGTATTAGCGGATATCCAAGTAATCCAAGACTAACTCGCAGAACATCATGTTGGCCCAGGAGAACCATTCACGAGAGTAGAGAGTCGGATCGTCTACGTGGAAGCTTTCGTGCATCACACCGGTTCCACCATCGCAGGCAACCAGCTGGTCCAGCAAGAATTTCTTCTCTGCCTTATCTCTTGTTGTCAAGCCTTGGATAGAAAGGGCAATGGGCCAGATATAGCGATAGAAGGTATGAGAACTTCCTAGGCCACTAGCGTATTTCCCTTGGTAGAAATATGGATTTTCAGGGCTCAGAATAGTGCGGCGTGTAGCTTGATACACTTCGTCTTCAATGTCGCAATAGCCCAGATAAGGCGCCGCCAACAAACTTGGTACATTTGGATCGTCCATGATGCTGGCATTTCCTAAACCATCCACTTCAAAGGCGTAAATCTTTTCACCCTTGCTGTTAGTTGTGTAAGCGTAATTTTCGATGCCTTCTTGGATTTCAGCTTGCAGGCGTTTAGCGTCTGCCACGATGTTTTGGTTATCAGCTAGATCCAGTTCTGCAAAGATTTCTTGAACATAACCCAAGACCACTACAGCAAACATATTGGACGGAATCAAATAGCTATACTGGCAGCAGTCATCACTCGGACGAAAGGCTGACCAGGTCATACCTGTCACTGCAAAGGCAGGTCCAAAGCCATCATTTACCAGAGTATCTTCCTTGCGGTCCGTATCACGGACAAAACGATAAGGAGAGTTCTTGTGGTCTTGTTCCACTGTCCAAAGATGAAGAATTTCCTTGGTCGCTGCGACAAAAGTCTCATCAAACTGACTGGTCTCGCCAGTCTCTTTCCAAAGGAGATAAGCCAGCTGCAAAGGATAGCAAAGCGAATCCACCTCGTACTTGCGTTCCCAAATCCAGCCATTAAGCTCTGTGTGATCAGTCTCATGGTGCCCCTTCCAGTTTTCCTCAATATTGAAGGAATTGGCATAAGGATCCTTGAGCACCAAAGTCATCTGACGCTTGACCAAACCTGCAATGGTCTGACGCAAGAGAGGATCTCTTTTAGCCACGTGCAGGTAGGGTCTGAGTTGGGCTGTCGAATCCCGAAGCCACATAGCAGGAATATCCCCTGTCAAGACAAAAGTTGAGCCATCTTCTAGAATCTCGACCGTATTGTCCAAGGTGTCTGTATAGCAACGCTCGAAGACATCCACCCACTCCGGATGGTCCTTAGCCCGCTCCGCTACTTCATCCAGCCATTTTCTAACAATTTCTTTCGAATAAATCATCGTGCAGTTTCCTCTTTCAAACAAGTTTCATGTTCAGTATATAGTTTTTGAGACAGAAAATACATACACAAATGATAGTCATTTTTCTACAAAATTGCTTACTTTCGAACCCCATATCTAAAGGCCTCATTTTTCTGATATAATGTAGAAAAACAGCTAAAGGAAATACCATGAAACCACTACTTGAAACCATCGATACCCGCTTTGGGACTGCTAGCAAGCATGCCTTCTCTCGGGGAAATACCCTGCCCTACACGGGCGTGCCTTTTGGGATGAATTATTTTGTGCCCCAGACCAGTGACCAGGAGGGAGCTTGGTTCTTCGATCCGCATCTGCCCATCTTTCAGGGGATTCGCTTAACCCACCAGCCCAGCCCTTGGATTGGGGACTACTCGTGGCTCCTTCTGACACCTGTCACAGGTCAGCTTGGGGGAGACAGTCTCTTTCACCGCCAGTCTTCTTATGATATAGATAAAGCTTGCTTCCAGCCTCACTATTTGAAACTCTTTTCTCTGCGCTATCAGATTGAAACCCAGCTCACACCGACTTGCTATGGCGCTTCTATGCGCCTAGAGCAAAAGCAAGGCAAAGCCCTCGCCCTCTATCTTCACGCAGCAGATGAACTGACAGTGGAGCAGGTAGATAAGCGGACTCTGTCCCTAAGACAAGAAGGCAAAACAGAGACCAATAAAAATCCACTGATACTCTTCACCGCCCTACAAATAAATACGGATATTCTTGCTGTCAACCAAGAAAGCGGAGACTGGCGGATTGACTTCGCAGATAGCCATGCCGAGATTCAACTAGCGACTTCCTTTATTTCTCCTTCTCAAGCGCTGCTCAATCTACCTCAAACGGACTTCGATAGCTGTAAAGCAAATGCCCAAGCAAACTGGGAAAATCTCCTCCACCGTTTTGATATCGTGGAGACAGGGGAAACCGACCGGACCTTCTTTGACCACTGCCTTTACAGACTCTTCCTCTTCCCACAGACTTTTTATGAGGTTGATGAATCAGGGCAATCCATCCACATGGACCTGGCTACTGGTACTGTCAAGCCCGGTGTCCTCTTTAGCAACAATGGTTTCTGGGATACCTTCCGCACCACCTTCCCCCTCTTTGCCCTTATCATACCAGAACACTATCACCGCTTTCTAGAAGGTTTCCTCAATAGCTACCGCGATACTGGATTCCTTCCAAAATGGCTAGCCCCAGATGAACGTGGTATGATGCCTGGTACTCTATTGGACGGCATTATCGCAGATAGCGCCTGCAAGGACATGGCCCCCGACCTAGAAGAAGAACTCCTCCAGGCCATGCTTGAAACAGCCAGCAAGTCCGACCCTCTCGGCATCAATGGCCTCCACGGACTAGCCCAATACCAAGAACTGGGCTACCTCTCTACCGACCACCACGAAAGCGTCAGCCACACCCTAGACTACGCCTATAGTGACTTTTGTATCGCCAGCTGTGCCGAAAAGCTTGGTCAGAATGACATCGCGGAAACTTATAGAACTGCGTCACAAAATTACCGCCATCTATTTGACGCTGAGACAGGTTACATGCGAGCCCGAGACAGCCAAGGAAACTTCCGCCCTGACTTCTCTCCCTATAGTTGGGGACGCGACTACGCCGAATGCTCTGCCATTCAAGCGACTTTAGGCGTCCTCCATAACATCCCAGGCTTAATCCAGCTTATGGGTGGAAAAGAAGCCTTCAGCAATTATCTTTTGAAAGCCTGTCAGGACGCTCCTCTCTTTGAAACCACCGGCTATGGTTACGAGATTCATGAAATGAGCGAGATGGCAACAGCTCCCTTTGGACAAGTCGCCATCTCTAACCAGCCTAGCTTCCATATTCCATATTTCTTTCGCTACAGCAACTACCCAGACTACACTGCTCTACTCATCAAGACGCTCCGTCAGAAAGCCTTTCACCCAAGCTGGCAAGCCTATCCTGGCGATGAGGACAATGGCAGTCTCTCTGCTTGGTACATCTGGTCAGCTCTTGGATTCTACCCGACCTGTCCAGGCAAACCCAGCTACGACCTCGGAATCCCTCTCTTTGACCATCTGCGTGTCTATCTAGCTAAGGAAAATAAATGGTTAGATATCCACGCTGAACAAAACCACAGCCACTTCAATTTTGTCAAAGAATGCCGATTGGACAAGACCATAGTATCTAGCATTCAACACCAAGACCTCTTGAAAGCTGAGCAACTGACCTTCACCCTCAGCTGGCTACCAAATCACTCCTAACCAAAAGAACCTTTGCATCGCGCAAAGGTTCTTCTTTTATGAAATTTGGACCTGAAGCTGGTCAACCAGCTGACCATCTACTGTCAAATTCAGATAAAAATCTAAGCTTTTATCTCCTGCAAAATACAAGGTTGGTAGTGTTAGCCTTTTTTCAGTCTCACCAGCTTGAAACGTAAGGACTTGAATCTCGTCCCGATAGGCGACACCATGCACACCTGTCCCTGGTTGAATCGAAATCTTAGCTTCTAAAGGACTGCTAGATTCTCTCCGCTTAACTGTAAAGTGGACATTTTCTCCCTTAATCACAACTAGACTTTTTTCTGAAAACTCTAGTTGCTGAACAGCTTCTTTTTTTGACAAGCTAGGTGTTTTATAGAGTGAAATCTTAGTTAATACTGGCAAATCCTGTGCCTCTGTGATGATTACACGCACCTTCTGAGCCTCTACCATGGATCCTCGCAAAAGGCGTTTATAGCCCACTGTAAATCCTGATCCAAACTCCTGCCAGACACCATCCAACTCTACCTGAACATGGAAAGCAGCGATGCGTTGTCCTAGATTCAAATCTTCCCTCAGCTCGATCACATCAAAAGTTTTAGGTGACTCTAAATCGAGCTCTAACTGGATTGGCAACTCTGCATCACTTGCCCAAGAACTAGCCTCCAGTCCATCTGTCAGATGATGACAAGCAAAGTCTGGTGATAGAGCAGGGCCAGATACCTTGGCTCCCAGAGCTAAATCTTCCCTATAGAGTGTGTCACGGTAGGCAGCAAATTCATAGAGACGCTGGATATCCTTTTCGTCAAAGAGTCCATCTTGGTTTGGCGGAATATTGAGTAAGAGAGGTGTACCCCGCCCTACTGAGTGAAAGTAGATTTCGACCAACTCCTCGAGAGACTTGGGATCCTGATCCTCATGGTAAAACCAGCCCGGCCGAAGAGAAACATCTGCCTCACCGATTGAAAATAGCGTCCCAAAGGGGTCTCCGTGCTGTAGATAATCTAATTCCGCCTCTGTCCCCAACTGGTCTGGCTTGACTTTTTGCCACAAGGGATCCCCTGCATAGCCTCGTTCATTTCCAATCCAGCGAATACTGGTCCCTTCAGTTGAGAAAATCAAACAATCGCCCTGCAAGTCACGAATGGTTTCAAACCAAGTCTCAAACTCATAGTTGACTTTCTGGGCCCCTTCGCCTCGAGCACCATCCATCCACACCTCAGTGAACTTACCGACATTCCCATAGGCAGGATTTGATAAAATTTCCTTCAATTGAGCCAGATAGTAGGCATTGTAATCCGCTTCTCGGTCCACGTGATAGAGGGGACTGTGAGCATCCCAAGGAGACAAATACACTCCCATATCCATATCAAACTCAGTCACAGCTTGGGAAACCTCAAGGAGCAAGTCCCCCTTTCCATCCCTCCAAGAGCTAGCCTTGACCGAATAATCTGTATGTGCTGTCGGGTAGAGGACAAAGCCATCGTGGTGCTTCACCACCAAAATCAGCTTTTTAAAACCTGTTTCTTTGAGCACTCGAACCCATTCACGCGCATCCAACTTGGCCGGGTTAAAACGCTTGGGATCCTCTTGCCCACTTCCCCATTCCTGGTCATAAAAGGTATTGGGGCCAAAATGGATAAAAGCAGCTAGTTCATCCTCTAAATAATCCAGCTGGGCCTGACTTGGTAATGGTCCATGCGGTTTTATTTTCGTCATCATCTCGTATCTCTTTCTCTTGTTTACAAAGTTATCCACAACTTGTGGATAAGAAAACATTCCTAAAAACTAGTTTCTCCAGAATCCAGCTCTTAGACTTGGAAGCCTTCACGCTAAACACACCTTTGTCAAATGGCTCTGTACTAGGATTTCTACTATCTCTCTAGCAAGTTGCTAATATACGGAACTATTATCAGGATACTTCAACTCCCTGAGTTGTATATCATTTCCTTCTAGACTTATCCACAGACTGTGAATAAACTATGCTTCCAGACTGCTCTCTCTTTGACTATAACAAAAAGCGATAGCAGCGTCAATATGACTAAGATTCCTTCCTAAATCCCCTGAAAAGATTCTATAATTTGTACAATCGTAGCTTTTACATTCTTCAGCTAGTGAGAATCAGCCAATAGAAAATGACTTCTTTATCACATTGTGAACAGTACATCTGTGATACTATAATACCTAACAACCTAATCGTTTCTAGCAAAAAATCCCGCAGATTTGCGGGATTCTCTCTTGCATCAATGCGCCAACATTTCTTGGGCGATTTCTTGGCCAGATAGGTTATCTGGATAGTAGGTTGGCCAGTTATCCATCTCTTCAAAGAGGGCTTCTTGGCTAGTACCTCCAAAGAAGATATGGAAATGTTCTGCCTTAACTGGAGCGATATTGTGGTCACTAAACTGAACATACTTGAACTGTCCAGCGTCCGCATCTGTCGCTTCAAAGAGGAAGCGCACACCACGATTGCCTTTCTTATATGTCAAGATTTTCTTGCCGACATACTTGTAGGTGAATTTCTTGCTTTGGCCACCTTGAACAAATTCCATAGTGTTGTCCGTGATGTTGATTTTGGTCACATCTGTCTGATAGCCTTTTCTATAGTAGGCCTTGTACTCATCCTTGGTCATCTTGCCAGTCAACTTAGCCTTGTAGTCAAAGACTTGATCAAAATTTCCATCCTCAAGGAAAGGATAGACCGACTGCCAGTTGCCAACATAGTCACTCAAGGTACGATCTTTGACATCTGCATCCTCAAAGTAACCATTGTGAACTGTCTTGGTGTTTTCTTCCTTCTCTGGCTCGATTTCTGGTCCTTCTTGGTCCGTTGTCTGTTTCAAAGCTTTGAGGTTTTTCTCCATCACGGAGATATAGTCCTCACCAGCCTTGGTTGCTTCTTCTGTCAGACTTTCTAGCGGATTGAGCACGTCTAGTTTGACACCTGTTTCTTTTGAGAGTGTATTAGCTAGGGCTTGTGAGGCATTTTCCTCAAAGTAGATATAAGAAATCTTGTTTTTCTTGATATACTCTGTCAACTCTGCCAAACGTGCTGCTGATGGCTCTGCATCTGGTGAGAGACCTGAGATGGATACTTGCTTGAGACCGTAGTCCAAGGCAAGGTAGTTAAAGGCAGCGTGCTGGGTCACAAAGCTCTTTTGTTTGGCTTGAGACAAGCCATCTGTGTAGGCCTTATCCAATGCTTGCAATTTTACGATATAGGCAGCCGCATTCTTCTCAAAAGTCTCTTTTTTATCAGGATAATCTGCTGACAAGCTGTCACGGATATGCTCTACCAGTTTGATGGCGCGTGCTGGTGAAAGCCAAACGTGGGGATCGTAGTCGTGATGGTGACCTTCACCACCATGATCATGCCCTTCCTCTTCTTCCTCACCACCTGGCAAGAGGAGCATATCGCCTGTCGCCTTGATGGTTTTCACCTTTTTCTTATCCAAGGATTCTAGCAATTTTGGAACCCAAGTTTCCATATTTTCATTTTCATAGACAAAGGTATCTGCGTCTTGGATTTTGGCAACTGCCTTGGCAGACGGTTCATACTCATGGGGTTCTGTACCAGCACCGATGAGAAGTTCTACATTAGCAGTATCTCCTGCGACTTGTTTGGTAAATTCGTAGACAGGGTAAAAGGTTGTCACGATATTGAGTTTCCCATCTGCCTGTTTTTGATTGGAACAAGCCACTAAAAACAGAGCACATAGACTAGCCAGTAGTAAGCTAATTTTTTTCATTTCATTCTCCTATTTGATAAAACGTTTCAGTAGACTGACTAACAAAAAGACAGCTACAAAGATAATGGTGATACTAGCGCTAGCAGGTGTTTCCGCATAGTAGGAAATATAAAGTCCTGCCACCATTCCCAAAAAGCCAATAGCGCTGGCTAGTAACATAACGGATTTGAAGTTTTTCCCCAGACGAAGGGCAATGCTAGCTGGCAAGACCATAATGGTCGACACCAAAAGGGCTCCTGCAGCTGGAATCATAAGGGCAATGGCCACCCCTGTCACCATGTTAAAGAGGATAGACATGGTACGAACGGGTAAGCCATCCACAAAGGCCGTGTCCTCATCAAAGGTCAGGATATACATTGGTCGCAAGAATAAGAAAGTCAAGAGTAAAACGACCGCCGCAATGGCAAAGAGGAAAATCACCTGCTCCTGGCTAATGGTCACAATCGAACCAAAGAGATATTGGTCCAAACTCATGGAACTCGAACTTTTCCCCTTACTCATGACAATAAGTGACACCGCAAGTCCTGTTGACATGAGGATGGCAGTTCCGATTTCCATAAAGTTCTTATAGACTGTCCGGAGATACTCCAAAAAGACCGCTGCGATCAAGACGATAACAATGGTTGAAATGGTTGGAGAAATCCCCAAAACCAGACCAAAGGCTACTCCTGATAGAGAAACGTGACTGAGGGTATCACTCATCAAACTCTGACGACGTAAGATAAGGAAAGTCCCAAGAACTGGAGAAAAGAGACTCATGGCAATGACCGCCAAGAAGGCACGCTGCATGAAGTCATAAGATAACAAACTAAGCATGGTCCACCTCCTGGTCACTTTCGTGAACGTTGAAACAACGCCACGGCGAGTCTTGATTGCGCACTAGATGGATATTGCGATCCGCATAGTCCTTGACCTCCTCAGGATCATGGGTAATCATCAAAACGGCCTTACCATGATGGTGGGCACTGTGGTGCATGAGTTCGTAAAATTCATTTTTGCTCCCCGCATCCATCCCTGTCGTCGGCTCATCTAGGACAAAGATATCTGGGTCAGAAGCAAACATCCGTGCAATAACCGCCCGTTGTTTTTGCCCACCAGAGAGGGAACCAATCCGTTTATCACGGTGTTCCCACATACCAACTGAGTCTAGACTAGCCTTGATATGCTCCTCATCATGGGCATTCAAACGACGGAACCAACCCTTTCGAGGATAGCGACCCGACTTGACAAATTCATAAACCGTACTCGGAAAGCCAGCATTAAAACTAGCTATCTGCTGCGGGAGATAAGCTATCCTAAGTTTTTTCCCATGAGTATTTGTCTTTGAGATGGTTACCTTGCCAAATCTTGGCTGCAAGATGCCTAGACTAGCCTTGATCAGCGTCGTCTTGGCAGCTCCATTTTCACCAGTCAGGGTGACAAACTCCCCACTATCAACACTATAGTTGATATGCTCGAGGACAGGTTCCTTGTCATAATAGAAAGACAAGTCCTCTACTGTAATATACCGCATTATTTGATTTCTCCTACTAAAGCAGTTAAAAACCGCTGGATCACTTCTTGTTCATTTGGAGTAAACTGACTTGCCACTTGTTCATAGGCTAAGAGCGTGTGTTCATGATGATGGTGGTGTTCCTCTGCCACCGGTCGAGCTAGCTCTGTCAGTTGATAAAAGATCACACGCGCATCCTTTGGATCTCTGGATGTCTCTAACATGCCCTCTTTGACCAAAGACTTGATAGCCTTGGTCACTGCCGCCTGACTGACGTTAAGACGACGGGCCAACTCCGAGTTGGTTAGGGATTCTTCTGACAAGAGCATGAGGATGTGTTCCTGAGTATTGGTCAAGGCAACATCACTGGTACAATGCCCGATCAAAATTTCATGCTGGTTCTCAGATCTCAAGATCACCTCGTTTAAAAAGTTATCGATTTCCTGCGCAAGCTGTCTCATGTGTTACTCCTTCCCTAGCTATCTTTTTCGTAAAAAATAGAGATAGCCACCGATTCTTTACTGGTTAATTATATCATAAACCAAAAAAGAGTCAAGGGAAAAAGGCGTAAAAACGTTTCCCTAGACGCTTCTAGATGTAAAATTTAACCTATTTTTGCTTTGGTTTTCGACTCGATAAGATACCTGCCAAACCAGCTACCATTCCCATCAAGAGCAAGAAGATGGACTGTTCACTTCCTGTATTTGGAAGAGCTTTTTCTGAGACAACTGCCTTCTTTGTATAGTCATTAGTAGTCTGATCCGATACTTGAACAGTTTCTCCTCCAACTGTTGAATGTGATTGTACTTCATCTTTTATCACGGATATCTCTTGACCTTGATTAGTTCGAAGGTCTATTTGTGTATCATCTTCTACTATATGTTGATGTTTTTTATCAGAATTTATTTTCCCATCTAACAAGTAAGACACTAAATCCTTGTAATCTTGTTTGTTAGCAGAACTGATCTGATCATTGTCTTTCCTAGGTAAGATAAAAGTTGTAGAATCCACAGAAATCGTCCGTGAGTTCGGATTAATCTTTTCATACTGGGTCAAATCAGCGGTTTTCAGATACTCTTCAAAGGCTGCATCCATAGATGGACCTTCTTCACGCGCGCCACCCAACATAGTGTAGCCATCACCACCCGCAGCTAGGAAATCATTGGTTGCAAGATAGTAAGTTTTGGCGAGGTCCAGTAGTTCATAACGACCAGTCGCACGGTTTTTAACCTGGATAGCCAAGACACGTTTGCCTGATGGTAGGTTGGTATCATAGTAGACCTTCACACCTGAAACTTGTAAGAAGCCTCCACTTGGCTCTAACAATGGTTGGCCGTTCTCATCCAAGACCTTCTTGCCATCCTTATCGACCTGCAAGATAGATCCGAGTGATTTTTCAAACATATCCAATACTTGTTGCCCAGTCACTTGGATTTGTGAGATGGTATTTCCAAATGGAAGAACCGCAATGACATTTCCTTTCGTAATCGGTTTGCCTTTTGCAATAGTTTCACGCAAGCCACCACCATTTGTCACAGCGATGTCAGTCAGATGGCTAAATCCTGTTTGACCATACTGATAGAGCGAGTCTGCTACGACGTTTCCGAGGTTAGTTTCACGAACCCGAACATTTTCACGATCTCCGTTGAGTTCTACAGGGCTGTTTGAAACGACTTCAACAGCATTTTCAGCATCGTATTTTTGTTTAATGTCTTTGACTAGTTTTTCAACTGTTGGATTGGCTGGTAATTTTTTAGCATCAGCAGCCGGAATCTGAGTTGGATTGCCCAAAAGCTGACGTGATTTGTAGGTGATTTTTCCTACATTATGAAGGTAGCTTCCCGTCTGGTTATAGGTAACATTATCTCCATAGGTCGTTGATTCTACTGTATGAGAGTGACCATCGATTACTGTTACACGTTTCCCTTTCAAACGAGGATTTTTAGATAGAGCTTCTGCCAAGGTTGAACCACGCCACTCGACTGGAGTTGTGGTATCCACACCCAAATGAGCCAGCACAACATAGTGTTTGTAGTCCTTGCCTTCTGTACGTGCCTTGGCTTGAACTTCTTCGATAACCTTATTCACCTCGGAGATTGGATCTGTAAAGGTTACCCCTTTGACATTTTTAGGGTGAGTTTTGGTAGCTGTTTCAGGTGTTGTTACACCGATTACAACAAACTCATCACCTTCCACAGTCTTATCTTTATCAACGATTGTGGAAGCTTCAAAGAGACGAGCACCATTGACATAGGTATTTGAGCTAAGTAATGGGAATTTCAAGATTTCCTTGTATTTTTTAGCTTCGTCTAAACCAAAGTCAAACTCATGGTTTCCTACTGCCATGGCATCATACTGCATCTGATTGAGAATTTCGGCGCGTGCTTCACCCTTTGTAGAGTTGGAAATCGGTAAACCTTGGAAAGCGTCTCCCGCATCAACAACCAGAGTATTTTGATTTGATTTCGCGCGTTCCTGCTCAATGACAGTCGCTAACTTAGCATCACCAATTACTCCCTTTTCCTCTACAATACGACCATGGACATCATTAGTGTGTAAGATAACGGTGTCCTTTTCTTCGCTTTTAGTAGATTCAGCAGGAGCTGACGGAGTTTCTGCAGGTGCAACCGCTTCTGAAGTTGCTGAAGTTTCCGGTACCGCAGGGCTCTCAACAGGAGCTGGAGTCGCCGACGTAGCTGGAGTCGCTACGACAGCTGAACTTTCTGCAGGAGTTGTCGCTTCTTCAGCGTATACTTGTCCAGCTAAGAAGGCTGGAGCTAACAGGGCTGTCGATAAGACAGGTAACAAAGAACGTTTGTTCATTTTAAAATCCCTTTCTTTTTCTCTTTTATATTATACGCTATTTCTAAAAATTTTGAAACTTTTGACCTATTTGCATCTTAAATATTCGCCATTTAAACAAAAAAGCTTGGATTCAAATCCCAAACTTTTAACTCATTTTATTGGAAATCTTTGATGTTCCCATCATAGGTCGCCCAGTCCGTGCTAAAGAAGCGGTCATTCATCTGGTAGTCTGGAGCTGGAGTTGGATCCGTCAAGAAGGGATTGACAACCTTATCAAAAGCCAGCCAGCCCAACCAGCCAATATGAATAGTATCCTTAACAAAGTAGGGATCTCCGCCTTTTTTAGAAAAGTCAGCAATGTTGGTAAAGCCTTGACTTTCTAACTGGTAACGAATTTTTTCCACAGCATGTTGGTACATTTCCTCGCTGAGCCCTGTATGGGCCATCCATTTTTTATTGACAGGCTGGATCACAAAAAGGACATTGACCTTTGATTTTGCAAATTGATTGAGAACCAACTGCAAATCATTATATTCAGACGACTTGAGGAAATTGTAATTTTTTTGATAGCCCTTATACTTCTCTAGGTAGTCTTTCACCTGAGTCTTATAAAATTGATTTTCAATTCCCATATCGTTATTATTGGTATTGGCTTCTGCATCCTTTCGAGCAATTTTTTCTAACTCTTCATAAGAAAATTGATCTGGAAGATCTTTTAAATAGTTCTCCACGTGTTCCTTGTACTTGAGTTTTCCTCGAATGGAAAATTGCCCAAATAGAGAGGCCTGACGCTCATTAAAACGTGCAAAAGCCTTGATAATAGCATGGTCGATCTCTGATAATTCCTCACCCTTTGACAGCTTCTCAACGATGCCCTTCATAGAGACTCCTGGATTTTGCTTTAAGAGACGTTTAGCCGCATGTTTGGCTCCTATATCTCCCGATTGATTTTCTAGAAAGGATGTCAACTGATCGTTGTTAAAGTAGTTTTGGAAGAATGCTGGCTCATAGTCCTCCTCTGTAAACCACTGAGGAGAGATGACAAACACCGCCTGCTTTCCCTCAATTTCTGGCAAGATTTGCTGCAAACCAAAATACTGATTGAGAGAGGCTGCTCCTGCCTGACCCAAAAAATAAGGACGATAGGGACGGCTATACTTCTCTGCCAAGACCGCTGGATGCATACTATCAAAACGGATCCACTCACTTGACCCTAGAAAAGGGATAAAGCGCATATTGGGTTCTGTAAAGGCTCTCACTTTTTGGCTTCTCTCTTTAAAGCTCTCCGAACTAATCGCTGCTGCAGAATATTTTTCTTCAGTCAAATTATGACTTAGATTGCTTGGATAGAAAAAGATTAGTAAGAAAACAAGAAAACTAGCAAGAAGCAGTGGACCAAAGATTAACCACAAACGCTTAAGCATTCTTTAACTCCGTGATACCTGCTACGATTTTATTAGCCGTATTCCAGTCATCACGACCGAACTCCGTCACTGGAACACGAATGTCAAAACGATTTTCAATCTCAACAATCAATTCAACCGTTCCCATGCTATCCAAGACACCTGCATCAAAGAGGTCCTCATCCATCATGTCAGAAACATCTTCCATAAACAACTCATCAATAATTTCGATAACTTCTGATTTGATATCCATATTTTATTTCCTTTTATTTTTTAAACCACAAATCATTCAAGAATCCAGAAAAGATCAAGAATGAAAACATGACGACATGGAAGGTGACAACCATGCCAAGCAACTGAATCCAGCGATTCTCAGGTAAAGCAGCCTTCCCAGCTTTTTTGCGTTCTTTATTGAGTGCTTTTTTCTTGCGAACCCAAGCGTCATTGATGACCAGTCCAATCCCATGAAAGAGTCCGTAGGCGATGTAGTACCAGGTCACTCCGTGCCAAAATCCCATAATCAGCATATTTACAATATAGGCGACACTTGAAGTCACATTGCGATTCTTAAAGACCTTCTTTCTAGTCAACACCATGACCATCCGCATAAAGACAAAGTCACGGAACCAAAAAGACAGGCTCATGTGCCAACGATTCCAAAATTCCTTTAAATCCCTTGATAAAAAAGGCTTGTTGAAGTTTATAGGACTACGAATCCCCATTAAGTTTGAAATGGCTAAGGCAAACATAGAGTAGCCTGCAAAATCAAAGAACAATTCCAAACCAAAAGTGTACATGACCGCTAGGGCATAATGGTTAAAGAAGCCACCAGTCTGCAGGGCCAAGTTCTTTAAAGGAGGTAGCAAAATCTCTCCTAGAATATGGGCCAAGATAAACTTATATAGAAAGCCAAGCATGGTATACTTGACAGCCTCTTCCAGCATATCCATCAACTCATCCCGCTCAGGAATAGTCTGATAATTTTCATTGAAGCGTTTAAAACGATCAATGGGACCACTTGAGAAGGTCGGCATAAAGAGAAGAAAACGGAGAAATTCCCACAAGGTGAAATCCCTAATCACCCCATCTCTCAGCTCGATGATCATCCCAACAGAACGAAAAGTCAAGTATGAGATTCCCAAAAAGCCAAGCAAGGACTGGGGAGCATGAATAGAAGGAGCTACTTTCACAAAGATAATTGGCAATAAAGATAAAAAGCTAACCAGATAAAACACCCACTGACTATCCCGCTTTTTCCTGTACCTTTTGTAGAAAAAAACAAGTAGTAACTGCCAAACGACATAAAGGAGGAGAGCACTGATTTGATCCGTCTTCCCACCTGTCAACATGGCTAGGATAAAGAAAAGACTAACAAGCACCTCGTACAAGGCAAAACGTTTCTTGAAAAAGAGGCCGATAAAGATGGGCAAGGTCGCACCGATGATGTATAGAAAATACTGTGGATTCCCATAAGGTTCCAAATGAGGAAACTGTTTGAAAAATTCCATCATCGGCTGTTTACCTCGTTAATCAAGCCCTTGATGTCAATCTTACCATTAGGAGTCAGCGGTAAGCTGTCTCGGTATAGGAATTTAGACGGCATCATATAGGACATCATGATATCAGCCAAGTCTCCCTTGATAGCCTTGGTTATATCGATATCCCGTTCAAACTGCTCATGAACACCATCTTTTAAGATGACATAGGCCAGTAAATTTTGTACCTTGTGATCCTTGTTATAGCGTGGGACAGCAACAGCTGATTCTATAAAGCGAGACTTATTAAGATTTTGCGAAACATCTTCAAGCTCAATACGATAACCATTAAACTTAATCTGGAAGTCCATCCGTCCACCGTAGAGAAGCAAGCCCTCATCTGTCATAGTTCCTACATCCCCTGTGTGGTAGGCCGGCAGACCTTCGAATTCAAAGAAAGCTTCTGCTGTTTTTTCAGGATTATTCATATAACCTTTTGAAACAGCTGGCCCAGAAACGATGATTTCTCCCTGTTCACCATTTGGAACTTTCTTCCCTTCCTCATCAATGATAAAGGTTGGAGAATCCGCCTTGGTATAGCCGATTGGTAGGCGTTTGAGAGTCTTCAACATTTCGTCTGTTACGGCAACTGCTGATAGGGCTACTGTCGCTTCTGTTGGTCCGTAGGCATTGATAATACGAGCATTTGGGAATCGCTCGCGCAGTTTTTGAGCTGTTTTGACCGTCAATTCTTCACCATCAAAGTAGAAATGCGTGATTCCTGGCATTTTCTCACTATTAAAGTCTTCTGACAACATGGCCATATCTGCAAAGGAAGGCGTCGAGGTCCAGATAGCGATTGGCAAGGAAAAGATGGTCGCAAAGAGTTTTTTGAAGTCCTGAGTAATGGCTGAAGGAAGAGCGAAAAGCGTGCCACCAAGTGCCAAGGTCGGTGCCCAGTACATGACAGATAGGTCAAAAGAGTAGGGTGGTTGGGCCAGCATTTGTGGACGACTTGGTGTCGCAAATTCCTTATCTGTAATCATCCAGTTGGTAAAGCTGAGGAGATTGTCATGGGAAATCTGCACTCCCTTAGGCTTACCGGTCGTACCAGAAGTAAAGATAATGTAGTAATTATCATCTCCCTTGACTGGATGGTTCATCTCGTAGCTAGAAGCTTGAGCAAAAGCTTCATGGACTTGCTCTAAATTCAGCATCGGTATGCTAGTTTGCTCTAATGAAAAATTCGAGATGGCAATAATCAAGCTCGGTTCTGCTACTTCTACGATAGCGGAAACTCGTTCCAAGGCTGAATGGCTATCGATGGGGATATAGGCATGACCTGACTTAGTTAGCGCTACAAAGGTAGCCAACATCTCATATTCCTGACCACCAAAAACGACGACTGGAGATTTTTCTGGCAAATTCAACTGATCAATGGCTGCAGCCAAACTATCCGAATCAACCTTCAAATCTCCATAAGTATGCTCTCGCCCCAAAACGTTGTAAACAGGATAACTAGCTTGTGTCTGAGCAAAGTGCTCAATCGTTTCAATCATATCAACTATGGGTTTATTTGACACAATAGGTTTTCTCCTTTGAGTTAAAATTCGTTATAGATAAAGCCACCTTGCCCCTGTCCAAGGTAACTAAAAAAATAAAGCAAACCAAGCAAAATAACGAAATACAGAAATGTTTGAGCACAAAAAATATAAAATGTTCTCTTTTTTTTCATATTCGACTTCTTTTTTGTAAATTTTCAGAAAAGCTATGCAAATCAGCAATTACTGCCTTATCTTCCTAACATTTTACCACTTTATCAGCCTTTTTTTCAACTGTTTACCATAACTTAAAAATTGGTTTTAGCTTATTTTAAGATAAGTTAAAATATTAATGTTTTGGCCATCAAAAAAGAGCCTGAGATTTCCATCTCAAACTCTATTGCCAATAACTCTTTTATCTTAGAAAAGTGAAAATACGAGAACTGCTAGGGCTGCACCGAGGATAGGTCCTACAACAGGAATCCAAGCATAAGACCAGTCTCCGTCTCCCTTATTTGGAATTGGTAAGATGCTGTGCATGATGCGAGGGCCAAGGTCACGAGCTGGGTTCAAGGCATAACCAGTTGTCCCACCTAGTGAAAGACCGATACCGACAATCAAGGTCCCCACTGCAAAGGTCCCTAATCCTGCCTGAAGGTCATAGAGCCCCAAGGCAAAGATTGTCAAGAGCAAAACAAAGGTTCCAAGGATTTCGCTAACCAAGTTGGATACTGTGTTCTTGATGGCAGGGCCAGTACTGAAGGTTGCTAGGATATTTCCTGCGTTTTCTTCTGCCTCATAATGTGGTTTGAATTGCAACCAAACCAAAATCTGAGCCACCATCGCTCCTGCAAATTGGGCTAGGATATAAGGGAAAACAGAAGCCCAAGAGAGCGTTCCTTTTAAGGCCATCGCAAACGTCACAGCTGGATTTAGGTGGGCTGGACTGAGCGTGCCAGATACAAAGGCCGCAACGGCTACAGCAATTCCCCATCCCATAGTAATCACGATCCATCCTGAATTGTTGCTCTTGGTTTTGGGAAGAACCACACCTGCAACAACACCATTTCCTAGGAGGATCAGGATTAAGGTCCCCAAAAATTCTCCAAATAATTCTTTCATCATATCTTTGTCTCCATTTAAAAGAAGGGGCGGGCGACAAGGAATGCTACCCTCCCTCTCTTCTAATTTTTCTTAATTTTTTAGTTCTGCCAAATCGTTTTGAGCAAGAGCTGCCTCGACATCCACACGGTAGGCTGCTTTTTCTTCTTCTGTCCAATCATAGAATCGTCCCATTTCATCCAAAACTGGCTCAACGATGCTATCCAAACTATCACGCATGAAGAGCATGTGGTTGGTACGACGAAGGAGGAAGTCAACTGGGCTAAGAGCCAACTCATTGCGCATTGCATAGTGAAGGGACAAGGTATCTGCCAAGCTGAGTCCTGGCGCTTGTTCCAAGCTGTGAGCAAGGGCAAAGACCTTCGGTGCATTTGAACCGTAAAGATTTGCTAGATAGTGAGCTTCCTTGCTATCCAAACCACGTGAAACTCCAAGTTGCGCAAAGGCTTCAATTTCTGAGTCCACATTTGCTGGGTTCAATTCTCCACCTGAAACAGGGTAAGTCTTCGAGTTGATGAGTTTAAAGCTACGGTCAAATTCGGCTTTGAGGATGTCAACCACACGCTCCATAGCTCCTTCAGCCATCTTACGGTAGTCTGTGATTTTACCACCAGCAAGGGTCAACAAGCCATTGTCATCACGATCCAAGCTAGAGCCACGAGAAACTGCAGATGGGTCCAAGTGTTTTTCAGAAGTGCTGCTTTCAAGCTTGCTAACAGCAGATTCAACATCTTCACGCGTTTTTTCTTTCGAGAGATAAGCTTCGACAGTCGCAATCAAGCTATTGAAGCTCTCATCACTAATGGTTCCGTTATTTCCGCCATTGTAGTCAGAAGCGCTATTGCCTGCAATCAATGGACGAAGACCAGCCCAGCTGCTTTCGATATCATCAATGGTGATATTGGCTTCTGGGAAGCGGTTGTTGACAATACCAAGTAGATAATCTACATCTTCCTGCGTCACTTTTGGATGTTCCAAATCGCCTGTGTAGTCTGTATCCGTTGTACCAAAGTAAGTCTTGTTTTCACGTGGGAGGACAAAGACCATCCGGCCGTCTCCCAAACCTGTATCAAAGTAAACTGGCTGTGAAACCTTGATCTTGCTTGAATCCACTACCAAGTGAACTCCCTTAGTTGGGCGCATTTGTGAGAATTGGGTTCCCTTATTGGACAAATTACGTACCTTATCGCTCCAAGGTCCAGTTGTGTTAATAACTAGGCGAGCCTTGATTTCAAAGACTTGGTCTGTCAACAAATCACGAGCTACAACACCTGTAATCTTGCCACTTTCATCAAAGAGGAAGCCTTCTGCCTTAACGTGGTTGGCAATGAGGGCACCGTCTTGGTTGGCACGTTTAATGTTTTCAATCACGAGACGCGCATCGTTGTTACGGAAGTCAAGATAAACTCCACCTCCTACCAAGCCTTCTTTCTTCAAGTTTGGCTGGCGTTCCAAGACTTCTTCCTTACTCAAGACCTTGTTAGCAGCTGGCGTGTTGCTAACACCTGCCAAAAGGTCGTACAAGTCCATGGCTACTTTGAGACGGAAAAGGCTAAAGGTCGCTCCATCCTCATCGTAAACTGGCAAGAGCATTGGATCTGGTTTTGGAATGTGTGGAGCGATTTGTTGAACCACCGCGCGCTCAGAAACTGTATCTGATACCACTTCCACGTCAAATTGTTTGAGGTAACGCAGACCTCCGTGGACCAATTTTGTTGAACGGCTGGATGTCCCTTCTGCGAAGTCCTGCATTTCAATCAATCCAGTGTCAAGTCCACTAGCTGCCGCCTGCAAGGCTACACCAGCCCCTGTAATCCCTCCACCGATAATCAAAAGGTCCAGAGTGCGTTCCTGCATTTTTTTAATTGATAATTCACGTGTTTTCTTTGAAAATTCCATATTTACACACTTTCTAACTGAGTCACTTTATTCTTTCAGTATTAGTCGTCGATTTCCGCAAAGACTTGCGTTGCTTTCACAGCCTTCTTCCAGCCCTTGTAGAGTTGTTCCTTGCGCGATTCGTTCATGGATGGCTCAAAGAGTTCTCCTGTCTCGTTCAAGAGTTTCAACTCGTCCAAATCCTTCCAGTAACCCACTGCCAAACCAGCTAGGAAGGCTGCACCGAGGGCAGTTGTTTCCAAGTTTTTAGCGCGTGCGATATCAATTCCCAAGATGTCAGCTTGGAACTGCATGAGGAAGTTGTTCATGGCTGCACCACCATCCACCTTCAAGACCTGGATAGCTGTCTGAGCATCCACTTGCATGGTGTCAATGATGTCACGTACTTGATAAGCGATAGATTGCAAAGTCGCCTTGATAAAGTCTTCTTTAGTTGTTCCACGAGTCAAGCCAAAGACAGAGCCTCGAGCGTTTTGGTTCCAGTATGGTGCCCCTAGACCTGTAAAGGCAGGTACGACATAGACTTCGTCATTGTTGTGAGAATTGAGAGCATATTTTTCAGACTCTGGTGAATTTTCAACCATGCGAAGTCCATCACGAAGCCACTGAATGGCACTTCCAGCAATGAAGATAGAACCTTCCAAGGCATAGTAAACCTTGCCGTTGATTCCGTAACCAATCGTTGTCAAAAGGTTGTTTTCAGACAACTGCATCTCTTCACCAGTGTTCATGATGATGAAAGAACCTGTTCCATAAGTATTCTTGACCATCCCTGGTTCAAAGGCCAACTGTCCGAAGAGGGCTGCCTGTTGGTCACCAGCCATACCTGAAATTGGCACTTCTCCACCGTAGAAATGGAATGGAGCAGTCTTGCCGTAGATTTCAGAGTTAGAACGAACTTCTGGGAGCATAGCCTTAGGAATGTTGAGGATTTCCAAAATTTCATCATCCCATTTGAGTTCTTTAATGTTATAGAGCATGGTACGAGCTGCATTGGAGTAGTCCGTCACGTGAGCCGCACCGTCAGTCAATTTCCAAACTAACCAAGTATCAATGGTACCAAAGAGCAATTCACCCTTTTCAGCTCTTTCTTGCGCTCCCTCTACATGGTCCAAAATCCAACGAACCTTGGTAGCAGAGAAGTAAGCATCGATGATCAAACCAGTCTTTTCATGGAATTTTTCCACATAACCTTGGCTTTTTAGTTGTTCAGCCAGAGGTGCTGTCTGGCGTGATTGCCAAACGATAGCATTGTAGATAGGAAGTCCTGTTTTCTTATCCCAGACGACAGTTGTTTCACGCTGGTTGGTAATCCCGATTGCTTCGATTTGACTTGGTTTCACACCACTTTCGATGAAAGCACCTGCGATAACTGACTGAACAGAGTTCCAAATTTCATTGGCATTGTGCTCTACCCAACCTGCTTGAGGGAAAATCTGAGTAAACTCTTTTTGACTGGAGCTGACCTTTTCTCCTTTTTTGTTAAAAATGATGGCACGAGAACTAGTCGTTCCTTGGTCAATAGCCATGATGTATTTTTCTTGTGACATGTGCTGTCCTCCTGATAAAATCTTGAGGGGGTTCCTCTTTACAGTAACTAGTATACAAAATAAAGCGCTTTCTTGTTTATCAATTTTTTTAAAATTTTAAAAAAATGTGAGGAGATTGTGCGAATTTCACAAAAAAGACCTGAAAATTCAGGCCTTTTAAGCAAATAGCATCTGACGAATCTTCGCCAAATCCTCCATATCCAAATCATTTTTTAAATAATAAACCGGAGTCTGTTCTTTCTTATGAATCGGGTTGTTGGTAATTAACAAATCATAATGTCGACTGGGGTCATAGGCTTCAATAGTAATGAAACGATTGTATTCCAAATACCGTTTCAAAAGGGCAGCCATCCTAGAAAAGACAAGGAAACCAGATGTCAAATCCAAACCAATCCTCATATGTTGGCCACCATTTTCTGCCATATACTCTATCAACTGGAGCCATTCCCAGAGAATTTTCTTATCCAAATCCGTCCCCTGTTGAAAGGTAGGCAAAATATGAAAAATTCTCTCTGCAATTCCTCTAAAATCATGTTCCATCAGCAAATAAGGGTGCCGATGCTCTATCTGATACTTGTAGCGATCTTGCAAGATATAGCCCTTGTAGAGATAAACTTGACCACAAAGCTGACTCAGTTCATAGGTGACATGGTCCTCTGTGTAGTCCCCCAGCAGCTCCTCCTTCTTCATTTCTTGAATCAATTGCGTCAGCAAATCGGCTAATTGCCCTCCAAAACCAAGAATATACTCCATAGTATGAAGGGGCAAAATGCGATGAGAAAGGAGGAAAGAGAAGAAAATCATCATCTCCCCATCCTCAGTTCCTAGAGGAATGTGCTGGCCACCAAAAAAAGAAGGAGTCTTTCTAAGCAAACGAAGATAGAAAATATTGTCAAAATACCCCTGCATTTTTTCTTCTATGACTTGAAACTGACAGGCGTTAACCCGAAGGCGCTGTTGACTGATATGATTCCAGAGAACCAAGTCTAATTTCTGACCCGAAGACAAGCTGGCACCGCAGATTTCTTCTAGAGTAGCAATATCCTGCTTTCTCTCAGCTTTCTGCATGTGACCTTCCCACTCCTGACTGGACCAAACCTTGCGGAAAAGACAGAAATAAAAATAGCGAATCTGATGCTCCGGACCTCGCCAACGGCCATTTTGGATGGATAAGTCAAACTCTGACAAAATCTGATTTAGACTAGCTAAGTGGCGACCAAGCGTGGCCTCGCTAATCATCAATTCTTGAGCCAACTGATGAGCTAGAAACTGTTGGTGATAGAGAAGGTAAACCAAAATTTGGTACTTAATGGCATTGTCTAAAAACAAGCTCCGAATCTCTCTCCCCTTGATAGCCGCACCAATCGACAAACGCAGATTTTCATCTTCCAAGTGGATGGTCAGCTCTAAACCTCTTCCCAAGGCATTTTCGTTAATCAGAGAAATGTACTTGGTTAAGGTCGCCTTTGAAAAACCTGTTTCTTCCATGGCTTTCTTGACTGTTGTCTGCGAATCTTGTAATAGAAAGGAGAGGACTAAAAATTGGCCAGATTCGGCTTTTTCCATCAAATCACCTAAATACATTTGTTACCCCTTTCATTTTCTCCTACAAGCATAGCATAAATCTTTCAAATGCTGAAATAATCTGTTTCTCATTTTATTTTAAAGTTGATTTCCTCGTTATTATTCCACAGAAACAGCAAACACACGACTCCCCCTTTGGGCATTTTTATGCTAAAATAGTAGCTATGGATAAAATTATTAAAACTATATCAGAAAGCGGGGCCTTTCGTGCTTTTGTCCTTGATAGCACGGAAACCGTCCGCACTGCTCAAGAAAAACATCAAACTCAAGCCAGTTCAACCGTTGCACTTGGTCGCACCCTTATCGCTAGCCAAATTCTCGCAGCCAATGAAAAAGGAAATACCAAGCTAACGGTTAAAGTTCTTGGAACAAGCTCTCTCGGTGCCATCATCACGGTCGCAGATACCAAAGGCAACGTCAAGGGCTACGTTCAAAATCCAGGTGTTGACATCAAAAAGACTGCAACGGGTGAAGTCCTTGTTGGACCTTTTGTCGGCAATGGCCAATTTCTCGTTATCACAGACTACGGTACTGGAAATCCTTACAACTCCATGACTCCTCTCATCTCTGGGGAAATCGGTGAAGACTTGGCCTATTACCTGACAGAAAGTCAACAAACCCCTTCAGCAGTCGGCCTCAATGTTCTTTTGGATAAAGACGACAAGGTCAAAGTTGCCGGAGGTTTCCTTCTCCAAGTATTGCCAGGGGCCAAGGAAGAAGAGATTGCCCGCTTTGAGAAACGCATCCAAGAAATGCCAGCCATCTCAACCCTTCTAGAAAGCGATGACCATATCGAAGCCCTCCTCAAGGCTATCTATGGTGACGAATCCTACAAACGCCTATCTGAAGAAGAAATTCGTTTCCAGTGTGACTGCAGCAAAGACCGCTTTTTGAACGCTCTTGCCAGCCTTCCAAATTCAGACCTTGAGGAAATGAAAGAGGAAGACCACGGGGCAGAAATCACTTGCCAATTCTGCCAAACAACTTATAACTTTGATGAAAACGACCTGGAGGAACTCATTCGTGACAAATCTTAATACACCTTTTATGATTGGCAATGTTGAGATTCCCAATCGTACTGTTTTAGCACCCATGGCTGGTGTCACCAACTCAGCCTTTCGTACCATCGCAAAAGAGCTCGGAGCTGGACTCGTTGTCATGGAAATGGTCTCTGACAAGGGAATCCAATACAACAACGAAAAAACCCTGCACATGCTTCATATCGATGAAGGAGAAAACCCGGTTTCTATCCAACTTTTTGGTAGTGATGAAGACAGCCTCGCACGCGCAGCAGAATTCATCCAAGAAAATACCAAAACTGATATCGTTGATATCAACATGGGCTGCCCTGTCAACAAAATCGTGAAAAACGAAGCTGGTGCTATGTGGCTCAAGGATCCAGACAAGATCTACTCTATTATCAACAAGGTCCAATCTGTCCTTGATATCCCCCTCACTGTCAAAATGCGCACTGGCTGGTCTGATCCATCCCTAGCCGTGGAGAATGCCCTCGCAGCTGAGGCTGCAGGTGTCTCTGCCCTCGCTATGCACGGCCGTACCCGTGAACAAATGTACACAGGTCACGCAGACCTTGAGACTCTTCACAAGGTCGCTCAAGCTCTGACCAAGATTCCATTTATCGCAAATGGTGATATCCGTACGGTACAAGAAGCTAAACAGCGTATCGAAGAAGTCGGTGCTGACGCTGTCATGATTGGTCGCGCAGCCATGGGAAATCCCTACCTCTTCAACCAGATCAATCACTACTTTGAAACAGGAGAAATTCTCCCTGATTTGACTTTTGAAGACAAGATGAAAATCGCCTACGAACATTTGAAACGCTTGATTAACCTCAAAGGAGAAAACGTAGCCGTTCGTGAATTCCGCGGCCTCGCTCCTCACTACCTCCGGGGGACATCTGGCGCTGCCAAACTTCGTGGAGCCATTTCACAAGCTAGCACCCTAGCAGAGATTGAAGCCCTCTTGCAATTAGACAAAGCATAATAGAAAAAACCGTAACTCACTTGGAGTTTACGGTTTTTTAGATCCTAGGAAAACCTAGGTACTATTATTGAATCAAGGCAACGCTCGAAACTTTACCATCCGCACCTGTTGTAATTTGGATGATTTTTCCTCCACCGATTTTGGCATTATACTTGCCATCATCAAGGGTGTAAGAGTAGCCTCTGATAGAATAGTTTTCTTTCTTTCCATCTGCAGTTTCTACTGTAAATTGGCCCCCTGATGAAACCGTAATAGTTTCGCCATTTGCTCCCTTCCAGTTGCCTGCAGCTGCTGAGAAGTCACCATCGACCATGGTTAAAACACCCTTGTAGCGTTTGTTGTGTTCTGCTTGCTTGTCTTGAAGTTTGCGGTCAGTTGTTGGATCATAGCCTGACTGGTTAGACTGGGCTTGAGAGTCTTGCTGAGTTGATGGAGCCTGAGAAGGGGCTTGTTGACTAGGAGCTGCTTGTTCTTGTCTTGATTCAGGTGCCGGTTTCGCTTGTGACTGATCTGCCGTTGTAGAAGACTGACCAGAAGATGCCTGAGCCTTTTCAGATGAAGCTGAGCTTGAAGATTTTTGGGTCTTGCTTTCTTTGCTAGAAGAAGCTGCTTTAGAACTTGATGATTGACTTGTTTTTGCAGAGCTACTGGTTTGAGTGGATTCGTTTTTATTTCCACAAGCTCCTAGTAGCAAGGTAGAAGCCAATACAGTCGCTGCCATCAATTTGATATAGGTTTTCTTTTTCATTTTTCTACTCCTTTGTAACATTTTTGAAATGTTAAGAAATCTTTTTGTAATATAATTGTAACATTGAGCCTTGAATCTGTCAACTATTTAGAGAAACTATTTTAAAAAATTTCTCTCTACTATTTCTATTCGTAATTGAAACGAAAAAATAGACAATTTCTTAGATTAGAATCCTATTTTTTGCATCGCTCTTGTGTAATCGCTTGCATCGCATTAGATAAAGGAATATAATAACATTGAAATAGAATATAGGAGGTGCACTCTTATGCTAAATAAGTATTACAAGTATCTTCCTTGGTTGATTTTGGGAGCTATTGGCTCTTATCAATCAGCCACTTACTATGCGCGAACTGCATTTGATGTCTTCTATCTGACTACAATCTTTTTGATTGTTTATATCGCTTTGTTATTTTTGCACGAGAACTATCTCAAGTATCGATACAAAGACTTTTTTACTCACCTATTAAGCAATTCTAAGAAAGATAGCCATTCATAAAAAATGATGATAAATAAAGAGGTCGGGAACTTTGTCCCGACCTCACTTTTTATTTCAATCGATAGGTTTTTCTTGGTTTCTTTTTGGGTACTCGTTTGAGTCCGACTTCTTCTACATATTCGCCGTATTTTACGAGAAAGTTATTGCTGACGATGGGGCGACCAGGGTTGATGAGATTGACCAGTTCAGTCCCCTCGTAGACAGTGAACGCCTCCTCCAGCAGATAGAGGAAGGTCGGATTCCAGTCGAGACGGCCTTGGATTCGTTTGATGGATTCTTGGATAATGGCATAATGGTCAAAGGCGAAGGCTTGCTCGTCCAGCTCGACCCCCTCTAGGAAACATTTTCCTGTCTGAAAGTCGACATCTACGAAAACGACATCCTTGGCATCGTCACCTGCCTGAACGAGGTCTAAGGCACGACTAGGTAGGTACACTAAGTGAGCAATGGTCACTGTCCAGCCCCGTGGGTCACGCCCGGGAGTCGATACGGTCATCAATTGCTCGATTTTTTCCAAATGTAGATCGAGATTGACTTCTTCTCTCACCTCGCGCTGACAGGCATGTGCAGCATCTTCTCCCTTGTCCATAAAGCCTCCAACCAAAGCCAAACAGTTTTGATAAGGGTGAGCCTTGCGACGGATTAGCAGGAGCTTGATCTTTCCTTCGACAAAGCAGTAGGCTACCATATCCACTGTCACACTTGGTTTTTCATATTGAGGGAGTTCCTGCTTGTAGTACCAGTCTAAAAACTCCTCCTGACTGGCATGGATTTCATAATATTCTTTTTCCGTCATTCCTTCTGGAATCTTTATGTCTGCCATCTTATGCCTCCTTTCGAACTGCCTTGGTCCATTGGTACCATCCCACTAGACTATTGAGTGTATAAACCCAGTACATCCCTTGGATGTGGATATTTTCACCCCACCAGAGATAAATACTAAAGAGATTGGTTGCAATCCAGAAAATCCATTGCTCACGGTAGAGACGTGTCATCAAGAGCTGACCAACACCATTGGTCGCATCGGTAACACTATCACGGAAAGGGCGAGCGCTATTGATACTTTGGTAAGCCAAGCCCATACCAATCCAGATAATAGCAGTCAAGGCCAAGTACTTGAGCCAGTCAAGAACAGATAATTTCTTAGCTTCAAAGTGAGATTCTTCTGGTTTTTCCTGTTCATTGATACGATTGGATAGCCAAGCATAGAGACCAATCGGCTGCATGACAAAGAAGTAAACAGTCGTCAAGACTTCGCCATAAAAAGTCGCATTCATAGCCAAGATCAAGTAGATTGCTGAGTTAATGGCCCCAAAGAGATAATTGCTTGCACGACCTTCTGCTACTAAAATAACACAGACAATCCCAGTCCAGGATGCAAACAAGCTCAACCAGTCATGACTCTCCGTATTTTGTGTGAACTCTAAGATCAAGGGAACACTTGATAAGGCGATGAGATACAACCACTGGAAAAGGCTACGGCCGACAAAGAGATCTTTCCAGAGCAAACGCATGATTCCTGCAAAACCAATCTTGCGGGCTTCTGCATGGACATTTTTAAAATTTTCGATAAATTGTGTGATTTTTTTAGTTACTGTTTTCATAATTTTCTCCTAATCTGCTTGGTAAATGGCATCAATAGCCACTTTGGCTGCTTCATAATTGCCTAGATAATCCTCTGCTAGATAAACTAGTGGAATGGTGGTTAAGTATCGCTCCCTCATCTGGTCCAAATGCTGGGAAAAACTGTAGCGAATATGGTCCTCTGCCATGGTCATATCTCTAAATCCGTCATTGACATAGGAGCCGACAGGTTGCACAAAGAGAATCAAATCCCATTTTTCCTTGGCCAAGATTGAAACAAAGAGATTGTCAAAGGTTTCTCCTGATAAGTCCCCTTGGTCCTCAGTCTCCATATAATAGTCATAGTAGCCCTTGGTTACCAAGGAGTTGGTATCGGCTATCACAAGGCCTCGATTGGCATTACTATCGATTAACTTAGAGGTCTGGTCATACTGTCCCAACAGGAGATAGTAGTAATCTTTTGGAGTCAATTCATCGTCGCGAACATTGTTTTTGATCTGGTACTCACGCGCGTATTCCAGACTAACGGGCGCATCGTAATACCTAGCCAAATCCTTGGCTAGAGTAGTCTTCCCATTACTGGCACTTCCCATGATCAAGACTTTCTTGGTAAACTGACGACGGAAGGGTTGTGCGATGTATTTCCAATATTTGCTTGGATTTTCTCGAATCATAGTCGCTGAGATACCAAACTTTCTTTCTTGCAAAACGGTCTCAAAGCCACGCTTAGCTAGTTCTTGCTGGTAGTCTTCTTCTCCTACAAAAAAAGTCAGTTCTTGCTGGGTTTCATCATAGGAAATCTCCGCTAACATCTGGTCCAACCACTCCTGCCAGCCCATAGGGTAACGGGGAAGGTTGGTCTCATCTAACTTGCAGACAAAGGTCAACTCATCATCACGAAAAGCCTCTCGAATATAGCGAAATCGTTTTTGAAGACTTAAACCTACCTGCTCACCTCGGTCTCCCTCGTAGCCTGAAACGACTACCCAGACCTGGTCACACTGACGCTTCGCTCGCTGGATCAGATCGATATGTCCCTGATGGAGGGGGGCAAAGGTCCCAAACACCACTGCTGTTTTCTTTTTCATAAACGTTTTACCTTTTTATACTTTTTGATATTTTTATTTTCTATGTTTTTATTATATACTATATTTTTGTTTTGTCAATACTTTTTTATCATTTTTTATAAAAAAGTAGCAAAAAAGAATCAGGATTGCTCCTGACTCTCTATTTTTAAGCAATATCAAATTTTAACTGGCCTGCTTTGACACCAATCTTAAGTGTCTTGCCTGCTACCAGTTCTCCCTTAAGGAGGAGTTCTGCCAACTTGTCTTCCACCTCTGTTTGCAGGGTTCTGCGAAGTGGGCGAGCTCCCATTTCTGGATTGTAACCGTGACTAGCTAGCAACTTCAGTGCCGAAGCTTGCAGTTTCAAGTCGATACCTTTCTCTGCCAGGCTAGCAATCAATGGTTTGACCATAATCTTGACAATTTTTTGCATGTGCTTGCTATCTAAGCTATGGAAGACCACCTTTTCATCAATACGGTTGATAAACTCTGGTCGATAAGTTTTTTTCAGCTCTTCAAAGATTCGTTTCTCCATATTTTCCTGGTCAAAACGAATGTCTTTAGCGCCAAAGCCGACCGTCTTGTCATCACGAAGAGCCGTCGCACCAAGGTTTGACGTCATGATGATAATGGTATTTGAAAAGTCAACCTTGCGCCCCTTGCTATCTGTCAAGACACCGTCATCCAAGACTTGCAAGAGGACATTAAAGATGTCTGGGTGGGCCTTTTCTACCTCGTCAAAGAGGAGTACGGAGTATGGTTTGTTGCGAACCTTCTCGGTTAACTCCCCACCTTCTTCGTAACCCACATAGCCCGGAGGAGCTCCATTGAGACGGCTGGCTGCGAATTTCTCCATATACTCACTCATATCAAAGCGGATAAGGGCTGATTCGTCATCAAAGAGGACTTCTGCCAGAGCCTTTGCCAATTCGGTCTTACCGACTCCTGTCGGTCCTAGGAACATAAAGGAACCAATCGGACGCTTGTGACTGCGAATACCTGACTGGTTGCGGCGAATCGCACGGCTAATACTTGAAACAGCTTGATCTTGACCGATGACACGTTTGTGCAACTCCGCTTCCAAGTTCAGGTATTTCTTAGCATCAGTCTGAGTCAGTTTTTGGACTGGAATCCCTGACAAGCGACTCAAGGTAGTCAAAATATCGGATTCTGTTACCAAGTCTTTATAGACAGGGACTTCCTGCTCTTTTGCGATTAACTGAGCAGCTTGTTTCCACTTGCCATCCATCAAAGCCTTGTCAGCTGGACTCAAGTCGGATTCGTCTGCTTTCACTTGCTTGGATTTGTTTTGCACTGTTGCTGCTGCTTCATCTAAGAGGTCGATAGCAGAGTCTGGCAAGTGACGACTGGTCAAGTAACGATGCGCCATCTTGACAGCTGTTTCAACGGCTTCATCTGTGATTTGCACACGGTGGTGTTTCTCATAGGTAGCTTTCAAACCTTGCAAAATAGTCATACTGTCAGCTAGACTTGGCTCTTCAATCGTCACTTTTGCAAAACGACGAGAAAGAGCTGCATCTTTTTCGATGTGTTTTTGGTATTCTTCCTGAGTGGTTGCACCAACTGTTCTCAGAGTTCCACGAGCTAAGGCTGGCTTCAAGATATTGGCTGCATCCAGAGTCGAATCAATACCGCTACCAGAACCCATGATGGTGTGGAGTTCATCGATAAAGAGGATCACTTTGCCATCTTCCTCGATATCCTTGATGATGTTGTTCATGCGCTCTTCAAAGTCACCACGAAAACGTGTCCCTGCAACGACATTCATCAAATCAAGCTCTAGAACACGCATCTTTGCCATCTCAGCTGGTACATCCCCACTAGCAATACGCTGGGCAAGTCCAAGTGCTAGAGCTGTTTTCCCGACACCCGCATCACCAACCAAGACAGGATTGTTCTTGGTTTTACGGCTCAAGATTTGAATCATACGTGAGATTTCCTTGTCTCGACCGATAACTGGCTCTAACTTGCCAGAACGCGCTTGCTCCGTCAGGTCATGAGTATAATCCTCTAAGCCGCCACTTTGAGCTTGAGGCATGCCCATCATATTGGCCATGGAATTTTGCTTGTCAGTTACTGTGCGATGGCGTTGACGCAAAGCCTTAAGATCTTCTCTTGTCCAACCTGCACGTTCCTCTAAATTGCGACGAAGAGCAGCAATTCTGACCTGATCTTTCTGGTCTTCATAAGAAAAGCCTGCTCTCTCCAAGATGCGAGTTGCCAAGGCATTGCCGTCATGCAAAATCGCATAGAGGACATGCTCTGTCCCTAGCACCTTTGCGTGGACCACTGAGGCTACATACTCTGCTTCTGCAAAGAGAACCTCCAAACGATGGGAAAAGGGTAATTCCGTAAAAGTTTCATCTTGGCTATAGTCCGTTTCAGTCAGTTCCAACGCAACCTCTTCTAAACGGTCCATCTCATATGGGTAATCATTTAGAGTCGCACCTGCCACACTGTAACTGTGATTAGACATGGCAATCAACAAATGCCATGACTCTAGGTAACGAGCTCCAAAATGGCTCGCAACCATATAGGCACTTTCGATACATTCATTCAATGCTTTTGAATAGTTCATCTTACTTCTCTTTTCTATCTACCTCTTGTAATAGCTGTCGGAGCATATTGGCACGGACAACTGAGGATTCTTCCCCTAGGACACGATCCGTTGCTACTGAAGTTAGCAAGGTCATCTCCTGTTTGGTCATCAAGTCCTGCTCCACCAAAAGCTGGAGAATATCCTCATAGATCTCCTGACTAACTCTCTCACCAATCGAGTAAAGCAAATCGCGGAGCATCTCATGATGATTGGAAAACTCAATCCGCCCTATGCGAATGTAGCCTCCACCACCACGCTTGCTCTCAACCAAGTAACCTCTGCTTTCCGTAAAGCGGGTCTTGATGACATAGTTGATCTGACTAGGTACAACCTGAAAGGTATCTGCCAACTGGCTCCGTTGCAATTCCACGATACCAGACTGGTCTAAAATCGCCTTGATATAGGCTTCGATATGATCTGATGTATTTTTAAATCTCATAGTAAATCAAACTCCTTCTTTGAACCTTGACTATCTTTGACTATACTATCATTTAACACTCTATAAGTCAAATTTTTAGGGCTCAGCCCTTGAAAATACTGACTTTCTTTAAAAACACTTTGGCATTAATTCGCCTTAGTTTTTCTTGAAAGTTCCTAAAAAAGTCCACAAAAAAAGCCCTAAAAAGGGCGTAATATTGACGAGTTCAGCAGGCAAGAATCTAGCACGATCAAACGTGCTTTTTTCATTACCTGGTATTAGATATACCATACCTAGGAAACACTCTCAGTTATTTGAACATAATGAATACTGCTAATCAGGTAAAATTTCACTGCTCTTTATTATTTGAATTAGTCCCAAAAAGATATCCGGTAAGTGAAAAAATAAGTAATTTAATAATTTCTATGAAGTTCTCCCCAACAGGGCTAATCCCACCTTTGTTATTCCATGTTTCAACTGCGTAAACAAAAACAAGCAAAGCTACACACCAGCCTAGTAAATTATGCCCTTTTATCGTATTAAAAACATCTCTTTTAAAATTATTTTGTTTAGTATCATTTTCAATATCATTAGCAAACTGACTAGTAGTATTTTTAGGGATATCTTCTTCTATAGGAATATTATTCGTATTTTCTTTCTTAGCTGGCAATCTGATACTCCTCTTCTGCATATATATCTTCGTCATTTAAATAAATATCTTGACGCTCGTCAGCCTTTGACCATGCTGTTCCAGGCTGATGTGTAAGGAGCGAAAGATATACACCGTCAAGTTGTTTATATTTTTCCCATACTAATTCAAAAGCTCGATCGAAACGAGGATTGTTATTGAATCGGACCGTATTATAAGAACCATCTTCATTAAGATAAAATTCAGTTATTCTATTAGATCTGAATTTTTTAAAAGCTTGATAAACAGATGAGATAACTGGGCCGTATTGCCATACTTCAAATCTATTCTCAAACAATTTTAAACCGTTTTCTTGTAGATATACCTTGTATAAGATATATATCAATTTTTGTAATTTCATTGGAGAAATATCAATCTTTTCTTTTTTTGCTCTATCTAAGAATGTATTTGCCACATCTAAAGCAGTAATCATATTTATCCCTCCCTTACTTACAAAATATCTTTTTATATACTCATTATAGCACAATTATTAATAGATAACACGTTTTTTTAAGCTCCTTTTATAACACCATAAAAGCCCCTAGTTTCTTTTCTAAGGGCCTTTATTTCGTCATTAGTTTTTATCTTTATATATCAGTAATGCTCCTTCTCGATAACTACGAGCAAAATCTAGTAAGATTTCACTGTTGAGACGGTCATACTCTGTTTTATCAATATCCAGTAAGCTATATAGTTCTTTTAAAGTATGCTTTTGTTTTTGGGAAACAATAAATAAATTATAAAATATACCACGTTTCTTTTCGTCTAGGCCACTACTATAAGAGTCTATCATTTTGACAATCTCGATAGCTTTGGTTTCAAATGCGCCTGGAGTATCTCTAAGATTGGCTAACTTCTTCAGCGACTTGTAACTTTTCAAAAAATGATATGCTCTTTTTGCTGTTTCTGTGTTGTCTACGTCCATTTCATACTACCCAACTCATTGAAAAAATTCTCTCCAGAAAGGATTTTCACTATCAAAAATTCTAACTTCTTCTTCCGTCATATTGTGGGGATAATCAAGAAATAAGTTATAAATTTTTTGCTGATCAAAACTGAACAACAGCTCTCCTCTAACATCTATCTTATCAATCCACCAAATTTTTGATTCTTCATTATTTTTGTAAAAATCACTGTATCCTTCAATATTAGACTCTGAAATAAAAACTTTAGCCATTCCATCGGATGAACTTGGTTTATCGCATTCCGTTAAGTCGTTATTTAACATCATTCAGGCTCTTTCTATCATCTTAGTCAAATAATGTGACCATATTTTTATTTTACGATACTTGTGGAAAAACTTCATCCCATATATCCACTAAACTTTTACCATCAAAAACTTTAGCTTCCATAGCTTCATCAATCGTATTAAACTGCTGACCTTCATAATCATAACCAACTACACAAACGCTAGATAAGAAACAAGCACCTCGGCCATTAACATTAAATTCAAGATCGGTCTCTAAATATTTTTTAATTTCATCTTTTTTCATACATAATTACCACACCTCGATTATATCATTTTTTATATTTCTAAGCCCTAACATTTTATTTCATTATTACTTAATTCTGTGATTTGGCGCGAGAAAAAATGTACAGTGACGGCGTGAAGCTCTTGAGCGCCTAGAGGGAGGGGGATACCCCCCTATACTTTAGCTAGGACTTACTTCACACATATCTGTTATTTTTTTCAAGATTTAAGTATTCAAAATTATTTTTGACATTTTTAAAAAATAATATAATTTTTCTTTTTTGCCTTCTTCAAGCTCTGTACTTTGTCCAGTCTCTAGATTGTGGCAGGTTGCGATTGCCTACAACAGTAGCATTGGCTGACCTATCGTCAGCATATAACTTATCAGACTTCTGTCTGTTGCATTGCCAGTGCGCTAGCTGTAGGTTGTTGATGTCTGATGGATGACCGTTTCGATTGATTGGAATAATGTGATCGATAACTGGTGACAAAGGATGTGGATACTTCAATGACTTATCCACTGGTAGTCCACAAATCCCACAAGTATTTCTGGTCTTTAGAATAATCTTTTTATTCTTTTCAAAAGCGACTCTGTGAGGACCACTCCGGTCCGGTCTATCCTGGGGGGGTATTCATCTAGGGAGGGGGTCCTTTCTTTTTAGGGGAGGGGATCCTTTCTTTTTAGGGGAGGGGATTGGTATTCTCAAATATACCCCCTCGGTATCTTTCAAAACAGGGGTGTTTTTAGTGCACCCACCCCCCTACTCTCAGCTGTGAGTTTCTTATACATTTATATTTCTATTGAAGATTGTATTATTTTTTATTGTAGTTTAAAATCAATTTATACGCTTCAAACTCCTTAAAGCAATTCATTGCATCACGAAGATTTTCGCCTCTGATTTCGTAGGAATGAAAATTAAATCCTGTAGTACCTTTAGTGGTAAAGTTTGTTTTTAAGTCACGGATTATGTTCTCAGCTTCATTTCTTAAATTATTGCATTCTGTATAAAGATCTTCAAGTTCTTTAAGAAGACTACTAGCATTTTTAAAGAATCTATCATCTTCTTTTTTCATAAAATCACGGATTTCATCCTCAATACTTTGCGTCTGTTCTTTAGAAATATAATTTTTATTTTCAATGCTACTACGACGATTTTTGTACATTTCTCGTTTTTTATTTAATACGGAAATCTTTTCTTCAATTTTGGTGTAAGATTCAGCATCCAAGTTGGCTTCAGCAGCAGCCAATTCTTCATATTGTGAACTAATTTCAGATTCAATTATTGGTAAATGATCACTGATTTCAGCTAATTCTTCCGCTTGTTTGTTCCGTACTTCTTCCAGTTTCTTTTTATTTTTTTCAATTACATTCATCTTCTTCTCCAATTCTTTGTTAAATATTTTTTTGTATCCGTCGTTAATTTTATCTGGCTCGTTTCTTATCCTTGGTTTTTCTAACATTTTTACCTCATTTCACAACTGTTATATTTAACATATCTTCTATTCTGTTAAATTCAAGCCGTTTTCTCAATCCCTTTTGTATCAAGGGGATAGGTCTATTTTGCGTTTTTTAATTTACATTTTTTCATTATGTTAAATACACATGAATTTTATAGCTAAAACAACCTCCAAAAATCAAATTCAATCACTGAAAAATAATCAGTTTCAAAAAGGTAGTCATTTTTGAATATCTAGTGACTACCACTTGCACCTTACAGCCACAAGGGTTTATAAAATGCGTAGTCAGGTAGTCACCTCGCTCCAAAAAAAATAAATAATAAACGTTTTAATCTATTCATTCTATTTACTTTATAAATAATATAAAATAACTACTTTTAAATATAAAAGTCAATAATATCAAGGGTTTAGGGGGGTAGTCAGTAAAATCTTAAAAACTACCCTTTTTCTAAATCCTTTTTGTTTAAAGGTTCTAGCTACCCTCTAAATGGTAGTCATTTTCTGGGTTAGTGACTACCCTAACTACCTTTTATGTTTTGAGTAACCAGGTTTAACGCTTTTTCCAAATTTCAAAGATCGTTTGTGTTCCCATCCCTCTTTATTTTGCATATACTTTTTAACCTTTGCTTTATCCTTTGGTGGTGCTTTGTCAGTTAGATAGACTTCTTGGAAAAATAGATTTATAGTCATCTTGTCACGTTCTACCAATTCGCCATATTTATCTGTATCAAGTTCCACCGTTCCACTCTCGCTATTTCTAAAATAGCCCTCGTTCATCATGTCATAAATATAGTAATACCTGGTTCTATCTGTAACTGGGTAATGGTACATGTTTTTTGGAAAAGGTAAAGCCAAATAACGCTCCAAATCCTCAAGAGTTTCATCAGCAAATTTGTACCTACTTCTTACCTCATTTACCAGGTTCTCCTGCTCGTCTGTCAGCGTCAAAGACTGGTTAGACTTCCAAGCTACTACCATAGCGCCCCAAAAGGCTCTGCGGTCTTTTTCCGTCCACTTCCTGCCCTTATAAGTGGTATCCTTATGTACTTCAGCAACAAGAAAGCGCCTTTCCCCTGTTAAGTCGTTCAAATAATCATGATCATTAGTTGCCCTCACGATGATAAAACTCTTGGGTAGTCGTCTATCACTGGAAGCATAAGGCGGTCTATACTCTAGTTTGGTTTCGGTGATGAACTTCTTCAACTCTGAAAAACTAGCCTTTTTACTGGCCACCATTTCATCATCAAATACACACCAATTTCTAACCATTCTAGCCTTATCGTCTTTGTCTGTGAAAGTTTCAACGGTTGTAAAATACTTATGAGTGAATAGTCCCTCAAAAAATTGGGTCTTTCCTACTCCCTGCCTTCCAGTCAAGTCCAGCACAAAGTCAAACTTAATAGAGGGGTCAAATACCTTAGCAACCGCCCCACGGAAAAACAAATCCATGATAATACGGTTATATTCATCATCTTTGATATTGAGATAATGCCTTAAAATAGCAAAGGGATCACGCTGATTCACTAACTCTCTATATTCGCTTTCGCATGATTCCAGATAGTCTTTTAAAGGGTTGTAGCTATGTTCACCAGCCACCACCTCCAAAATATCAGCGATATCCCCTTTTTTATAATCTATCTTGTACTTTGTAGCAATATAAGCCCTAATCTCTCTAATAATTAGGTCGTCAATGGTTCCGCTTAAGGTTCTACCGTTCAATTTTGTTGCTTTTGTCACGTCAATTTCATAAGTGAATGTATTGTACTGTATCGCCCCCTTCAGTTTGCTATCTCCACTTAAAATCTTCTTAAGATTGTCCAAGGTAACCGCAAAGCCTTTCCCTTTGGTTTTCGGTGTTAGATTCAGACTATTATTATCCTCGTTGGTCTCTCTTGCTTGGGTCAAGTCCACCACGGTAGGCGGTATTTGTTGCTGATTCTCTTCGATAATTTTAGTTACAATTTCTTCACTATTCAAAAGCCACCTCCTTATAGAATTTTGTCGCTACTTCAAGGAAATAACTGGCCAATTCTTTCCGTTTGACGATAGTAGAAAACAAATCCACTAACTGACTAAAACTGTAACCATTCACAAATAGCAATCGGACAAAAAGTGAAGTCTCATACCTGGTATAAATGCCATTACAAATCAGGTCAAAAACCCAGCCTTTTAACTCCACTCCAAGCCCCTGCCGTTGCTCTGTCAATTTATTTACCTCTAAATCTTTCAGGATCATCAGCAATTCAGGACTAGCCAAGGTAATTTCTAATGGTCTAGCTAGTTCCCATCCTTCCCTATCACTCTTTTCGTCTCGGATAGCTACATATAAGCCTTTGTAACGAAAATCCGTCAGTCCCTCACCTATTGGCTCGTAGTATACAAACTTATAGTGATTTCCATTCTTCCAAACTTGAGTAGGGGTAGACTTTAGAAAGGCGAATAATGATAGTTTATCAGCGGATAAAATTAACTCGAGTACTCTCATTCCTCTACCCCCAAGAACTTAAGAACATCGGAAATTTTATAATAAGCCTTTCTAGTATCCTCGATTGGTGGGATATATTGTCGTAAGCCTGCATGTTCCCAAC
Source organism: Streptococcus sp. 1643 (assembly GCF_006228325.1). NCBI lineage: Bacteria > Bacillati > Bacillota > Bacilli > Lactobacillales > Streptococcaceae > Streptococcus > Streptococcus sp. 1643. The sequence goes on from NZ_CP040231.1 coordinate 1,839,348, forward strand.
TACTCAGGGTTTTATCTCCTATATTTAACTCTTCCTTAAGTTCCGTTTTACTAATCAAATTCAACTTTTTTGGAGGAATTTTTTCATGGTTCTTTAGATACCGTTCCACTGATTCCAGAATATTCGACTTTAGATCCTCAATCATCTTTTCAAACATACTAGCACCCCCACGGTTTAATCCCTGCAAGCTGAATATATCGCCCGTAGCAAGGACTTAAATCCTCGCTAGGTGTTTCTTTCATCTGTCTATTTTCTCGCTCAATTTGGGCGCTTTTTTTGCGGTCTCGGTGGTTTAGGTAAATAAGAAAGCCAATCAGTACCACCACAAAGATAAGTGCCTGTGTGTTGGTTAAATTTAACTCATTCATCTTATGTCCTCGCTTTGTAATTCTTGATGTATAACTGTTGTATTTCATGTTCCATTTTTAGAAATGCTTCCACTTCTTCTATGGATACTTTTTTATTGATAAAATCACTTATGAATTGGAATAGGTTTGGACTTTCTGCTTTGACCTCAGACATTAGATTGTCAAGGTCTGCTTGTGTATTTATTTCTAAGTTTGTTATTGTCATCTTTTGCTTTGTTATCCTTTTTCTTGCCGTTTCCTATACAGTATTTACACCACTCCAAACGCTGGGCGATTGCCCCTAGTTGGCGGACGCATTTAGTGATGTTTCGTGGGTAATCACCCACATTTTTACTAAACAAGTGCTTAGAGTCGCCGTGTCAGCACTCATTTTTCAAAACCTTTTCTAATTGCTTGCCTGCTCTTCGGTTTTCTTAGTTTGTCTTTGTTTCGTTTTCGATTTGATCGCCTAATCTTTTCCAGGCTCTATCAAATTCTTTACGTTGAATTTCTTTGCTATGTAATTGCCTTGCTAATTCCATACCTCTACGCATGAATCTAGCAAAATGTGTCTTTTCTTCCATCCCTAGCTCTCCATCATGTCATAAAGTAGGGCGTAGTATTTATCTGGAATCCTATCCAAGGCTTTCAGTCCGTCATGTTCTGCTTTTTGTCTAGTTTCTGCCTTAACCGTGCTATCAAAGGCAATAGAAAAGGCATTTAACATAGCCTTGTAGCGGTCTACACTCTTCAAATAGCGACCACGTTCCCCAAGTTCCTTGTCTTCCAGTTCTTCTTTTACAGTATCGTCCAAGAGTTCAAACTTAGTGTAAACTTCTTTTTCTACTTTGAAACCTAGTCGCTTATTTTGTCTGAGATTGTAAAGATTAACCTTGCAACTGTCTAGGTTACGGTAGCCTAACACTCCTGCGATTTCTTCTAAGTTTTTGCCCTCAAGTTCAGGCAATTTTTCAGCAATATCCTTGAATTTTACTGCTTGATGTTGTTTTCTCATTGTGTACCTTGTCTTTCTATGCTATAATCAAGGTATAGAAAAAATATCTATACCATTCATCTAGTTGCTTGCTCTCCTCGACCAAAATTTGAGCAAGTGACTTTTTTTGTTGTCTTGTTTCATGCTTTTTTCCCTGACTTGGGCTTATAAAGCAAGTCTTTACTTTCGATAAGATCCAGAATCCAGCTGAAGCCCTGCTCTACTGTTTCAAGTAATGCGCCCAGGTCTTCACTTTCTAAGTCCTCATAGTTCATGCAAAGATATTCGGCTAGTTGTCTGTCTTTCTCAACTAGCTTTTTAAAATCCTTGAAACGCTTGGGAATCGGAAATCCCTTGCTATTAGTAATTGTTTCAAATTCTACTTTATTATCCATTCTTAAAATTTCTACACTTAAATAATAAGTTTACTTTCCTCTTTTTGCTCATGCTTGCCACTTAAGACAGTACCATATGAATTTACTAATTGAGATAGGAGACAAAACCGTTATAAATCCTTGATACTGCCATAGGTAGCAAGCATCTTAATCTAGCGAATAGTTAGCTAGTCTGATCAATCAATCTCCAGTGGTAAAGCACCATACAAGAAATCTGTAAATATGAACTAAAATCGTGATTGGTTCGCTCCTTTCTAATAGTCTTCTGCAAGCCACTGCATGGCTTTTTGGTAAATGCTCGGCTTTACTTCACCACCGTCTCGAATTTTTCGATAGGTAACTTGTGTAACTCCGATTTCCTCGCCTGCTTGCTTTGCAGTCAATTTCTTGTCTGCCTGCTTTCGGCGAATCGCTTTTGCTTGTGTTGAGGTAATAAGCAATGATATTTCTCCCTTCTTTTTGTTATCATTTTTGATAACTTATAGTTAGAGTATAGCATCATAAATGATACTTGTCAACAGAAAATAATTTTATTTGTTATCTTTTTTGATATTTTTTTATTTTATGCTATAATTACACTGAGGTAGTAGCATTTATGAAAAATCGCATTAAGACTCTTAGACAAGAGCACGGAAAAACACAAGAACAATTAGCTAACGAAATCGGAGTAAAAAAATTAACAATATCTAGATGGGAAAATGCTGAAAATGTTTCTCTGAAGCAAGATAAAGCTCAACAATTAGCAGATATATTTGGAGTAAGTGTTTCTTATTTATTAGGCTATGAAGATAATTTTGTTGAATCAGTAAAAGAGCTTAGTCAAAAAGATGGTTCAGATGAAGCCTTTTTAAAAGCTTTTAGAGCATACTATGAATTAAAAATGGCTGATGGTACTGAAAATCTATTAACTTTAAAAGGGGAAGATTTTCTAAATAGGTATCGTGAAGAAATTTTAAAAAGCCTCATTCCAAATTTTAATGAGTTAAACAAGCATGACATAGAAGAATACTTATCAGATGATAAGATTATTAATGAAGCCGAGCAAAAACTTAATGATTTTCTATTTACTCTTGGAACATTAAACCCTCAAGAGGTTCAATTATTGGTAAACTTCATCTTTCTATCTGAAGAAGATAAACAGATTGTGTTAAACCTATTAAAATCGTTGTCAGATAAATAACAAATAAAAATATGTATAACAAGGAGTAAGCCCCATGGGATTTTTTGACACTGTAAAACAAGAAGGTAGTTTTTCTACTGCATCTGGAGTAAATGGACTACACTACGTTGTCCTCCAGGTAACTTTGAAAGAAAAGTTTTTCGGTACTGGATCAGGAAACCTTACAGAATTAGAAGATGTTATCAATAAACAAGCTTCAAAAGGTTATCGCCTGCATACCATCACAACCGCCAATGGTGGAAGCAAAGGACTAGGCGGTGGTGACCGTATTCAAGCCACAATGGTTTTTGAGAAGATTATCTAAAACCTTTCCTGATTTCTAAGCTTTTCTCTGTTTAGATAATTAGAATAGTCACCTAACATTTAATAATGAGTTCTCTTCATTTGCTGAAATATAGCCAAATTACTTTAGTGAATTACAAGAAGAATACAATGACTATACCCTCAAAGTGACAAGTCGGAACAAAGATAAAAATTAAAAATATACTTTACTAGCTAAAATAGTAATTCCAGAATTTATTTTGTACAACAAGAAAAACATAAGTATTTATAAAGAAAGATAAAATGAATTATTCAAACTTAGATGATGCACAAGTGCAAGAAATTATAAATAGATTAAAACATCCTAAAAATCAGCTAACTTTTGATCAGATTTACAACACCATTTCCGCAATGTTTGGTAAAATAGAAGTGGACGAGACTATAATTGACGATGATGATATCCAATATATTCTTCATATCTTTCGAGGTAGATTAAACAATGAACGTTTCAGCATACATCTTCGACTAAAAGATTTTCACGACCACATAGTTAGAGTTGACATTCATCCATCGAACAGACACATTAATCCTGATGGAAAAGTTATTATTGGTAGTCATATACATATCTATTCCAATAAACACGACAAGAGAGATTCCATTGCAATACCTTTGAAAGATTCTAACTTCCCTAATGTAAATCAGATAATAGATGTATTTACGGAATTTATATCATACACAAATATAAGAAAGGAGAAAGATAATGAATAAGTCCAACACATTGAAAAAAGTATACTTCGACTGGCTTATGAAAGAGTATCGCTTCGCTGACCTTGACAATCATACTGTTGAAATCAGTACTCCTTTTTTAGATAACGATTTTGACCATATTATTCTATATGCTGAATTCTTGAACAATGGTCGAGTTACCTTAACAGATGACGGCTGGACTATCAACAACCTAAAAAGTCACGGCGTAAATTTAAACGGCCGAACCTTACATAAAAACAATATTCTAAACACAATTGTGAGTAGTCTAGGCACTGAGTTAAATAATAATGAACTTTGTATAACTACTAGCTTGGAAAAATTTCCTCTAGCTAAACAACGTCTTCTTCAAACAATCATGCAAGTAAATGATATGATTGTATTAAAAGATAAAAATGTAAAGAATATTTTCCATGATGAAGTCGAGGAAATTTTAAGAAAAAGAGAAGTATTTTTTACAAGCAGAACTTCGTTTTCTGGTAAAGAAGGAATTACAGTTCAATTTGATTTTACAATCCCTACACGAAAAAATGAAAAATTGATTAGAACTATTTCAAATGGTAATGATCTTAACAGAGCAAAATTACTTGCAATGGATACTAGAATTCTCCAAAATCATAAACATAATGCAGAATATGTTGCACTTATTGATGACACAAGTCATAAGTTTGAAAAAATGGTAGAAACAAAGGCAATCTTTGAAGAAAATACCAAAGCAAAAATTTTACTGTTGCCTCATACTAAATTTTTAGAAGAAGAAGACATATTGACAAACTTCGCTTAAATAGTTTTAAATTCTAAAGTTACTCCAGTCTTCTTACTTTAAATATCAATTTAAAGTTGACAAATGGCTTCAAATGGATTAAGCTTAATTTAATCTTATGAATGGTTGCAGTAGCGACCTACCAAAAGGAGCCTCTAACGAAGCTCCTTTTGTGCTTTGTCTCGAGATGTAATCAATGAGCCTTTTTACAAATATTAAAAATTGATAAATACTTTGATTAGGAATTTTCACTAATTAAGTTTAACGCCTCTACAAGCTCTATATAGCCTTGTTTCCTACTCTGGTATATTAATATCTTCTGACTGCTTAAAATCGAAAATAGGGGCATTCTCATAGCTCCTCGCATGGTATAAACTCAAAATCTTTTCTAATTGCTTGCCTGCTGATGGAAAAGGAGTTAAAACCATGAAAATTACACAACACACGAAAAAAGACGGATCAGCAGTCTACCGCTCTAGTATCTATCTTGGCATTGATTCTGTGACTGGAAAAAAGGTCAAGACTACCATATCAGCACGAACAAAAAAAGAACTCAAAAACAAAGCCACCCAGGCTAAGGTAGAATTTGAGAAAAACGGCTCTACACGAAAACAACGCTCACATATAACAACCTATAGCGAACTTGTGGACTTGTTTTGGCAAACCTACCAGCATACCATAAAGACTAATACGCAGATAAAGATAAAAGGCTGCTTAAATAACTACCTCTTACCCTCATTTGGTACTTACAAACTAGATAAACTTACCCCTGTTATTATCCAAACTCAGGTAAATAAGTGGGCAGATGAGTACAATCAGGACGGAACGGGATATAAAGAATACAATCACCTTCACGCCTTAAATAAACGTATTCTACAGTATGGAGTTTCTATCCAGACATTGGATAATAACCCTGCTCGTGATGTTGTCATTCCTAGAAAGATAACTAGAGATAAACAAGAAATTAAATACTTTCAAGATCAGGAACTTAAAAACTTCCTCTCCTATCTCGATAACCTGGAGAATACCTTTGTCAATTTCTATGATACTGTGCTTTATAAAACGCTCCTAGCTACTGGACTGCGCATCCGTGAATGTCTGGCCCTGGAATGGTCTGATATTGACCTGCAGAACGGAACGATTGATATTAACAAAACACTCAATATTTTAAATCAGGTAAACAGTCCTAAGACAAAATCAAGCTATAGAGTTTTAGATATCGATCATAAAACAGTACTCATGCTTCGTCTCTACCGAGCAAGACAAGCAGAAAACGGTAGAAACATTGGCTTAACCTATGAGAAAGTATTCTCTGATAGCTTTGACAACTATGTCAATACTCGAAAGGTTGATTATCGCCTACATAAGCACTTAAAAAACGCTAACTGTACTGATTTAGGCTTTCATGCTTTCCGCCATACTCACGCTAGTATCTTGCTTAATGCTGGCCTGCCATACAAGGAAATACAGACACGGCTTGGCCATGCAAAAATATCTGTAACTATGGATACTTACAGCCATTTATCAAAAGAAAACCAAAAAAGAGCAGTCTCATTCTTTGAAACTGCCCTCGAAAAAATAAAAAGTTCTTAAAAAAGTCCACAAAATTAAAAAAGTGATACATAAAACCCTTATGTATCAACGATTATAGAATGATTTCGGTATAATTGACTATTATACCGAAATTTTTAATTTTTTTAAAGGAAAAGGGAACGGGTAAAATAAAATATTGTGAGATCTTCAACTTTAACCACCTTCATTAGACAGTTTACGTCTTGTGGAGTGATATAAACTAATAGTCTCAAAACAAAAAAAGCCCCTAGAAAACGAATTTTCTAGAGACTTTCTCTATCAAGTTTAAGAGAGAAGAAATATTCTCACTTACCAAGTTTCATGTTTCTCCTACGAAAGCCTAAGCTTTACGTTTTACGAAGAATACCAATCCGCTCAATGCCAATACTACAAATCCAATTGCAGAAAGGATAGAGGTTGCTTCACCTGTGTTTGGAAGTTCAGCTTGACCTTTTTCCTCAGTTACTGGAGGTGTTGGTTGTGGATCTGGCGTTGGTGCTGGATCTGGCGTTGGTGCTGGATCCGGTGTTGGTGTTGGATCTGGCGTTGGTGTTGGATCCGGTGTTGGTGTTGGATCTGGCGTTGGTGTTGGATCCGGTGTTGGTGTTGGATCTGGCGTTGGTGTTGGATCTGGCGTTGGTGCTGGATCTGGAGTTGGTGCTGGATCTGGAGTTGGTGCTGGATCTGGAGTTGGTGCTGGATCTGGAGTTGGTGCTGGATCTGGAGTTGGTGTTGGATCTGGAGTTGGTGTTGGATCCGGTGTTGGTGTTGGATCCGGTGTTGGTTGTGGATCTGGCGTTGGTGTTGGATCCGGTGTTGGTGTTGGATCCGGTGTTGGTTGTGGATCTGGCGTTGGTGCTGGGTCTGGCGTGTAGGTGTTCTTAAAGACACTACCTGCTGGGTATTCAACAGCCGCCTTCAAGGCGTTTGTTGCTGCATCTTTGGTTACTGTTACTTTTACAGTCTTTTCTGTATCGTAAGTAATACCAGTTGCTCCAGCATTCACTTCTTTTACAGTATAAGTATGAACACCTTCTGCATCATAGTTGATTACATTAAACGTTACTTTTCCAGCTTGGTTTGTTTTTGTATCCAGTTTGTTTGTATCTTCATACAATTCAAATTGGAATTCACCATCAACCAAAGCACGACCAGTCAATTCTTTCGTAAACTCAAGTGTTGCTGATGTAGCTGTTGGAGCCGGTGGAACTGGTGCTTTATAAGTGTTAGTGAAGACACGTTCTGCATCCGGATTTTCTACAGTCGCAACCAATTGACCTTGACCGTTATCTACTACATTCACTTTAACTGTGTAAGATTCAGTTGAGTAAGTCACACCTGACTCTGTTCCTGCTTTTTCAGTGATAGTGTAAGTGTGCTCGCCTGCTTCTGTGTAGTTGACGTTGAAGACAACTTCGCCTGAAGCAGCGTTCTTAGCAGTAGCTACAACTTTATCTGTATCTTTTTCTTTCAATTCGAAAGTATAAGCATCAGCTACAAGTTCTTTACCATTCAAGACTTTCTTAGCTTTGATAGTAGCGCTTGTTTCAGCTGCTTTATAAGTGTTGGTGAAAGTAATGTTCTCTGCATCTGGTGTTGCAACAAGTTGACCTTGGCCGTTATCTTTAACGACTACATTTACTTCATAAGCATTCGGATCGTATTCAACTCCGGCTACATCACCTGCTTTTTCAGAGATAGTGTATGTATAAGTTTTTTCTTCTGTGAGTGTAAGTTCTGGGAATTGAATCTTACCGTCTGCAGCGTTTTTAGCTGTCGCAACGACTTTGTCACTTTCTTTTTCTTTCAACTCAAATTCAAATTTTCCAGCTTCAAGGGCTTTACCGTTCAAGACTTTCTTAGCTTCAAGTTGAAGTTTTGCTTCTTTAGCCGCGTATGAGTTTGTAAATTCTTTCTTAGAATCTTCAAATTTGACGCTCGCTAATTTTTCACCCAAAACATCTTCTACTGTTACAGTCGCTTTAAGGACGTTCGCATCATAAGTGTATCCAGGTTTGTTATCATTAACTTCTTTAATGGTATATTTAAAAGTTCCTGCTTCTTTGTATTTGATTGCCTCGAACTTCACTTTACCATTCTCATCATTTTTGACAGTTTGTAAAATATTACCTTTGTCATCTAGAAGTTGGAAACTAAATGCATCTTTTTCAAGAGTTTTACCATTAAGTTTCTTAGTCACTTCTAGAGCAACCTCATCCGATTTGGCACCTACACCAATACCGTCAGTAGTTGTAATTGGTGCAAAACCTTCAAATTCTATTGGTTGGGCTTCCTCGTTTGTAGTGACAGTTACATTGTTCAATACACGTTTAGTAACTGGATTGACTGGTTTAGTCAAACGAGTACGATACATGATATAAAGCCCTTTATGATCTAAGGTTCCATCACCATTAGGTGTAATTGAGAAATGGTTCTTATCTGTTACTTGGACATGAGCACTATCCAATTTTGTTCTTCCGTAACCATTTTCCCAGTCTGGGAAGTAGTAACCAGTGATTTCACTTGCAAGAACTTGTCCATCAGGAATAGTATCTTGGATATTTACACCAGTGTAAGATTTTGCATAGCGGTTAACACGGATACGCCAGTTTACATAGTTAGGATCGTCTGAGTCTTGAACTCCCCATTTAGTAAATCCAGTTGGGTCAACGTCTGGAACGATACGAGTCAGATGATAAACTCCTGCACCAGGAATGTTGATTTCATATTCCTTATTCTTTTCAACATGGTCTGCCCATACCACAGTAAATGATGCAACAATTTGTTTGTTCTCATTAAACTTCTTAAAGTACTCTTCGTTTGTTACTGTAATCTTAGCAGTATTCGTTGCCTTCTCTGTTGTCAGTGTTGCAATCGTTTCACCGTTCGGAGCTTTTAAATCTGTAGTAGAATCTACTTCGATTTTAAACTCATTTGGAACGTGATAAACCATGAAATCACCGTTTTTCAGAGTTACATTATCTGGGAATGCGTAAGTTGTTTTAAGATAGAACTTACCTTCACCATATTTGGCATGATCGACTAATCGGTTCGTATTAATCGTCGGTTCTGTAGTCAAAGTGTACTCTGACTCAGTTTTTTCGGCAGCACTAACAACGCCATTAAGTCTTAGCGCAGGCAAAAAGACTGACACAACCAGTAGCAAGGCCATCAAGCCATGAAAGAGTTTACTAGTTCTCTTTTTCACCACATTATCCTCCTTATTGTCTATAATGGTTCAATTATATTATACAGATTCATGACAGAATGTCAACTAAAATTTATTTATTTTTATATTAACTTACTATTTATTTAAATATTAAGCCTAATCATGCATGTTCATCAGCTTTGAAACAATTAAATCCAAGCAAGGATTTCGCTTGTATTTAATATATACAAATTTCCCAAAAAAGCTACGTATTTAATCCCAATTCTGCTAATATTTGCCGTTTGTAGGCAATCTTTTGGACTTCCTTGTCCTCGTCTCCAGACCAATCTAGTTTAATTTCTGAAACAATTTGCCCAGGACGATTTTTCAAGATATAGATGCGGTCGCTGAGATTGAGGGCCTCTTCGATGCTATGCGTGATGATCAAGGTCGTCAGCTGCAGCTGTTTGTGAATCTCCAGATACCAAGCGTGGAGTTCCATCTTGGTCATCTCATCCAAGGCACTAAAGGCTTCGTCAAGAAGAAAGAGCTTGTGCCCGAAAAGGTAGGTCCGGAGCAAGGCTACACGTTGGCGCATTCCACCACTAAGTTCATGAGGATACTTATCCCGTATAGCAGTCAGCTGGAAGGTCGCAAGAATGTCGTCCGCTCGGGCAATAGCCTCTGCTTTATCCACCTTTTGAATCAAGAGGGGTAAGATGATATTGCCAAGCACTGTCTTGTGCTCCAAGAGTAGATCCTTTTGCAACATATAACTCACGCGCCCCTTGGGATTCTCCTCGCCATCAAGGACAATTCTCCCTGACTGAACTTCTAAAATCCCAGCGATTAGGTTAAAGAGAGTGGTTTTTCCAACACCACTAGGTCCCAGGATAGAAACTACTTCACCTGACGTCACCTGCAGGTTGATGTCCTCTAAAATCTTTTCATCGCCATAGGCATAACTTACATGTTCAAGTCTAATTTCTGTCATTATTTTACAAATTCATTAGTGAAGCCTTTGTCTGTCAAGTCTTCTTTAAGGATACCATTTTCTTTGTCCCATTTGTAGAAGGCATTCCAGCGAGCAGCATCAAATTGTCCCCATTTTTCCTTGTCGCTTGCATATTCTTTTGACAAGTATTTTTGAGATTCGATGACAAAGTCACGTTTTTCCTTGAGTTCAGGTGCATTCTTGATGAGAATATCTGCAGCTTCTTCTGGGTGTTCCATAGCATATTGGTAGCCTTTTTTAATAGCTTGGATGACTTTGCGAGCTTCTTCTTTGTTGTCTTTTAGATAGTCGTTGTTTGCGATGATAACTGGTGAGTAGTAGTCAAACTCCTTGACATAGTCTTTCAAGTACATGAAGTTGGCGTCTACACCTTGCGATTTGGCAAGGATACCATCCCAACCGTAGTAAATCCAAGCAGTGTCAAAAACGCCATTGGCAATTGGTGTGATAGAGTTTGAGTCGTTGTTTGGTACTTTTTCAACCTTCTCAAAGTCTCCGCCTTGTGATTCTACCAAGGTTTTCAACATAGCAAGCTCCGTTGGGTCATTCCAGGTTCCGTATTTCTTCCCAACTAAGTCCTTTGGACTGCTGACATTGTCAGATTTACGTGAGATGATTCCAGATGTATTGTGCTCAACGATAGCGGCAACGGCAGTGATTCCTGCCCCTTTTTCCAATTTCTTAGCCATGTAGTCTTGGAAATAGATAGCAAACGGCGCCTTGCCATTGATAACCAGGTCAGAAGAACTTTCTTCAGGTGGCAATTTCAAATCAACATCCACTCCAGCTTCTTTGAAATAACCTTTTTCCTTGGCAACATAAAGCCCTGTGTGGTTAGTATTTGGCGTCCAGTCTAGGATAAAGTCAATCTTCTTGAGTTCTGCTTCTTTGTTGTCCTTAGAAGCATTTCCTTGACCACAAGCTACCATCACGACAGCTACAAGAGCTGTTACAAGCGTTAAAAACACTTTCCATGTTTTCTTCATTTTCATTTCCTCTTTTCTTTTTTGAAACATTCTTATTCTATGAACGTTTCCATTTAATCACATATTTTTCACTAACATCGACCAATTTCATACCCAAAAGGCTGATAATCGACACCAGAATAATAATGGCAAACATGGTATCATACTGAAACAGTTTCTTGGACTGAATCATGTAGACACCTAGTCCTTCAAAGCCTCCCAACCACTCAGATACCACTGTTGTGATAAAGGCGTAGGAGACACTGACTCTCAGACCTGCATAAAAGTAAGGCAGGCTAACCGGGATTTTAAAATGCCACAGGATTTGCCAAGGTTTGGCCCGCATCAGACTAAACAAGGTCAGCATATCCTTGTCACAATGCCTAAAACCATCCAAAATGCTGACGATGATAGGGAAGGTTGTCGTCAGGATAATCAAGACAATCTTGGGCAAAATTCCATAGCCTAGCCACAAGACCAGGATAGGGGCTATAGCAATGGTCGGAATGGTCTGAACAACCACCATCATAGGGTAGATAAGATCATTGAGCCAAGTCAGACTGTCCATAAGCACCGCCATCATACAGGCAATCAAGACTCCCAAGACTAGACCTAGCAAAGCCACTCTCAAGGTCGCCCAGCTATGGTGCCAGAGAAATTCTCTGTCACGAGCAAAGGCCTGGAGAATTTCAAAAGGAGTTGGCAGGATAAACTTGGGTAAAAGTTTGAATATTCCTGCTAACTGCCAGATTGACAAGACTCCTAGAAAACCCAATAGACTAGTGTGTCGTCTCATCATACTTTTCAAGTTTCTCATCGATGCTTAAAATCTCTCCTACATTTATTTTGACATTGGCAAAGACATTATCTGCCTCCTGCCCTGCCACTTCTAGCGCTTCTTTAAGAATACGCATGAGCTCATCCAACTCCCCTTCCAAGACCGTTTCAAAGGGTGTCACCACCATGGTCACGGACTGAGCTTGCAGATAAGCAATCACTTGATCGATAATAGCAATTCGATCAATCCCCTGTGATAGGGGCAAGACTTGCAAGGCAATGCTTGCTTTCATAAAAACCTCCTCTTCTCAGTTTTTCTTTTTGACAAAAAGAAAAACCTTTGCCATATATGGAAAAGGTGCAGAATTCGGCTAAGTATCGTTCCCTACGCTGGCATTACCCAGATCAGGTGCGGTCGAAGTTTAACACTTCCTCTCAGACTGTACACAGACTCCCATATCTTATATGGACATATAGTAACGCAAATACAAGGAAAAGTCAAGGAAACTGCTTACAGAAAACCATGAAAAAGAGCTTGAAGGCACGCGCTTCAAACTCTATCATAGCTTTCTTATTTAGCCTCGTACCAGGTTGCCCCTTCATTTTCATCTGCGATAAGGGGAACACTGAGTTGGATGGCTTCTTCCATGGTTTGTTTCACTAGTACTTTGACAGCTGCTAGTTCTGATTTCGGAACTTCAAGGACGATTTCATCATGCACTTGCAAGAGCATCTTGGTCTGATAACCACCCTCAACTAGAGCTTTGTCTAGCTGAATCATAGCAATCTTGAGGATATCTGCTGCCGAACCCTGAATAGGGGAGTTAATGGCAGTTCGCTCTGCAAAACCACGAATGTTAAAGTTGCGCGAATTGATATCTGGTAGCTCTCGACGACGTTTGAAGAGGGTCTCTACATATCCCTTATCACGCGCTTCACGCACCACTTCTTCCATATAGTTTTTAATCCCAGGAAAACGCTCAAAGTAGGTATCAATGTAGGCTTTGGCCTTCTTACGACTAATACCAAGATTGTTCGCCAAACCAAAATCTGAAATCCCGTAAACCACTCCAAAGTTGACAGCCTTGGCATTGCGACGGTCGTTTGGCGTCACATCCTCAGGATGTTCAATTTCAAAGACACGCATAGCTGTCGAAGTATGGATATCTGCTCCCTCTTGGAAGGCTTTGATTAAGTGCTCATCCTTAGAGATATGCGCCAAAACTCGCAACTCAATCTGTGAATAGTCCGAACTGAGTAGTACACTATCCTCCCACTCTGGCACAAAAGCCTTACGAATGAGGCGACCTTGTTCCAAACGAACAGGAATATTTTGCAAGTTTGGATCCACACTAGACAAACGCCCTGTCTGAGTCAAATCCTGCACATAGCGCGTGTGAATCTTGCCATCATCTAAAATCCAATCCTGCAAGCCAACCACGTAAGTCGATTGAATCTTAGCAATCTGACGGTAGTCTAGAATTTTCTTAACAATTGGCGCAATAGGAGCCAGACGCTCTAGCACATCCACGGCTGTCGAGTAACCTGTCTTGGTTTTCTTGGTGTATTCTAGAGGAAGGCCCAGTTTTTCAAAGAGAAGTACGCCCAACTGTTTAGGCGAGTTGATATTAAACTCCTCACCAGCCAGTTCATAAATCTCCTGAGTTAGCTTTTCAATGACAAGCTCATTTTCAGCCTGCATCTCAAGCAAGGTCTCTTTCTTGACTGTAATCCCAGCAATTTCCATCTTGGCAAGGACAAAAGCCAGAGGTTGCTCCATGTCATAGAGAAGGTCTAACTGCCCATGTTCACCGAGTTTTTCAAGTAAAACAGGCTCGGTTTCAACTAATACAGCAACCTTGCGAGCTAGGTGTTCCAAGAATTTCTCTCTCTCAGGGATAGCTTTCTTGACCCCCTTACCGTAGAAAATCTCATCATCAGCCAAATAAGTTTGGCCATAGAGATTCGCAATGGTTGAAATTTCATTGTTCTCGACAGTAGAGAGGAGGTATTTGGCCAAACGGCTGTCAAAAGCAGGGGCCTGCAAACTCAAGCCCAAACGATTTAAAAGAACCTTCGCTTTCTTAAAATCATACACTTTCAGAGGTGTTTTTTCTAGAAAATCCTTGAGAATCGGCTCCTGCAAGAGCTCAAGTTTGTCTGTAGCGTAAAGTTTATCCCCACAGGACCAGGCAAAACCAACCAAGTCATCTGTATGGTAATTCTCACCAAAAAGCTCAAAGTGGAAGATAGAGTTGGCGCTCAGCATGTCTTGACTGACTTGGTCAACGATAGTGAAATCCAAACTTTCAGGCGCATCCGTTGATGACACATTTAAAGCTTGCTTGAGCTGTTTGAAGCCCATCTCATCGTAGAATTTCCCGAGATTTTCCACATCTGGTCCACTATAAAGCAAATCATCAAGGCCAATCTCAATCGGTGCATTTGTCTCAATGGTCGCCAAGGTTTTAGACAAAAAGGCTTGTTCCTTGTCATTGATGAGATTTTCCTTCATCTTAGAAGCCTTCATCCCATCGATATTTTCATAAATACCCTCTAACGAACCGTGTTCTAGCAAGAGCTTGATACCCGTCTTTTCACCGATCTTAGTGACGCCAGGGATATTATCAGACTTATCCCCCATAAGAGCCTTGAGATCTATAAACTGAGCTGGTGTGAGGCCCATTTTTTCCATAAGATAGTCTGGCGTAAAGGCCTCAAACTCAGCCACACCTTTCTTAGAAATCTCGACAACCGTATGCTCATCCGTCAACTGGATCAAGTCCTTGTCTCCGCTAACGATTGTCACATCAAAAGAATCCTTCTCAGCCAAACGACCTAGGGTCCCGATGATATCATCAGCTTCATACTGGGCCAACTCATAATGGCGAATCCCAAGATGGTCTAACAACTCACGAATGAAGGGAAATTGCTCACGAAACTCATCTGGAGTTTTAGCACGGCCCCCCTTGTAGTCTGCATACATCTCTGTTCGGAAAGTCGTCTTACCTGCATCAAAGGCTACCAAAACATGACTAGGCTCAACCCGCTCTAAGACATGATTCAACATGAGTTGAAAACCGTAGATTGCATTGGTATGAAGGCCATTAGCATTTTTAAACCGATCCAACTGCTGATAAAGCGCAAAAAAAGCTCGAAAAGCAACAGAAGATCCATCAATTAATAATAATTTTTTCTTGTCCATACACCCATTATAAAGGAAAGCAAGGAAAAATACCATCGGAAAGAGCTGAAAAACTTGGACTTATCCCTATTTCACCATAAAAAAAGAAAAGGACCATTCAAATCCTTTTCTTTTATTGATTTCATGCGATTTATTTGTTCAATTTTCTCTTTGCAAATGGTAGCAAACCAAGAAGGAGACCAATAAATCCTAGCGATGCAACTGCTGAAGCATCTTGGCTTCCTGTATTTGGAAGGAGTTGCTCATCTGTTGCTGCAGGCGCTTTGTAGGTACGATCTTGTTCAGTTCCAAGAGTAGGGTTTGTAGCCAAAGGAGCTACACTGCCAGTGTATTCTGGAACTTCATTTACTGCAGGTTCAATCTTTTCAGCATAGGCTGGAATAGTAGCCACTGCCGGAGCACCACTTTCTGCATAAACTGGAACATTTGCTAGGGCTGGGACGCCACTTTCTGCATAAACTGGAACATTTGCTAGGGCTGGGACGCCACTTTCGCCATAAACTGGAACTTCATTTACGGCTGGAGCTCCGCTTTCTGCATAAGCTGGGACATTCGCTACGGATGGGGTTCCGCTTTCTGCATAAGCTGGAACATTCACTACGGCTGGAGTGCCATTTTCTCCATAGGCTGGGATATTCGCTACAGCTGGGGTGCCACTTTCTGCATAAGGCAGAGCATTGTTTACTATTGGGGTACCACTTTCTGCATAGACTGGGACATTCGCTACGGCTGGAGTGCCACTTTCGCCATAGGCTGGGAGTTCATTTACAGCAGCTTCTACCGCATTTACACCTTTGTTGTATTCTGGCAACTCTGCAGTTGCAGCTTCTACTGCGTTCACCCCACCTTTAAAGTCTTCAATTTCAAGAACAGCTGACATAACACTACTTAGAGCCTTAATAGCATCCTCATAGTCGACTAAAGCTTGTTGCAAGTCTTTTACTTGACTATTCTTGTCACCAGAAACTTGTAAACTTGATAATTGTGCTTTAATCTTAGCAACTTGCTCTTCTAATTTACTTAGCTCAAGTTTTTTCACATTACTATTTTCTTCCGCAGCTTCCTTGTCCGCTGCAGCAAGTTTAGCTTGGTCTTGGATTGAGAAATCTTCTTGGCTCATCGCTTCGGCCGGTGTCACCTGATCGCTGTCTTCTGCCAAGAAATCTGCCAGTAAGTCGGACGCTTCGATATCGCCATCTTCGATAGCTTTCAAGATAGCATCCTTGCCAATCACTTCTTTAGCTGCCTTAATCGCTGCTTCCTTATCAGTGATAGTGACATCTTTGTTGATGTCGTCGATTGTCTCTTTTTCAATTTTTTCTAGGGTAGTGATTAAATCTGAGCGAACTTTTGCTGTTGCTTCCGCTGCTTCCTTATCTGCTGCAGCAAGTTTGGCTTGGTCTTGGCTTGAAAGTTGAGATTGAGTTTTTGCTTCAGCTGGTGTTACTTGATCACTGTCTTCTGTCAAGAAATCTGCCAGCAAGTCGGACGCTTCGATATCGCCATCTTCGATAGCTTTCAAGATAGCATCCTTGCCAATCACTTCTTTAGCTGCCTTGATGGCTGCTTCCTTATCAGTGATAGTGGCATCCTTGTTGATGTCATCAATGGTTGATTTTTCGATACCTTCAAGAGCAGTCAACAATTCGCTGTGAGCCTTAGCTTCTGCAGCTTGCTTAGCTTCTTCCTCTTTCTTAGCCTCCTCGGCTGCTTCCTTATCTGCTGCAGTGAGTTTAGCTTGGTCTTGGCTTGAAAGTTGAGATTGAGTTTTTGATTCGGCTGGTGTTACCTGATCACTGTCTTCTGCTAAGAAATCTGCCAACAAGTCAGACGCTTCAATGTCACCTTCTTCGATAGCTTTCAAGATAGCATCCTTGCCAATCACTTCTTTAGCTGCCTTAATCGCTGCTTCCTTATCAGTGATAGTAGCATCTTTGTTGATGTCGTCGATTGTTGATTTTTCAATACCTTCAAGCGTTGAAAGCAATTCTGTTCGAACTTTTGCTGCTTCTTCCGCTGCTTCCTTGTCGGCCGCAGCAAGTTTAGCTTGGTCTTGACTTGAGAAATCGTCTTGGCTCATCGCTTCGGCCGGTGTCACCTGATCGCTGTCTTCTGCCAAGAAATCTGCCAGTAAGTCGGACGCTTCGATATCGCCATCTTCGATAGCTTTCAAGATAGCATCCTTGCCAATCACTTCTTTAGCTGCCTTGATCGCTGCTTCCTTATCAGTGATAGTGGCATCTTTGTTGATGTCGTCGATTGTCTCTCTTTCAATTTTTTCTAGGGTAGCGATTAAATCTGAGCGAACTTTAGCTGCATCAACCTGAGCCTCTTTATCAGCTTCATCTAACTTAGCTTGGTCTTCATCTGTGAATTCTGATACAGGTTCAGCTACTGTTTTGTGCTCGCTCGTATCTGCTGGCCAGTCTACAATAACATCACCAATCTCCAAATCCTCATCTGCGATAGCCTTCAAAAGATTTTCTTTACCAATCTCTTCTTTGGCTTCTTTGATAGCCGCTTCTTTATCGATGATTGAAGCGTCTTTTTTAATATCTTCAATTACAGCATTTTCAAGAGATTCTAGGGCTTGAACCAGAGCATCCGTCGCTTGAGAAACTTGTTCTTTGGCATCTTTTTCAGCTTGGTCTAGTAGGGTTTTCTCCTCAGTAGATAATTTTTTATTAGTTTGAACTTCAGGACCTGTTACCACAGCCTTATCTTCTGCACCTTCTGGCAATTCAGCGATGATATTATCTAAGCTGAGCTCTCCAGACTCAAGAGTATCTGAAATATACATCTTACCGATATATTCCTTCACAGCTTCAGCTGCATCCTCTTTGTCCTCAATTGCTTCCTTATCCTTAATATCACTAATAGCCTGTTCCTCAAGTTCATCCAAAGCCTTCATCAACTCTTCTTTGGTCATCTTAGCTGGATTTGTCGCACCAGGATTAGCTGGACTAGCGTTTTCTGATCCCTTTTCAGTTTGAGCATCGCTCTCCACTTCTGTTCCAGCTTGTGGTTGTGCAGGAGCAACCGCCTGCTCTTCTGCTTTCCCTTCATCTGCCTTAACTACTGAAGGCTGTGAAACGAGTACACTAGCACCCAATACAGCTGCACTTGCTAAACTTGTTAAAATAACTTTCCTCTTGTCCATTAGACAATGCCCCTTTATAGTTTTTAATATTATTATATTATACTATTCAAAGAACGTCAACTAATTCGATATCCATTTTAAAATTTTATCAACAAGAAGAAAGCCTGTATGATGTTTAAGAGACACTTCCTATCCTTACCCCATCACTGTCTAGTCTGTAGCCATCAATAATCGTATTAACAGCTAAGGCTCCCGAAGCATTGACATAGTAATGTTTGCCCGAGACTTGGAACCATTGACTAGCTTTCATCTGGCCAGATTCCTCTAAGTAATACCAAGTTCCCTTGTCTTTAAGCCATCCCGTCTGCATCTCACCCGAAGCCTTTAGATAATACCAATGAGAGCCATCCTTAATCCATCCAGTTGACATGGCCCCATTTTCTTTTAAATGATACCAATTGCCGTTAACTTTTTTCCATCCTGTCGCTAGCTTACCATTCTCTCTGTAATACCAACTCCCTCCTTCTTTTTTCCATCCATTCTCTGTATTGCTTAACTCTGCATACTGCACATATCTTCTAGAACCGCTATAAGACAAATAACCGAGCCACTTATAACCGTCCTTTTCAAGAACTTGATCATAACTCACACTCTCACCAGCATAATAGTAGTCAATAACCTGTCCTGTACTCGACGGTTGGTCCATAATCGGCGATTCCCCCGCGAATACTATTGTCCCACTGGACGGAAGCTCTGAGTTACGAGTATTCTCACCCGCACTATGGCTAGTAGATAAATCCTTGAAATGAATAAAACCTGTCATCGAACTAGCCTTGACTTTTCGACGGTTATACTTTTCTCGAACCCCATAGTTATACTCTTCGATTTCAATCGTATCCCCTGATACATTTGATACCCAGGCCACGTGCCCATAATATCCTTCTGTCGACCAAGCAATAGCCCCAACTTCTGGCTTAGTATCCACACGGTAGCCTTCTCGCCTTGCACGATGTCCCCATTCATTCGCATTTCCGTAGGCAGGAGGAATCTCAAAGCCATTTACACTACTCAAACGAAAGGCCGCAAAAGAGGTACACTGGCGAGAATACATCCGCCACTGATCGATTTCAACACTACCATTTTTGTAGTGAAGCGGATAGTCATCTCCACGCGCTACACTATCGGCCTGAACCGATTCTCCACCAAACAAAAAGGTACTTGTAACAAACAAAGTAGCCAGCCCTAAACCCAACTGAGTATATCTACTCTTCTTAACTCCTGATTTAAAAAACGTCATTCATTCTCCTTAATAATATAAATTTCCGAGGTTACCCTCGTTTATACTATTCGGGAGAAAAAGAAAAAAGTGAGCAAAGCTCACTTCATTTTAGGATTCTTAGTCTAGATAGCGAATCAAGTTCTTTTCTGTCAAGATATCTGAGTAGGTGAAGGATTCAACATAGACATTGGCTTGTTTGTCTCCTTCAACATCCCCAAATTCAACGATAAATAGAGATGGATAAACCTCAATTAGCTTACCCAATCTATTTTTTTGGCGCTTACGGCCATTCTCCAAAGTCATTTCAACGACTTGTCCCTCATGTGCCTTGATCTCTTCTTTGATTTTTTTCATCTTGGCTACATCTGTAAATGCATCTGACATTTTATGCCTCCCTCTTTGAGATACTTGAAAATTTATTGTATTCTTTTTGGAAAATCAATTCCACCGTTCCACGAGCTCCACTACGATTTTTCTCAATAATAACCTCAACCTTGTTATTTGGAATTCCTTCCTCTTCTTCACCCGCACGATCGTAGTAGTCGTCACGGTATAGAAAGGCTACAATATCCGCATCCTGCTCGATAGAACCCGATTCACGAATATCAGACAAGACTGGTCTCTTATCTTGACGCTGTTCCACTCCACGAGATAGCTGACTAAGAGCAATGACTGGAACCTTTAATTCCTTGGCTAGAATTTTCAACTGACGAGAAATTTCAGAGACTTCTTGTTGGCGGTTCTCACGACCAGTACCTGTGATAAGCTGTAGGTAGTCGATCAAAATCAAGCCTAGATTGCCTGTTTCTTGAGCCAGTTTACGTGAGCGAGAGCGAATTTCCGTGATCCGAATCCCTGGCGTATCATCAATATAGATACTCGCGTTGGCTAGATTCCCTTGAGCAATGGTATATTTTTGCCACTCCTCATCAGTCAATTGACCAGTACGGATAGAATGAGACTCCACCAAACCTTCTGCTGCCAGCATACGGTCTACTAGGCTTTCTGCACCCATTTCTAGCGAAAAGATAGCAACCGTCTTGTCCAACTTAGTCCCGATGTTCTGAGCAATGTTCAAGGCAAAGGCCGTCTTACCAACCGCTGGTCGCGCCGCTAGGATAATTAACTCCTCCTCATGAAGACCTGTCGTCATATGGTCCAAATCACGGTAGCCCGTTGCAATACCTGTGATATCCGTTGTTTGTTGTGACCGAACTTCTAGGTTCCCAAAGTTGATATTTAGAATATCACGGATGTTCTTGAACCCACTACGATTGGCATTTTCGCTAACATCAATGAGCCCCTTTTCAGCCTGAGCAATGATTTCATCTGCAGGCTTAGAAGCCTCATAAGCTTGGTTGACAGACTCTGTCAACTTGGAAATCAAGCGACGTAGCATAGCCTTTTCAGCTACGATTTTAGCATAATATTCTGCATTAGCTGAAGTTGGTACAGAGTTGACAATTTCAACAAGGTAAGACAAGCCACCAATATTTTGGAGATCCCCTTGACTATCCAAAATCGTCCGAACCGTCGTCGCATCAATCGCTTCCCCACGATCCGACAAATCTACCATCGCTTGGAAAATCAACCGATGAGCATACTTAAAGAAGTCACGAGAATCAATGTATTCTCGGACAAAAACGAGCTTACTCTCATCTATAAAAATAGCCCCCAGAACAGATTGTTCTGCTAAAATATCCTGAGGTTGAACTCGCAGTTCCTCTACTTCTGCCATCTGACTTTCCTTCCTTTTACAATCTTGTCAAGAAGTTGTAAACTTAACCTTCTTTTACACGAAGATTGATGATACTTGTAACATCTTGGTAGATCTTCACTGGTACATCAATCAAACCTACTGCTCGAATTGGTGCTTGCACTTGAATATTGCGTTTGTCAATCTTAATACCAAATTGCTTAAGCAATTCTTCTGCAATCTTCTTGTTGGTGATGGATCCAAATGTACGACCATCTGGTCCAACCTTTTCAACAAACTCTACAACCGTTTCTTCTGCTTCTAGCTTGGCCTTGATAGCCTTTGCTTCAGCAATCATCTCTGCATGAGCTTTTTCTTCAGATTTTTGTTTTCCACGCAACTCACCCACTGCTTGAGCAGTCGCTTCCTTAGCCAAATTCTTTTTAATCAGGAAGTTTTGAGCGTAGCCAGTTGGCACTTCCTTGATTTCGCCTTTTTTCCCTTTTCCTTTGACATCTGCTAAAAAGATTACTTTCATTCTTCTTTCTCCTTTTCCTTTACTTCTTCCAAGATTAGTTGAGTCAATTTTTCTCCTGCTTCTGTTAGACTCATATTCTCGATTTGCGCGGCAGCTAGATTAAAGTGACCACCGCCACCCAACTCTTCCATAATGCGTTGCACATTGATTTTACTACGACTTCGAGCCGAGATAGAGATAAATCCTTGTGTATTTTTTGCTAGAACGAAGCTGGCTTCAATACCTGACATAGCCAGCATAGCATCGGCAGCCTTACTGATAACAACTGTGTCATAAGACATTGAGTCCTTAGCTCGGGCAATCAAGATATCTGAACCTAACTTACGACCTTGTAAAATGAGTTCATTTACCTCACGGTACTCTTCAAAATCTGTCGCAGCAATCTCCTGGATAGCAATACTGTCACTTCCCCGTGTTCTCAGATAGCTAGCCACATCAAAGGTTCGGCTCGTCACGCGAGATGTGAAATTCTTGGTATCCAGCATCATACCAGCCATCAAAACACTGGCCTGCATACGACTCAAACGATTTTTCTTAGAATTTTGGAACTGAATCAATTCTGTGACCAACTCACTGGCACTACTTGCCCCACTTTCAATATAGGTGATGACTGCATTCTCAGGGAAATCCTGATCACGTCTATGATGGTCAATAACAATAGTTTGAGTGAACAAATCATAAAAATCTTTTGACAAAGTCAAAGCCGTCTTGGAATGATCCACCAGAATCAATAATGAACGGTTTGTAACTAGCTTCATCGCATCTGTAAGAGATAAAAGTTTCGTGATATCTTCTTTCTTCAAGAACTGAATAGCACGTTCGATATCTGCTGGCATATGGTCTGCATCGTAGACAGCATAACTGTTCTCGATAATATTACTTGCAAACAACTGCATACCGACAGCAGAGCCCAAAGCATCCATATCTAGATTTTTATGACCGACTACAAAAACCTGGTCAACACTTCGAATCTTATCAGAAATGGCTGTCATCATGGCTCTGGTACGTGTACGAGTACGTTTGATAGATGCAGCAGTTCCTCCACCAAAGTAGACTGGATTCTTGGTTTCGTTATTTTCCTTGACCACCACCTGGTCACCACCGCGAACTTCTGCTAAGTTCAAGTTGAGCAAGGCAATTTTCCCTATTTCTTCATGGTTTCCATCACCATAAGAAAATCCCATACTTAAAGTTAGGGGTAGCTGCCTTTGTTTTGATTCTTCTCGGAAAGTATCAATAACAGAGAATTTATCATTCATCAATTCCTCTAGTACCGTGTAATCTGTGAATACATAAAAACGATCCATCCCCACACGGCGAGAAAACATAGCATACTTACTAGCAAATTCTGAAACAAAATTAGCTACAAAGCTATTGATATGGCTGATATCGGAGTCCGATGTCGCATCCTCCAAATCATCATAGTTATCTACTGAGATGACTCCAATGACTGGACGACTAGTTACCAATTCGACAGTTGCTTCGTACTCTCCAGAAACATCAAAGAAATACAAAACACCTGAAGCCTTGTCCATATGGACAGCATATCGTGTTTCGCCCAAGGTAGCATACGAACCTGGATTCCCAACAGAAGCCTTGATGATGGTTCGAATTAACTCAACATCAATTTCCCCTTCTTCAGTAGTTAAAATCAGCTCAGCATAGGGATTAAACCATTCCACTTCTCCGCTTGATAAGTCTAATTTCAGGACTCCCACCGGCATTTGATCAAGCAAAGTACTCAAGCTATTTTCGGCTTGGTGATTTACATATTGGATTTGTTCAATTTCGCTCTTTTCATACTGTTTTTTTTGCCAAACGAATAAAAGCAAATAAAGCAGTACAAATAAAAACAAAACAGTGATTGTTACAGCAAGATTATGTGAAAAAATAATCAGCAAAGTTAAGATTCCGAAAGTTGCAAGTCCTAGCAAGACTGCAGAAAACGGGATTAAATTATTTTTTTTCATTCTAAACCTCTTGCGCATTATTATATCACAAAAACCCTTAAAAAGCGACCTTTTAAAAGATGCAAGCCCTTCTTTCATGATTGATTTCTCTAACTTCAGACACAAAAAGAGGAGGGAATCATCACCCTCCTACCCACGTGTTCAGATCACTAACACCTAACGTTCCACGATAAGGGCAGTCCCCATCCCTCCTCCGATACAGAGAGTCGCTAACCCAGTTTTAGCATCACGTTTCATCATCTCATGTACCAGAGTTACTAGGATACGGCAACCGGAAGCCCCAATTGGGTGACCAAGAGCAATGGCGCCACCATTGACGTTGACAATATCTGTGTTGAAACCAAGTGTTTTACCAACTGCACAAGCCTGGGCAGCAAAGGCTTCATTTGACTCAATCAAGTCGAGATCTTCAACTGTCAAATTGCCTTTTTCAAGAGCCTTGCGAGTCGCATAAATCGGTCCACATCCCATCATCTTAGGATCCAAACCTGCACTTGCATACGAACGAATGCGGGCAATCACTGAAAGTCCTAATTCTTCCACTTTTTCAGAACTCATGATTAAGACAGCTGCTGCCCCGTCATTGATTCCTGAAGCATTTCCCGCTGTGACAGAACCGTCTTTTTTGAAAACAGGACCTAGCTTAGACAAACTCTCCAAGCTAGCATCTTTTCTAGGATATTCATCTGTATCAAAAACGATAGGATCGCCTTTGCGTTGAGGAATGACAACTGGAATAATCTCTTCTTTAAAGCGACCAGATTCTATAGCTGCAACTGCTCGTTTTTGTGACTCTAAAGCAAGAGCATCTTGCTCTTCTCGACTGACACCATATTCTTCAGCCACATTCTCGGCTGTAATTCCCATATGGTATTCGTTAAAGGCATCAGACAAACCGTCCTTAATCATGGTATCTACCACTTTTGAATCGCCCATACGGCCGCCCCAACGGAAGCTTGGCAAAACGTATGGAGCCTGACTCATGTTTTCTGCACCACCAGCTACGATAATATCTGCATCGCCACATCGAATCGCTTGAGCAGCCAACTGCACGGCCTTCAAACCAGAACCACAAACCTTGTTGATGGTAAAGGCTGGTGTAAATTCAGGGAGTCCTGCGTGTATGCTCATTTGACGAGCTACGTTTTGACCTAAACCTGCGCCTAGGACATTCCCCATAATCACTTCATCTACTAGCTCTGGTTTGACATTGGCTTTTTCCAAAGCACTCTTAATAACCAAAGCTCCCAAATCAACAGCTGAAACATTCTTCAAACTTCCTCCAAAGGAGCCTATTGGAGTTCGCACTGCCGAAACAATCACCACGTCTTTCATAACTGCCCCCATTTATACCTTTTATAATAATGTAATACAAAAGTGGCTTACACTGGTGTAAACCACTTTAAAAATTCTATTTTATGATTCTTTCACTTCTAACAAACCAACTTCACCATCTTCACGACGATACAAAACATTTGTTGTTTGATCTTCTACGTCTACATAGATAAAGAAATCATGTCCCAACAAATCCATTTGAAGAAGCGCTTCTTCTAAATCCATTGGTTTTAAATCAATTTGTTTTGAACGAACAACTTTTGGTTGCACAACATTTGCATCTTCAACTAGGGCATCTGTAAAGAGTTGGCTTGTCGCAACTTTATTTTTATTTTTACGTTCGATTTTTGTTTTATTTTTACGAATCTGACGTTCAATTTTATCAGTTACTAGATCGATAGAGCCATACATATCTTGAGAAATATCTTCTGCACGGAGAGTAATAGATCCAAGTGGAATCGTTACTTCAACTTTTGCTGTTTTTTCACGGTAAACTTTCAAATTCACACGTGCATCCAACTCTTGCTCAGGTTGAAAATACTTTTCGATCTTTTCGAGTTTAGAAACTACATAATCACGAATCGCTTCTGTTACTTCTAGGTTTTCACCACGGATACTATATTTAATCATATAAGTACCTTCTTTCTAAACATTTTTGTTTTTCTAACTATATTATAGCGCTTTCATTTTCATTTTGCAAATTTTTTCCTCATCTTACAAGGGAAAAAGTTTTAACATCCAAAGCTCCTGCTTCTTCAAAAAGACGCTTCACACGATTGACAGTCGCACCTGTTGTATAGATGTCATCAATAACCAAAATTTTCTTAGGAAGAGGGGCTTCAGTTTTTATAAAAAATGGAATTTCGGTAGCTAATCGTTCCGAGCGATTCTTAGAAGAACTAGCCGTCTCTTCTCTTTTCCCTAGTAAATCTTGAAAAGAAAAACCTGCTGCCTCAACCAAACCTTCAACCTGGTTAAATCCCCTCTCAAGCAATCTTTCAGGACTTAGGGGAATAACAACAAATTGATAGTCTCCATACTTTTTCAATTCATTAGCAAGAACAGGAGCAAAAACCTTTCTAAGTAGAAAATCCCCATCAAACTTATATCGACTAAAGAAGTCTTTCATAGCTTGATTATAGGTGAAGATTGCATTATGATTGACTAGAATCTCTTCTTTACACCAAAATTTACAGTCTTGACACACGGTTGACAGCCCTGTTTTCATACAGTTCGGGCAATAGTCCTCACCAATTTTCTCAAAAGTAGACTCACAATCTGAACAAAGATAGTTGTTCTCATTCTTAAACAGCAAGAGGTGACAAAACATCAGGTCACTCTTTATTGTCTGTCCACATAATAAACAGTTCATAAGCCTGCCTCCTTGTTCATCTGCTTTATTTCCTTGATTGCTTTTTTAATGGAAACATTTAATCCATCATGAAAGAAGAGCAATTCACCAGTCGGTCTATCCATACTGCGCCCAACTCGCCCTCCAATCTGAATCAAGCTAGACTTGGTAAAGAGACGATGATTAGCTTCTACAACGAAAACATCCACACAAGGGAAGGTGACCCCACGCTCCAAAATTGTCGTACTAATAAGGATTGTCAACTCTCCATCTCGAAAAGCTTGTACCTGCTCTAATCGATTTTCTGTGATAGAGGACACAAATCCGATGTTTTCATTTGGAAACTGTTCCTGCAAGAGTTCTTTCAGTTTCTCGCCTTTCTTAATCTCAGATGCAAAGATTAACAACGGATAACTTGTTCTTCTCTGCTTCTTAATGTAGGACTTTAACTTTGGAGACAACTGACTCTTTTCTATATAGCGATTAAAGTCTGATAACCAAACTGGTTTTGGAATAATCAATGGATTTCCATGAAATCGTCTTGGCAAGCTCAATCGTTTTAATTCTCCAGTGCGAACCTTCTTATCTAACTCATCTGTAGAGGTCGCTGTAAGAAATATCCTTAGCCCCTCCTCCTTTACACATTGGTTTACAGCATAGTAAAGAACAGAGTTGTCAACATAAGGAAAGGCATCTACTTCATCCACTATCAGCAAGTCAAAAGCATGATAAAATTTTAACAGCTGATGAGTCGTTGCAACAACTAGTGGTGTTCGAAAATAAGGTTCTGACTCACCATGAAGTAGTGCTATCTCACAAGCAAAGTCATTCTGCAGTCGTTTATACAGCTCCAAACACACATCAATTCGAGGGCTGGCTAAACAAACTGCACCACCTTCATCAATCACCTTAGCCACAACCTGGTAAATCATCTCTGTCTTTCCAGCTCCTGTTACAGCGTGAACCAAGATTGGCTCTTGCTTGTCCACCGCTTGAAGCAGTCCCTCTGACACTTTTTCTTGAAAAGGGGTTAACTGACCACGCCATTTGAGAACATCTTGCTTAGGAAAATTCTCCTGCGGAAAATAGTATAAAGCTTGATCACTCCTGACTCGCTTCATCAGCAAGCACTCCCTGCAATAGTAGGCGCCAATAGGCAAATACCATTCTTCTAGAATCAAACTATTACAACGTTGACAAAACAGTTTCCCCTTCTCTTTTCTCATTGCTGGCAGTTTCACTGCTTCCTGTCGTTCTTCTTCAGTTAATTCTTTCTCAGTAAACAAGCGACCGAGGTAATTTGGATTTACTTTCATACTTTAATATTCGTAAAAATCTAGCACTTTAGATATTTTTTTAGTACAATTAAATCATGGAATTTAGAACAATTAAAGAGGATGGGCAGGTCCAAGAAGAAATCAAAAAATCCCGATTTATCTGTCATGTCAAGCGTGTTTATAGCGAAGAAGAGGCTCGTGACTTCATCACTACCATCAAAAAAGAACACTATAAAGCCACCCATAATTGCTCTGCTTTTATTCTAGGGGAACGCAGTGAAATCAAGCGTACGAGTGATGATGGGGAGCCTAGTGGTACTGCTGGAATCCCTATGCTGGGTGTCTTAGAAAATCATAATCTAACCAACCTCTGTGTGGTAGTGACACGCTACTTTGGAGGAATTAAGCTAGGAGCTGGTGGTTTGATCCGTGCTTATGCAGGTAGTGTAGCCTTGGCTGTCAAAGAAATTGGCATTATTGAAATCAAAGAGCAGGCTGGCATAGCCATTCAGATGTCTTACGCTCAGTATCAAGAATATGGCAATTTCCTTAGAGAGCATCATCTCATGGAGCTGGATACAAACTTTACAGATCAAATTGCTACAATGATCTATGTTGATAAGGAAGAGAAAGAAAAGATCAAAGCTGCTCTTGTTGAGTTCTTTAATGGAAAGGTTACTTTAACAGATCAAGGTTTACGAGAAGTTGAAGTCCCTGTAAACCTAGTGTAAACGAAGGAGAAATTATGGCTTTTGGGAAATTTATTCAAGGACTTGCTGGAAACTTTAGCGAGGAGAACAAAGAGACTCTTATTAAAGAGTATGGACAATACCTACTAGAGAATGAAGAAATCCAAAGTGGATATAAGCTCATTCGTGACGCAATCATCTTTACAAATATTCGTATCATCTTTACAGATAAGCAAGGCGCTACTGGTCGCAAGATGTCTGTTAAGTCACTCTTTTTGATGAACATTGTCAACGTTGAAATGGAAACTGCAGGAGCAGGTATAGACGATAGTGAGATTACAATCACTTATTTAGAGAATGTCTTTCTAAAAGCACATAATGAACATTTTAGTTACCACAAATTTGAATTTCCTAAGAAAACGGATATTCTTCCCCTTTACACCTATTTATTAGAATTGGCTTATCACAATCGATTGAAAATTAATAGCTTAGACCTTTGATATAAAAAAATCCTATCGCTTCGATAGGATTTCTATATTTTACAAATATCCTTGAGCACGTTATACTAGTATCATCTTATACAAAGAGGTACATCTATGACTATTTATAACAATATCACTGAACTAATCGGACAAACACCAATTGTTAAACTTAACAACATTGTTCCAGAGGGTGCTGCAGATGTCTATGTTAAACTAGAAGCTTTTAACCCTGGTTCGTCAGTAAAAGACCGTATTGCCCTTAGCATGATTGAAAAAGCGGAACAAGATGGTATTCTAAAACCGGGTGCTACCATTGTTGAAGCAACGAGTGGAAACACTGGTATCGGTCTTTCATGGGTTGGTGCTGCTAAAGGATATAAAGTTGTTATCGTCATGCCTGAAACGATGAGTGTGGAACGACGTAAGATTATCCAAGCCTATGGTGCTGAACTCGTCCTTACTCCTGGTAGCGAAGGAATGAAAGGGGCTATTGCTAAAGCTCAGGAAATCGCTACTGAACGTGACGGCTTCCTTCCACTCCAATTTAATAATCCAGCTAATCCAGAAGTACACGAAAGAACAACAGGAGCTGAAATACTGGCTGCTTTCGGTTCTGATGGACTAGATGCTTTTGTAGGTGGTGTTGGCACCGGTGGAACGATCTCAGGTGTTTCTCACGCTCTTAAAGCAGCAAATTCAAACATTCAAGTTTATGCAGTTGAGGCAGACGAGTCAGCTATCTTGTCTGGTGAAAAACCAGGACCTCACAAAATTCAAGGTATCTCAGCTGGATTTATTCCTGAAACACTTGATACAAAGGCCTATGATGGTATCGTCCGCGTAACGTCAGATGATGCTCTAGCGCTTGGCCGTGAAATTGGTGGAAAAGAAGGCTTCCTTGTTGGGATTTCTTCAGCTGCAGCGATTTACGGGGCAATTGAAGTTGCCAAGAAATTAGGTACAGGTAAGAAAGTCCTTGCTTTAGCACCGGATAACGGCGAACGTTATTTGTCTACAGCACTCTATGAATTTGAAGTGTAGCCTCCTAAATGCACTTAGCCCTTATTAAAGGGCTTTTTGTTTACTCATACAGAATCTACTCTCTAGACAAAAAGAAAAAGGAAGCAATTTGCTTCCTTTTCTATTAGTTATTCAAGGCTGCTGCCATTGTAGCTGCAACTTCTGCTTCGAAGTCGTTCGCAGCTTTTTCGATACCTTCACCAACTTCAAAGCGAGCGAACTCAACTACTGAAGCGTTATCTGATTCAAGGTATGCTTCAACTGTCTTGCTGTCGTCCATGATGTAGACTTGTGCAAGAAGTGTGTATGCTTGGTCAACTTTAGTGTTGTCAAGCATGAAGCGGTCCATTTTACCT
This sequence comes from Streptococcus sp. 1643, assembly GCF_006228325.1. Lineage (NCBI taxonomy): Bacteria > Bacillati > Bacillota > Bacilli > Lactobacillales > Streptococcaceae > Streptococcus > Streptococcus sp. 1643. The sequence continues at coordinate 1,869,828 of NZ_CP040231.1, forward strand.
GGGATGATTTTATCCCAGATTTTTTCTGGTTTGCCTTCTGCAGCCAACTCAGCTTTGATGTCAGCTTCTGCTTGGGCGATGACTTCGTCAGTCAATTGAGCTTTGGATCCATACTTCAAGTGTGGAAGAGCTGGTTTACCAACCATTGCACGGCTTTCGTTGTCTTGATCAATTACGTGGTTCAATTGTGCCAACTCATCTTTAACGAATTGCTCATCCAATTCTTTGTAAGAAAGAACTGTTGGTTTCATCGCAGCAATGTGCATTGAGATTTGTTTAGCAAGAGCTTCGTCTCCACCTTCAATAACAGAGATAACACCGATACGGCCACCATTGTGTTGGTATGCTCCAAAGTGTTGTGCATCTGTTTTTTCAAGCAAAGCAAAACGACGGAATGAGATTTTTTCACCGATTGTAGCTGTTGCAGATACATATGCAGCTTCAAGAGTTTCACCTGAAGGCATTGTCAAAGCAAGAGCCTCTTCGTTGTTAGCTGGTTTACCTTCAGCAATTACTTTAGCTGTTGCATTTACCAAGTCAACGAATTGAGCGTTTTTCGCAACGAAGTCAGTTTCAGCATTTACTTCAACTACTGCTGCAACGTTACCATTAACAAATACACCAGTCAAACCTTCTGCAGCAACACGGTCAGCTTTCTTAGCTGCCTTCGCCATACCTTTTTCGCGAAGCAATTCGATCGCTTTTTCGATATCACCGTCTGTTTCTACAAGCGCTTTTTTAGCGTCCATAACACCGGCACCAGATTTTTCACGCAACTCTTTTACAAGTTTAGCTGTAATTTCTGCCATTTTGATTCTCCTATATTTTTTAAAAATAGGAGAGCTGGGCTAGGCCCCGCCCTCCTAGGTAATTACTATTTATATGAATTAAGCGTTGTCGCCTTCTACAACTTCAACGATTTCTTCGATTGAGTCAGCTTGAGCTTCTGAAGCTGCAAATTCTGCTTCAACTGCTGCTGCATCTTCACCTTGACGTCCTTCGATGATGGCGTCAGCCAATTTAGCTGTGATCAATTTAACAGCGCGGATAGCGTCATCGTTAGCTGGGATAATTACATCGATATCGTCTGGATCAGTGTTTGTGTCAACCATCGCTACAACTGGGATACCCAATTTTTTAGCTTCTTTAACAGCGATTTGTTCTTTATGTGGGTCAACTACGTACATTACATCTGGGATACGAGGCATGTCTTCGATACCACCCAAGAATTTTTCAAGACGTGCACGTTGTTTGTTAAGAAGTGCAACTTCTTTCTTAGGAAGAACGTCGAAGATTCCTTCTTCTTCCATACGTTTGATTTCTTTCAAACGAGCAATACGTTTTTGGATAGTTCCCCAGTTAGTAAGAGTTCCACCCAACCAACGGTGGTTGATGTAGTATTGACCTGAACGTTCTGCTTCTTCTTTAACAGCGTCAGCAGCTTGTTTTTTAGTACCAACAAACAATACAACTGCATCGTTAGCTGCAGCATCACGCATAAAGTCGTATGCTTGGTCAGCGTATTTTACAGTTTGTTGCAAGTCGATAACGTGGATTCCGTTACGCTCAGTAAAGATGTACTTAGCCATCTTAGGGTTCCAGCGACGAGTTTGGTGACCAAAGTGTACACCAGCCTCAAGAAGTTGTTTCATTGAAATTACTGCCATGAGTATTTCTCCTTTTTGTTTTTTTCCTCTCCTCGACTTCAACTTGCAAAACGACCCGAGGGCAACAGTTTCACAATTCATCAAGAATGAGTATTATCGTTTACACGACAAGTTTCATTCTACCACATTTTATCAATATTTTCAAGTGTTTTTACTAGTTTTTGGTCTAACTTAAAACTAAAAAAGAAAAGAGACTCAAATCGAGCCTCTTTATTTGGTTCATTAGTTTGGATAGATGTATGTTACGTAACCTTCAGAAGTTGTAGTTGGGTTGAACCATCCACGTTTGTTTCCGATTGTACGATCTCCACCGTAGTTTGATTCTGATACTTGGATACGAGATGATGATGAAACTGCTGTAACAACCGCTACGTGTCCATAACCACCATCATTCCAACATGCAATCGCACCAACTTGTGGAGTTGATCCTGTACGGAATCCTGCTGCAGCTGCACTTGTTGCCCACTGAGCTCCGTTCCCCCAGTAGTCTCCAGCCCAAGGTGCCAATGTCTTAGCTCCCCAAGTACATTCACCTGTTGGGTAACTTGATGCATTTGAGCTATATGTTGGACGTTGTCTAGCAGGAGTTGGAGCAGGTGCTGGAGTGTAGCTTGAATCCTCATCATCAGATGTTGATGTTGATGTCGCTTGTACTTGAGCAGAGAAGCTTGTATTTCCTGAAGCAACTACTGATTGTTGTTGGCTTGCTTGACGAGCTTTGTAAGCCGCCTCTGCTTCAGCTGCCGCTTTTGCTTCTGCCTCTGCTGCTGCTTTTTGTTCCAACAAAGTAGCTTTATCGCTTTCTGCAGTAGCTTTCTCTGCAGCAAGGTTTAACTCAGCAACTTTCAACTCTGCTTGTTTTGTTGTCAATGCTTGTGCATCGTCTGCAAGCGTTTGTTGGTTCGCAATGACAGTGTTGATTGCTTCATTATTTGCAACCTGTTTTTCAGCAATAGATTTCTTATCAGCTTTCTGTTGTTCCAACATTTTATTGTTAGCTGATACAATCTCGCTCATCGCTGCAACACGTGAAATAGCTTCCGTAATTGATTTTGAGTTTACAATTGTATTGATGTAGCTAGTTGCAGCACCGTTAGTTTGTGCGCTACGTGCTTGTTTCTCCAAAGATTCATTACGAGCAACAATGTTCTTAGAGAGCTCTGTAATTTCTCCTTCAAGTTTTTTAGATTCAGCTTGTAGAGTTTCGTTCTCAGCTTCCAAGTTCGTTTGTTGAGTTTGGATAGCTGTAACTTGCGTTTGGATTTCATCTACTTGTTTTTGAGCTTCTTTTTGTTGAGATGTCAAATTACTAATCTTACTATCTTGAGCAGCAATCTTTTCATCAGTTGTTTCAGCGTGGACAGTTGTCAATACCGCCGCTTGAGACACTAATACTGTACTTAATAAAAGTGACGCTAAGATTTTTTTCTTCATATTGTGTAGATACTCCTTCTATTTAAGACATTACTAGTATACCAAAAAAAGACATAATAAATATTACGCCTTTGTTACATTTTTATTTCTTTCTTATAGATAACATTTTTCAAAAATATATTGGAAAATAAGCATCCATAAAAAGTTTAAAATCATTGATGGGACAAGACTATAGACGATGAAAACTGGCATCGATTCTACTGTCAATCCCATAGCAAGGGCAAGGAGATAGCTCCCCATATCAAATAGGAAACTCATCACAACTATTGTTAACATTCTTGTCCAACGGTTCATCAAAATTACACTATTAAACTTATGGAGCGAAGCACCTATCAAGATAAATAGAAGTGTCGCAATTCCTATCAAGTGGAAAAAATAGATATCGTACACCAAACCCACTATACAGCAGTAAGCTAGATAGAGATATTCTGAAACCTCAATTGTCTCAAACAAGAGAAATAAAAACAGAAAATGACTTGCTAAATGAAAGTGAGGGAAGAAGGATCCCGCTAATTGTCCAATATGTGCATCAATTAGTACAACAAAAGGGAGTAAAAAGAAAATACCAATTTGTTTTAACAGTCTCATTACTAATTCCCCACTAACTCAACTACATGAAGATTTTTGGTGTCAGCACTTAACTTTACTGTTACTTCCTTTGTTAGATAATCACTGCTGTGTGTTGTAGCAACAACCTCTCCAACAGGAATATCCTTAACATTAAAGTTTCCGAGCCCCCCTGTAGTCACCTTGTCTCCTGCGCTAATGTCACTGTTACTATTTAATTGGCTAATTTCAAGCAGTTCTGACTCCTTATCATAACCAACGATAATCCCGTAAATTTCAGTAGAACCATGCAGGATTTTAACAGAAATTTTGTCTGAATTTTCGGTGTTTGTCAATAGATTGACCGTTGTTGAATGATCCTCCACCTTTGAAACACTACCAATCAAACCCCCGTTTGCAATGGCCAACATATTTTCAGAAGCTCCTTTTGAACTTCCCGCATCAATTGTTAACTCTTGTTTCCAAGATACTGGAACTCGCATAATCACATCTGCTGCAATGGTTTTTGTTGCCTGCAATTTTGACTTCATATCCAGCAACTGACGTAGTTGTTCATTTTCATTTTTTAAACTTTCTGATTGATTAGACTCCACCTCTAGTTGATAGAGCTGTTTCTTTAGACTCTCATTTTCATTGTAAGTCTGCGTCAAATGTCCCAAATCCGATTTGAAAGTATCAAACCACTGAAAGGGTTTTTGAACAATTCTATCTACGAAGGAAATCCCATCTCCTAGTTTCGTCACAATAGCGCTTGAATAGGTTGTCACTAATAGAACAGAAACTGCCAAAACTGTGACAAAAACGATGATTAGATATTTTGATTTTTTAAAACGGTTCATATTCCTACCTTTATACTAAAAACCTGCTACTGTGAGCTTCTTATCAATCCTACAAACCTACTAAGATTTTAAGACAAATAAGAAACATCCCAGTACCAAAATCACAAGAATTGCCAGTGTATCCTTTTGACTCCATCTCAACTGTCTATACTGACTTCTACCCTTTCCTCCCTGATAACCACGCGCTTCCATGGCTATTGCCAATGAATCTGCACGCTTTAAGCTCGTCGCAAAAAGAGGAATTAAAATTGGAATCATAGCCTTTACTTTTTGAACGATGCTACCTTCGCCAAAGTCAACTCCACGAGCTTTTTGAGCATTCATAATTCTCGTCGTGTCATCCATCAATGTTGGAACAAAACGCAAACTCATTGATAACATGAGGCCAATTTCATGAACGGGAACTTTCACGCGTTTCAGCGGTGCTAAAAGAGCTTCAACTGCAGCTGCCAGACTCAAAGGCATGGTCGTTAATGTTAGCAAGGTTGAAAAGAAAATAATCAACACAAAACGACAGAAAATGATTCCTGCTTGTTGCAAAGCATAATCCGTTATTCTTATAAAAGAAAACTCAAATAGGACATTTCCACTTGAAATGAAAAAGAGTTGAAAAAGAGTCGTAAAGGCGATCAAGAAGAACATGGATTTTAATCCCTGAACGAAAAATGAGAGAGAAACGCCCGACAAAGCGATAAATATACCTGTCGCTACAAACAGAATGACATTGGTGAGGGGATTATTGGCCCAAAATACAATCAAAATCAACAGGATCATGGCAAGCAATTTACTACGTGGATCCAAGCGATGAATGATGGAATTCCCCGGTATATAACGCCCTAAAATCATACTATCCATTTAGCGACTCCTTAAACTCCTCTATCTTGATTGGCAATTTTTTAAAAGCTACACCTCTATCTGCCAAACGTTTACAAAAGGCTGTGATTTTAGGCACACCTAACTGTACTTTTTCCATAGAGGCTACATCTTGGAAAACTTCGCTCGGTTTGCCACTTTTGACCAAACGTCCCTTTTCCATAACATAGGCCTGATCAGCATATGCAGCTACATCATCCATCAAATGCGTTACCAGAACGATTGTCATTCCAGAAAGGTGGAGTTTTTTAAATAAGGTCATCAATTCTTTTCTGCCCAAAGGATCAAGTCCTGCTGTCGGCTCATCCAAAACCAAGACAGTTGGCTCCATGGCTAGCATACCTGCTATAGCCACACGTCTCATCTGACCACCCGAAAGTTCAAAAGGACTGCGCTCAAAGAGTGACTCATCGATGCCTACCAAAGCTAACTTTTCACGCGCAATTTTCTTGGCCTCTTCCTCAGAAACTCCAAAATTTTGCGGTCCAAATGCAACATCTTTCAAAACAGTCTCTTCGAAAATCTGATTTTCAGCAAATTGAAACACTAGACCGACTTGCTTTCGAATCTGACGAATTTCTTTATTGGTTGATGTAGGGGTAATGACGGTATCGAAAACTCGAACAGAACCCTTACTTGGTACCAATAGGCCATTTAAAAGCTGTAAAATCGTTGATTTCCCACTACCTGTGTGCCCTACCAAAGCCGTATAGGAACCATCCTCAATCGTCAAGGAAACATCAGTCAAGGCTGATGAAGATAGGGGAGTCCCCTCTTGATAGGTAAAGCTCACATTTTCTAGAGTAATTCCCATAACTTGTCCTCTAGCTCTCCTTCTGTCAAATAGCCATCCGGCAACTGATAACCAGTCTCTCTCAAAGATTCTCTCAATTGATTAGTAAAAGGCTCATCTAACCCTATCTGGTCAAGGTCAGTCCGAGAAAAAAGTTCTCTTGGGCTGCTGGTTGACTCCACTTGGCCTTTTTTCATGACCAAGACACGATCACTCATCGCAACTTCTTCTAAGTCATGTGTAATGGAGACGACTGTCATCTGGTTGTCTTTTCGAATCTCTTGAACTGTCTGAATCAGTTCTCTTCGTCCCTCGGGGTCCAACATACTTGTAGCCTCATCCAAAATCAAAATAGCTGGTCTCAGGGCAACAACTCCCGCAATAGCCACACGCTGTTTTTGTCCACCAGATAAACGAGCTGGTTCTCTCTTCTTAAAGTCTAGCATACCTACCAACTCCAAAGATTCAGCCACTCTCTTCTTCATTTCTTCACGAGGAAGTCCCTGGTTTTCTAAACCAAAGGCGACATCATCTTCAACAGTTGCCCCCACAAATTGGTTATCTGGATTTTGAAAAACCATACCAATTTGACGGCGTAAGTTCCAAACATTCTCAGAGGACAGCAATTGCCCATCTATCCAGATTTCCCCAGACTCTGCTTCAAGCAATCCATCAATCAAACGGATAGTTGTCGATTTCCCACTCCCGTTATGACCTACAATCGAAAGCCATTCTCCCCGTTTCACGTGAAACGAGACGTTATTAACGTCATAATGATCCTGATCTTCCTTGTAACGAAAAGACAGATCTTTTACTTCAATAATCGATTTCATTTCGAACCAAATGTCCCTTTGAATACATGAGCGCTACCCTTGAAATAATCATAACCAGAGTAGATGGTGAAAAACAAAGCTATATAAAGCAACAGCTGACCAATTAAATTCCAATGTAAGAGCAAAAAGATAACGGCAAACATCTGACTAAAGGTCTTGATTTTCCCTGGCATCGCTGCTGCTAGAACTGTCCCTCCCGTCTCAACAAGCAACAAACGCAAGCCTGTCACCGCAAGTTCACGGCAGATGATAATAGCAACAACCCAAGCTGGAGCCATACCTAACTCAATCAACATGATAAAAGCTGACATAACCAACAGTTTATCGGCCATCGGATCAGCAAATTTTCCAAAATTGCTGACTACATTCCATTTACGAGCAAGGTAGCCATCAAGATAATCCGTTATACTAGCAACTGCAAAGATGATCGCTGCCAGCAAATGACTGCCTTGTGAATGGCCCAAAGTCAAAATAAGAATAAAGAGAGGTATGAAGAGAATTCTACCAATAGTTAATACATTAGGAATTTGTTCTTTTTTCATTGATTTTTCCTTAATCTGTAGTAAATGTAAGTGTTACAGTTCCAGTCTGAGTTGTCAGCTTCGAAGTATCAATCGTTTGATTGTCCACAGTCACAGTAACTCCCTTCACTACACCTAAAGTAATGGTAACGGGATTCTTAGTTGAAACTGTTGTTTTTGCATTCTTATTGTCTGTGGATAGTGTCACACCACCCTCCAGCTCACTTCCTGAAACACTAACCCAACTAGTTGTATCTGAAACTGCTAGTTGAACAGTAGCGGTTTCCTTACTCGTTTTATACCGAGCTTCAATGCGGTTTCCTTCGCCTGACACTGTAATAGTTGATTCCGTAGTAGAAGACGAGCTAGACGTCTGACTACTAGAAGATGAACTAGATGAGGTTGTTGAACTAGTTGAGTTCACAACACTATAGTTAGCTGAAGAAGGACTTGGCTGAGTTTGGATGTAGTTCCAAACATAGTAAGTGACAAAAATTAAAATTGACAAAGCAAATAGAACGAAATAAAACAAGGGGAGATAAGACGTTTTTTTCTTATTTGATCGTCTGCGACCAGACAAGTCTTCTTCATCGACATCTACCTCTTCATAAGTGATCATACTACCTGAATCATAGGCATCTAATACAATTCTTTCATCTAATTCTACTGCCCAGGCATATTTTCTTAAAAAAGAACGAGCGTAGAAGGTACTAGGAAGTTGATCAAAATCATCTGCCTCCATAGCTTCTAGAAAATGCAACTGAATTTCAGTTTTTTCCTGTAATTCTTCCAGACTCAATCCCTGGTTAATTCTGGCTAAACGTAGAACCTCGCCAATTGTTTTTTTTCTCATACGTACCATTCCTTCTTTCTAGTATTAGTCATCTTTTAAGCTGGAAAGATTGTAAAATCAACTAGATCACCATTATCAATCAAACGATGTCCAGCTTCTAGAACATCCTCCAAAGTAATTTCCTGTAAAATTTTCGGAAAATCAAAAATTGTTTCTCCGCAATCCATCAGATCGTATTGAGTTGCAATAAATTCCAAGGAGTTCATACTACTGAAAAATTCCCCAAACATCTCACTCTTAACAAGATCTAAATGTTCCTCTGTAATATCCGTATCACTACTAAACTGACGAATCGCTTTACGAAATTGATGCGACAGAGAAACAGGCTCTTTGGTATCCATTGTCAATATCACAAAATGAAAGCGACTGTTGACTTCAACCTCAAGTGACAATGACGCATCTAACTTCCCAGTCTCATATAACTTTTGAAAACGATCAGAAGTCCAACCAAACATCATCGTAAATAGTAATTTCAATAAAATATTGTAACGATAAGACTCAGCTTCTGTTATTTGCCCATTACCTCTAATCGCAACAGCAAGTTTGGGTGAAGAAACTTCCATCCGAAGACTATCTGTTTGCTTCACAGGCTGCAAGGGTAGTTGCTCTTTTGAAACCGTATACTGTTCTAAAGTCTTCTTTTCCTTTTTTGAAAAGTATTCCTCAACAACTTCCACATCAATATTTCCAACTAAAAACAGTGACATGTTGACAGGTTTGTAAAACTCTGTAAAATTCTCTTTTAAATTTGAAACTTGAATCTCAGCAATTGATTTTTCACTTCCAACAATATCTGTTGCTAAAGGAGTATCAGGATAAAGGTTGGCTAATGTTGCAAAAAACAAACGTGAGTCTGGATCATCTTGGTACATTTCTCGTTCTTGCTGGATAATATCCTGTTCCCTCAAAACAGACTCTTCTGTAAAATGAACATCTCCAACTAACTCATCTAGCAAATCTAAATTCTCTAATAAATGGTCAATTGTTGAAAAAAGATAGCTGGTCTTAGTAAAGCTTGTAAAGGCATTACTGTCCGCACCTAATCGAGTAAAAGCAGCCATTATATCCTCAGAGTTTTCTCTTTCAAACAATTTATGTTCAAGAAAATGTGCAATTCCTGCTGGATGATGACGTAAACCTTTTTTCAAACTTGTATAAGTTGCATCTACAGAACCAAATTGAACTGTTACAATCCCATAAACCTCATTGAAATCTTGCTTAGGGAGTAAAGAAACTGTCAACCCATTTGACAATTTTGTTTTGTAGACTGTTTCCTTTACAGCAGAATAGTATTTTTCTTCAAAAGTAACCTTTGTCATTCTACTCCTTCCATAAAGTAAATCGCTTGTAACTTCAAACTGTTGGCAACTTTACAGACAACTTCTTTATCAACACTCTCTAATTTTGCAACCAATCGATCAATATCAAAGCTTGATTTCCCCAATAGAGCATTCAAATAGGCTCTTTCAACCAGGGTCTGTTGATTATCTTGAGCCATCAACAAAGATCGTCGAATCATCTCCTTGGTTTGTTCAAGTTCAAAATCTGTAAAATTACCCTTTTTCAGATCTAGCAATTGATGATTCATCATTTTTCTAGCCTGATTTCGATTTTCTCTATCAATACCCGCATACATCCTTAACAGATCACTAAACAAATCCAATTGACTAGAGACTGTATAGGCTATTCCAGCATTTTCACGAACATTTGTAAAAAGTTTCGAATGTGCAAATTCACCCAACAAACCATTCATCACAAGCATGGGCAAATGCTCATCATCACCATATTTTATAGGAGAATGATAGCCTAATTCCAAAATAGATTGCCCAACATTCCTCTGAACCATTCCTTCTCGTAGAACATTCGAATAAGATTGATGGTACTGGATAGTGACGCCGTTCTCTCTAGCTGTAAAGGGTAATGACTTCAGTGATTCTGTAATTTCTACTTCGTTGAAATCACCTAAGAAAAAGAAATCAATACGATCATTTTTCAGAGCATTTTGAAAGCACGCGTAGCTACTTTCTGGAGACTCATTTGAAATACTATTTCGTAAATCACTGTATCTCAATTGAAGACGCTCATCATGAAAGAACAAGCTATCCAACTCCTTATGAGCAAAATAAAATGAATCATCCATATCAGTAGCTAAACTAGCCAATAACTGTTTTCTTTCAATTTCAAATAGGGCTGGCTCAAAAGCACCATCTTGAGCTAAGGGAGCAAATAAAGTCTGTTTCACCAATTCCAAAATTCGAGAAGTCAAGACATTCTTTTTACTTAAAAAATCATCCCTCACATAAGTAAACGTTAAGTCAAGAATATGTGCCTGTCCCCTACGATAAGCACTTGTGGAAATATCTGTTCCATATAAACTTGCCAAGTATCTGCGAAATACTTGAGATGTTGGGTAAACTTGATTTGCCGTCTCCAACATACTCGCGCTCAACATACGTCCTGCTATCGTCTCAAGAGATAAGGGAGCAGTAAAACGAATGGTAATTTTATTTGTTTTAAACTTTTTGGATTGAACAAAATGTGCTGAAATTCCAGGCACTAATTCCATACCTTACCTCCTTACATATAGAGTTCTATTATACCACGAAAATCAAAATTTTTCTTGTTCTCTTTATAGCTTTAAAGAGTAAAATCGTTTTCATTTCAGCTAACTTTCCTTCAGCTATTTCAAGGAAAATATGGTATAATACCAAAGATTGAGGTGAATTATGGAATACAAATTATTTGAAGAATTTATTACGCTCCAAGCCCTCCTAAAAGAGCTTGGAATTATACACAGCGGTGGTGCTATCAAATCCTTTTTAATAGATCATCAAGTTTACTTTAATGGCGAGTTAGAAAGTAGACGTGGGAAAAAAATCCGTATTGGAGATACGATTGACATTCCTGATTTAAAGATTGACATCACCTTGACACAACCAAGTTTAAAAGAGCAGGAAGAGTATCAAGCAGATAAGATTGAGAAAGAGCGAATTGCTAAACTTGTCAAAGAGATGAATAAAGGTATCAAGAAAGAAAAACAAAAAACTTCTTCATCGCCTAAAACCAAACAAGTTCCACGTTTTCCAGGAAGATAACCATGTGGCTCCAACATTTAACAATTAAAACCTTTCGAAACTACAAAGAGGCGAAAATTGATTTCAATCCAAAATTAAATGTCTTTCTAGGTCAAAATGCACAAGGAAAAACCAATATTCTAGAAGCAATCTATTTCTTAGCCTTGACACGTAGTCATCGGACTCGTACAGATAAAAATCTCATTCATTTTGATAACGAGCAACTCCATCTTTCTGGCTTGCTACAGAAAAAAACAAGCTCTATCCCTCTAGAAATTGATTTAACCCCAAAAGGGCGTGTGACTAAGGTCAATCACTTAAAACAAGCTCGCCTATCAGACTACATCGGACATATGAATGTTGTCCTCTTCGCACCTGAAGATCTCCAGCTAATTAAGGGAGCGCCTTCTGTCCGTCGAAAGTTTATAGACATCGAACTGGGACAAATTAAACCAATCTACTTGTCAGACTTGTCAAACTATAACCATATACTCAAGCAGAGAAATACCTACCTAAAATCCAGCCAGAAGATTGACGATACATTTCTGTCAGTCTTAGACGATCAGCTAGTAGAGTATGGGTGTCGTGTTATAAAGCATCGGATAAAATTCATTAAAGACTTAGAGAAATTTGGTCAAAAAAAACACTTAGAAATTTCAAATAAATTAGAAGAACTGTCAATATCTTATCAATCATCTGTCAACTTCACTGATGAAGAACAGTTGACAAGTTCCTTTAAAATTGCTTTGGAGAAAAGCAGATCAAGAGATTTGTTCAAAAAGAATACTGGTGTCGGCCCTCATCGAGATGACATTTCTTTTTATATCAATGGTATGGATGCTAGTTTTGGAAGCCAAGGTCAACATCGTAGTCTTGTACTTTCTATCAAACTAGCAGAGATTGAGCTAATGGAAAGTATTACCAACGAGTCTCCTATACTATTGCTTGATGATGTTATGAGCGAACTTGACAATACACGGCAACTAAAATTACTAGAAACCATTTCTCAATCTATCCAAACCTTTATTACAACAACAAGTTTAGACCACTTACAAAACTTGCCAGAAAACCTTAGTATTTTCAATATTCAAAACGGTAAAATTTCTGTAAATTAAAATTGACAATACTGTAAACAAAAAGAACTCCTGAAAATCAGGAGTTCTTTTTTACTACTTACATGGAGTAGTTTGGTGCCTCATTAGTGATTTGTACATCATGAGGATGGCTTTCTTTTAGACCAGCCCCAGACATTTCAATAAATTGTGCATTATCATGTAGTTCTTTAAGGTTAGCTGCACCACAGTAACCCATACCAGAGCGAATACCACCAATCATTTGGAAGACAATATCAGCTGCTGCGCCTTTATAGGCAACACGCCCTTCAATTCCTTCTGGAACGAGTTTGTTTGCTTCATTGACAGAACCTTGGAAGTAACGATCGCTTGAACCTTTCTTCATTGCAGCGATTGATCCCATACCACGGTAAGTCTTAAACTTACGTCCTTGGAAGATTTCCGTTTCACCTGGTGCTTCGTCTGTTCCAGCAAACATTGATCCAAGCATAACCGCATTTCCACCTGCAGCAAGGGCTTTTACAATATCTCCAGAGTACTTGATTCCACCATCAGCAATGATTGTTTTACCATATTCACGCGCAACTGCTGCTGCATCATAGATTGCTGTCACTTGTGGGACACCAACCCCTGCAATCACACGAGTAGTACAGATAGAACCTGGTCCGATACCGACTTTGACAACATCTACACCTGCATCATAAAGAGCACGCGCACCTTCAGCAGTAGCAATATTACCCGCAATCAAAGTGCGGTCTGGGAAGTGAGCACGAATTTCAGCAATTTTACGTAGAACACCTGCAGAATGACCATGTGCAGTATCAATAACAATTGCATCCGCTCCTGCTTCAAAAAGGGCTTCGGCACGTTCAAATGTATCTGAAGTGACTCCTACCGCACCGGCAACTAGAAGACGACCAAACTCATCTTTTGCTGCATTAGGAAATTCAATTACTTTTTCAATATCTTTGATAGTAATCAAGCCAGAAAGACGACCTTCTTCATCAACCAAAGGAAGTTTTTCAATACGGTGTTCTTGAAGAATGCTTTCAGCTGTTGCAAGATCTGTACCAACAGGAGCAGTAACAAGATTTTCACTGGTCATATGGTTTGAGATTGGCTGATTGTAATCTGAAATAAAGCGAAGATCTCGGTTTGTTAGAATACCAACCAATTTACGATTTTCAAGTGTCTCCACAACTGGAACACCACTGATACGGTAACGTCCCATCAGTTCATCTGCTTCAGCAATAGTGTGTTCTGGAGTCAAGAAGAATGGATCAATAATAACACCATTTTCAGAACGTTTTACCTTGCGAACTTCATCTGCCTGTTGCGCAATAGGCATGTTTTTATGGATTACTCCAAGACCACCCGCACGAGCAATAGCAATGGCCATTTGACTTTCTGTGACTGTATCCATGGCAGCTGTTATAATTGGGATATTTAAAGTCAGATTATCTGCCAATTTTGTTGTTAAATCTGCATCATTAGGCAACACATGACTTTCTGCTGGAATGAGCAATACATCATCAAAGGTAAAACCTTTTTTTAAAAATTTAGTATCCCAATTAGACATTGAAGTTTCCTCTTTTCTTTCTTTTTGAGCTTGACTCTTTTTGTATTGTATCTATCATACCATTCTATGAAAATTTGTCAATTATATTTATGGTAGAAATCATAAAAAAACTATCCCTGTGATCCTATGGAAGAGATAGTTTTACGATTCATATTTTATCTATAATTTAAAATAATTTAGTCCCATTACTCCCTTAACTTCAGATAGAGTTTGCCCCGCAACCTCACGCGCTTTCTCACTACCTTTTTGAAGCATATTGTACACTTCTCCCATATCCTTAGCAAATTCGATACGGCGCTCACGAATAGGGCCAAGTTCCCGTTCTAATATTTCAAGTAGATAACGTTTCGTCTTTACATCACCAAGACCACCACGTTGGTAGTTTTCTTTCATCTCTGCAATGTCTTGAGCATCTTCTGGACGACCAAACACATCTAGATAATGGAAAACCATATTTCCTTCAATCTTACCTGGATCCTCCACTCGAATATGATCCGGATCAGTATACATGCTCATGACTTTTTTACGCAAAGTATCCGCATCATCTGCTAGATAAATACCATTATTAAGGGATTTAGACATTTTAGCATTTCCATCTAAACCTGGCAAACGCCCTGCTCTCTCATTTTCTGGATAAATACCTTCCGGCTCCACCAAGACCTCACAATTATAAGCATGATTAAAGGAACGAACAATCTCACGAGTTTGCTCAATCATTGGTTTCTGATCTGTCCCAACAGGAACATAATTAGCCTTGAAGGCAGTAATATCTGCTGCTTGCGCAATCGGATAAACCAAAAATCCTGTCGGAATACTTTCTCCAAACCCTTTCTGAGCAATCTCTGTTTTTACTGTCGGATTCCGTTCCAAACGAGCTAGTGACACCAAATTCATATAGTACATAGATAATTCAGCCAACTCTGGAATTTGGCTTTGAATAAAGATAGTTGATTTACTTGGATCTAATCCAACTGCTAGGTAATCTAAGGCAACATTCCCAATCGATTCTACAATCGTTTGAGGGTCTTTGGCGTGATCTGTCAATGCTTGTTGATCCGCCAAAAAAACAAACATGTCATACTTGTCTTCTTCCTGCAGTAATACTCTGTTTTTAAGACTCCCAACATAATGTCCAATATGCAGTTTACCTGTTGGGCGGTCTCCTGTTAAAATAATGGGTTTCGTCATTTTTTTCTCCTTCGAAATGGTCTCTTCAATTATAGCATTTTTTTGTTAAAATAACAGAAAATTATTTAAATCAAAGAGCCAATTCGCTGTAAATAAAACTGTAAACTTAGTTGACATAAAATTGACAAAGAAAAATTTGAATATTTCTCTCTTTTCTAGTAGAATAAATGTATTACATATTATAGGAGAAAAACATTGCTTACAGTATCTGATGTTTCACTACGTTTTAGTGATCGCAAACTTTTTGATGATGTCAATATCAAATTTACAGAAGGAAATACATACGGATTAATTGGTGCTAATGGTGCTGGGAAGTCTACATTCTTAAAAATCTTAGCTGGTGATATCGAACCTACAACTGGTCATATCTCTCTTGGTCCAGATGAACGTCTCTCTGTTCTTCGTCAAAATCACTTTGACTATGAAGATGAACGTGCAATTGATGTCGTTATCATGGGAAATGAAAAACTCTATAGCATCATGAAGGAAAAAGATGCTATTTACATGAAGGAAGATTTTTCCGATGAGGATGGTGTTCGTGCAGCTGAACTTGAAGGTGAATTTGCTGAACTTGGAGGTTGGGAAGCAGAAAGTGAAGCATCTCAACTGCTTCAAAACCTAAATATTCCAGAAGAATTGCACTACCAAAACATGAGCGAATTAGCTAATGGTGAAAAAGTGAAGGTTCTCCTTGCTAAAGCACTTTTTGGTAAACCTGATGTTCTTCTCTTGGACGAGCCAACCAACGGTTTGGATATCCAATCTATTACTTGGTTAGAAGATTTCTTGATTGACTTTGATAACACGGTCATCGTTGTATCCCATGACCGTCACTTCCTCAATAAAGTATGTACTCACATGGCCGACCTTGACTTTGGAAAAATCAAACTCTATGTCGGAAACTACGACTTTTGGAAGGAATCTTCTGAGCTTGCTGCTAAATTGTTAGCAGACCGTAATGCCAAAGCGGAAGAAAAGATTAAGCAATTGCAAGAATTCGTTGCTCGATTCTCCGCCAACGCTTCTAAGTCAAGACAGGCAACGTCTCGTAAAAAAATGCTTGACAAGATTGAACTAGAAGAAATTGTTCCATCCAGTCGTAAATACCCATTTATCAACTTTAAAGCAGAGCGTGAGATTGGTAATGATCTCTTGACAGTAGAAAATCTAACTGTCAAGATCGATGGTGAGACTATTTTAGATAATATCAGCTTCATCTTGCGTCCAGGTGATAAGACAGCTCTTATTGGACAAAATGACATCCAAACGACTGCATTAATTCGTGCAATCATGGGTGACATTGACTATGAAGGAACTGTTAAGTGGGGAGTTACTACTAGTCGTTCTTACTTGCCAAAAGACAACTCGGCTGATTTTGCAGGAGGAGAGTCAATCCTTGACTGGTTGCGTCAATTTGCAAGCAAAGAAGAAGATGACAATACCTTCCTACGTGGTTTCCTTGGTCGTATGCTCTTTTCTGGAGATGAGGTTAACAAACCTGTAAACGTCTTGTCAGGGGGAGAAAAAGTACGTGTCATGCTTTCAAAACTCATGCTCTTGAAATCAAATGTCCTTGTACTTGATGATCCAACAAATCACTTGGACTTGGAATCTATCTCAAGCTTGAACGATGGATTGAAAAACTTTAAAGAATCAATCATCTTTGCTAGTCATGATCACGAGTTCATTCAAACTTTAGCAAACCATATTATTGTTTTGTCTAAGAATGGCGTCATTGATCGTATCGATGAAACCTATGATGAATTCCTAGAAAATGCAGAAGTACAAGCAAAAGTTAAAGAACTTTGGAAAGATTAAATAAGACTTCAAAACTCAGTTGGGGTAACCAACTGAGTTTTCTATCATTCTACGAGGTAACATGAAATCATTTTTTAAAACATATTGGACCTATTTTGTTTCTTTCATCATTCCTTTAGTAATTATGACTGGAGTATACCTAACTCAAGGTATCTACTGGAATAGCGATACATCTCCACTATTAGGAGACGGTTTCCATCAATACGTTATTTTTGATGTAGCTTTACGAAATATTTTACATGGAAATGGTAGTTTGTTTTACACCTTTACAAGTGGCCTCGGACTTAATTTCTATGCTCTATCTAGTTATTACTTGGGTAGTTTTCTCTCACCTCTGGTTTACTTTTTTAATCTGTCGAATATGCCAGATGCTGTTTATCTGACCACTCTATTAAAATTTGGATTTATTGGTCTATCAACCTTCTTTAGTTTGACTAGATTATTTAAAGATATCCCAAAATTTTTAAAACTTACCTTATCTACTTCCTATGCTCTAATGAGCTTTACCGTTAGTCAGTTAGAGATAAAAACCTGGCTAGATGTTTTTATCTTGATTCCTTTAATTATAACTGGTTTATACCTACTTATAACAGAAAAGAAGCGCCTGCTATACTTTACAAGTCTGTCAATTTTGTTTATTCAAAACTATTATTTTGGCTATATGACAGCATTGTTTCTAATCTTCTGGTATCTCTGCCAAATTTCATGGGACTTTAAAAATCGAAGATCATCTTTTCTTGATTTTGTTGTTACCTCCTTTTTAGCAGGAATGGCTAGTTTGATTATGACTCTTCCTACATTGTTTGATTTACAAACTCATGGAGAGAAGTTAACTGCTATCACAAAATTAAAGACAGATAGTAGCTGGTATCTAGATATTTTCGCAAAACAATTCATTGGATCTTTTGATACAACTAAGTATGGATCTATCCCAATGATTTTTGTTGGATTGCTTCCTTTTATTTTGACTATTCTATTTTTCACAATAAAATCCATAAAGTTTCACGTGAAACTTACCTATGCAATTTTCTTTACTTTTTTAATAACAAGCTTTTACATAGAAGCACTTGATTTATTTTGGCAAGGGATGCACACCCCAAATATGTTTTTGCATCGCTATGCTTGGATTTTTTCCACTCTGTTAATTTATACTGCAGCAGAAGTCTTAAATCGTCTGAAAGAACTGAAGCTCTGGAATCTATTTGTCTCACTTTTTCTTGTACTAACAGGATTTTTGGCTACTGTCTATTTTAAATCGCACTATTCTTTTCTAACAGATCTGAATATCCTACTCACTCTTGAATTTCTACTAGTTTATGCTCTTTTACTTCTTGCAGTCATTAGAAAATTTATCTCTATAAATCTATTTGCAATTCTTTTGTCTTTATTTATAACAGTTGAGATAAGCTTAAATGCTTCATCTCAAATGGAAGGAATAGCTAAAGAATGGGCCTTTGCTTCTCGTAGCGCCTATAATAGAGATATCACCGCTATGGAATCCATTCTAAACCAAGTTGACAATCCATTTACACGTACTGAAAAACTGCAAATTCAGACTGGAAATGACAGTATGAAATTTAACTACAATGGAATCTCTCAATTTTCGTCTGTACGAAATCGCTCAGCTAGCACTAGTTTGGATAAACTGGGATTCAAATCCTCTGGAACCAACCTCAATCTCCGTTATGCAAATAACAGTCTTTTAGCAGACAGTTTATTTGGAATTCAGTACAATATTTCTGAAAGTTCACTTGATAAGTATGGCTTTCAAGAGATTTATCAAAAGGATCATTTAACCTTATATAAAAATCAACTTTCCCTCCCCATTGCTTTTGCTACTCAATCTATTTACACAGATGTAAACTTTAATAATCATACTCTGGATAATCAGGCTTTATTTATAAACCAGCTTGCTAATCTCAACTTAGATTACTTCTATCCAATAGCTTATGATAAAACAGATAATTCTGATGGTTTAACAAGCATCACAAGTTCTACGAATGAGGATGCAAGGATTGATTATCAGATTGAAGTTCCTCAAAATAGTCAAGTCTATCTATCTTTTTCAAACCTTCATTTTACTAATGATAAACAAAAGAAGGTTGACATCCTTGTCAATGGTGAAAAAAAGACTTTTACAACTGACAATGCTTTCAATTTCTTTAATTTGGGTTATACTGAAGAACGACAAACTTTCAATATCAGTGTTAGTTTCCCTGGAAATTCTCAGGTGTCATTTGAATCTCCAACCTTCTATCGTTTAGATACTCAGGCTCTTACTGAGGCAATTCAAAAGATTAAAGAACAACCTGTAGAAGTATCCACCTCTAAAAATAAAGTCTTTGCTACATATGAAGTAAAACAAGATACCTCTATTTTCTTCACTATTCCTTATGACAAAGGTTGGTCTGCATACCAAGATGGGAAAAAACTTGAAATCAAGCAGGCTCAGACTGGTTTTATGAAAGTTGATGTTCCAAAGGGAAAAGGCACCATTACACTTTCCTTTATCCCCAATGGTTTTGTTATTGGAGCAGCCTGCTCACTAACTGCCCTTCTTCTTTTTGGGATCTATAATCACAGACGAAATTTATCTAAGACAGAAAAAGATTGACCAATTTCTTGGCCAATCTTTTTAATCTTCTTCCATTTTCTTAGGTTGATAAGCTAGCATACCTAAAGCAGTAAAGAAAGCTAGAGTTATAATAAGGAAAATCACTTGATGATGAATGTTTCCTGTCATAGAGATTGTTTGTCGTAAGCCTGATACAGAATAACTCATTGGTAACCAAGGATTGACACCTTTGAAGAAATCATTTGTCAAAGCAAGGGGATAGGTCCCTGCACTTGATGCTAATTGTAATAAAAGTAAAATAAGAGAGAAGAAAGCTCCAATACGGCTATTCCAAGTTGTTAAAGCTGTCACCATAGACATGAAAGCTAAACTTGTGATTATAATTAGAATCAAGGTCCTCATCTCATGGTTCGCAGTCAATCCAATAAGATGGACACCTCCATAAACTAAAACACCTGCTAAGACAGCTATAATCCCATTTATTTCAGAGCGAGACTTCAACCAAGCCCAACGACTCTCTGGATGACGTCCAGAAGGCAACTTAGCAAAAATCATATTGGTAGATATAGCAGCAACAAAAAGAGCAACTGATATCATATAAGGAGCCATGGCAATCCCATTTACAGGAACTTGGTCGTTATCTGTTTTTGAAAGAACTAGAGGTTCAGATAATGTTTCTGCATTTTTAGATTCTGTCGAAGCTGATTTGAGTTGATTATTAGCATTGCCTAATCCTTGTCCTAATGAATCAACTCCTGTTTGTAAATCTTCAAGACTAGAGGTTAAAGTTGTTCCACCATCTGCTAGTTTTCCAGCACCATCTGCAATCTTCATAGCGCCACTTCCTAGTTGAGATGCTGCAGAAAGTAACTGTGTTGATTTATCTGTTAATTGACCAGAGCCAAATTGTAATTTAGTAAGACCTGCTATCAGCTCTGGGCTCTTATTATTCAATTGAGCAGAACCAGATGACAAACTTTCTATACCTGATACTAATTCTGGAGCTTTTCCAGCTAACGCATCTACTCCAGCTGTCAAGGTTGATGTATTTTCTGTCAACTTACTTGATCCAGAAACTAATTGATCCAGACTAGTTGTTAAACTTGCATTCTTTTCACTTAGTTGATTAGCACCTATAGAAATAGTATCCAGTACTTTAGTGTAGTTTACAACTCCTTTTTCAATTGACTGACTTCCAGGAACTAACTGATTATTTACAGAAGTTTGTAATGTTGTAAATCCATTTGACAAGGTTGTCAAGGAGCTAGATGCTGCAGGTAAGAGTTGATTTGCTTTCGTCTGCACATCAGATAGATTAGATACTTGTTGTTCTGAATTCTCTATACTTTCTTTTAATCCCCCTACTGTCGTTAAAATTGTTTTTGCTGACTCAATAGTAGAATTAGAATTTTTAGAAATAGCTTCTGTCAGTTCTTTCTTTTGTTCCTCTGTAAGAGATTGATAAGTAGCTGTTGATTGAAGATTTGCAAGAGTTTTCTCTTGTTCGGTCTGACTTTTGGTCACAATATCCTGAGCAAGAGTTGTTAGATTTGGCAAAGCTTCTGACAATGTACTTTTCAGTTGAGTATTATCTGATATTGTAAGAGCTTGTAGTGTTTTATTTAGTTCTCCTAAGCTTGTTGCCAATTGCGCTATTTCTTCATTTTGTTGAGATGAGGACTCTAATTGGCTTGAAATTTCTTTAATACCAGTATTTAATTGCTCCATTCCATCTCTTAGTGTATCTGATTGATTGGATAATTGACTTGTTCCGTTAGAAAGTTCCTTCACACTACTTGTATAAGCATTTACACCAACTGAAAATTGATTGAGACCTGTATCCAGTTGTGAAACGCCACCTGTATAAGACTTTATACCTGTATTTAGCTGATTTACACCTGTCACCAACTCAGGAGTTTTTGAAGCTAATTGACCAAGTCCAGTGTCAACTTGTGAGACAGCATTTGTATAACTTTGTAAACCACTATTAAAAGTTCCTAAACCAATATGTAATTGCTCTATAGCAGACACATAGCTAGATAAGCCTTTTGTAAATTGATCCGCTCCATTTGAAAAAGTTACAGTTGAATTAGCTAGAGTATTAAGATTTGTCGTCAATGTTTGACTTCCCGTCACCAACTGATCGGCTCCATTAGCTAATTGTTCACTTCCTTCAGCTGCCTTATTTATTCCAGACTTCAAATCATTCATTTTTTGAAATAAAGCCTTAGTGTATGTTTCCGTAACATTAGTAGAGACGGTTTGTTTTAATTGTGTCATTGCAGAATCACTCATCTTACTTGCAATAAAGCTATGTCCACTTGACGTCTGATAATCAATCTGCATCTGTTCAGGATGATTCGTTAGGATAGAAGTAGCTTTTTCAGATAAGTCACTCGGTAATGTTACCACCATATAGTAGTCACCATCTTCTAGTCCTTTTTCCCCTTCCTCTTCATTAACAAAGTGAAAATCTAAAGCCTTATTTTCTTTTAAATTAGACACCATGTCATCACCAATTGTCATTGTCTGTCCATTATAAGAAGCTTCCTTATCTTTATTGACAACTGCCACAGGTAACTCCGATACTTGACCATATGGATCCCACATGGACGATAAAAATATAATGTTGTATAAAGCTGGAATGAGAGAAATCCCTATCATTACAATGATAAAGGTCGGTTTTTTAAATATTGCTTTCCATTCTTTAAACATGTTTCCTCCTTTTTTACACATATTGTCTAAATTTTTGATATAATAGATTATACATTAAAAAATCTAAATTACAAGATAAAAAATACTTTTTTAGACATATAGTCTATTTTTGTGTACGAGGAGAAATTATGAAAGAAAGTAACAAACGTTTAAAAACAAAACGAATTATCGAAAATGCCATGGTTCAATTATTGATGGACCAGCCCTTTGATCAAATTTCTACTGTCAAGTTAGCAGAAAAAGCCGGAATTAGTCGTTCCAGCTTTTACACTCACTACAAGGATAAGTATGATATGATTGAACTCTACCAAAGTAAGCTATTTCATACCTTTGAGTATATTTTCCAAAAACATGCTCATCACAAAAGAGATGCTATTTTAGAAGTATTTGAATATTTAGAGTCTGAGCCACTCTTGGCTGCACTCTTATCTGAAAATGGGACAAAAGAAATCCAGAATTTCTTGAGAAATAAGCTTCACATTATGCTTAGCACCGACCTTCAGAAACGCTTTATGAAACTACAACTCACTCCAATTGAATTAGAATACAGTAGTATTTATCTAACAAATGCCCTATTTGGTGTTTGCCAGACTTGGATTGCTCGTGGAAAAAAAGAAAGTCCGCAAGAAATGACAGACTTCCTTATGAAAATGTTAGGTGATGTCAACTAAAAAAAGAACACCAATGGTGTTCTTTTTATCTGACTCCGCCAGTAGGACTCGAACCTACGACATCATGATTAACAGTCATGCGCTACTACCAACTGAGCTATGGCGGATAAAATAGTCCGTACGGGATTCGAACCCGTGTTACCGCCGTGAAAAGGCGGTGTCTTAACCCCTTGACCAACGGACCATCTATCTGTAGCAGATATAACCATTATATCAATTTCTTACTAATTGTCAATCACTTTTTAGATTTTTTCTCTAGAATATCTTTTAGTTTGCGGACTTTTAAACGAGTAATTGGACAACGATGATCTTCATAAAAGACAACTTCTAAATTCTTTCGATCAATTTCTCTCACATTTCCCACATTGACAAGGAAAGATTTATGGGAGCAATAAAATCGCTGGGTATGTTTGTCCTTTTCCTGAATATCTGTCATAGTTCCATAGAATTCTTTTGCAAAATTCTTACCAATAATCCGAAGTTTATGAGAAACTCCTGTAGTTTCGATATACAAAATGTCATGGTAAGGAATTTTCAAATCATTTCCTTTATAGTTGTAATCAAAATAGTCTACAACATCTTCGTTTTCAAGCAGCATGCTCTTAGTGTAAAAAATACTCTGCTCGATGCGTTTTTTGAACAATTCATCATTAATATCTTTATCAACAAAATCTAGGGCTGATACCTGGTATTTGTACGTTAAGGTAGCAAATTCAGATCGACTAGTAATAAAGACAATAATAGCATAAGGATTGTGATGACGGATAAATTGAGCCACTTCAAAGCCTTTTTTCTCGATTCCATGAATATCGATATCTAGGAAATAAAGCTGGTTTACTTCATCATTTTCGATATATTCCTTAAACTCACGAACTTTTCCTGTTGTCTTATATGAAATAGGAATATTCGATTCTTCTGAGATTTCATTCAATATTCTCTCTAGTCTCACTTGATGTTCAATAACATCTTCTAAAATTAATACTTTCATTCGAATTCCCTCTTAAATCTAATAATTTGTCTAAATGTGTTGTCTTCCATCTCAGTTTCTAAGATAATGTTGTCATACTTATCTAAAATCTCTTTGACATTATTGAGTCCTAGACCTCTATTTCTTCCCTTGGTAGAGAAACCTAAGGCAAATAGGTCCTCTGAAGGCGTCATAGTTATTTTGCATGAATTCTGGATAACTATAACTGTTTCAAAATCCATTTTAATGACTGCAACGTCCATTTGTTTCAAGTAACTATCTGCTGCACCTTCAACAGCATTGTTTAATAAAATGCTCATGATACGAACAAGATCAAGTAAATCTATTGACAGTCTAGTAATGATATCCTTTACTTCCAATGTAAACTCTACATCATTTTTTCGTGCATAGACAATCGATTGAGCAATTAAACTTCGTAAAGCAGAATCTTCTATATTATTTAAATCAAAATAAGTATATTTTTCTGACCTCAATTTCTGATTTGCTTTTACTAGGACTTCATTGTAAACCCTGTTAATTTCTTGTAAATCTCCACTGTCAATCGCCATTTGCATGCTAACAAGCATCCCTGCATAGTCATGACGAAAACCTCGAATTTCATTATACAACTCCACAATTTCATCAGTATAAGTCTGTAAATGTTTTTGTTCAAATTTCTTTTGTTTTAGAGCAATCTCTTTTTCAATTTGAACCTTGTGAGAATTCATTGCAAAGAAAATCAATAACAAGCAAATAAAAACAATGGTTGATAAAATACTTCCGAAGCTATTTAAATGATGAGTTGTACTTACTATATCTGAAATAAACAATAAGATATGCAAACCAAAGAAAGCAACTATTACTTTTTTTAAAAAAGGATACAGATAATCTTTATCAAAATATTTAATATCCAGATGAAAATAACGGATTATTATTAGAATAGAAAAATAAGTCATCAACAATACTGCTAAAAGGAATGTACTTTTATAGTGTAATACTACTTCATCTCCTATTATAGAAGATAAGGTTACGGATATAAAAGTATGAGTACTGTGATATAATAAAGACAGTAGTAAACTGATAAAAATAGCTTTGTATTTTTCAGACTTCTTTAACTTTCTTAAATAAAGGTACACAACCAAAGGAAATAAAAATTTAGACAAAGCAAAACTATTAGAAAATACTAGTGTAATAATTTCTTCAAGTATAAAAACTGAGATACATGTGTAACAGAAAAAAACAATTTGTTCTTTTCTATTTATTTTACAAATCCATTCATAACTTTTGCTAATGATGAGAAAATAAAAAATAGCTATCCCTAATCCAAATAAATCCATTACTCTCTACCTTTATTTCATTACTTTCTTCTTGGAAAAATAAGATTACGAATTGTTTCTGAAATTCTCCAATCTCCACCCCGAATCTCCTGCAATTCTGCCTCTGTTACTTCTTTAAATTGTTCCAACTTTACTGTATTTTTCATAATGAAATCTCCTGTATTATTTTTTCTTGTAAGTTAACTTACACACCTATTATACAAAATGAAGACCTTGTAAGAAAAAATTCTTCCCAACTGTACATTTTTGCACCTGAAACGCACTTTTTTAAGAAAAAAGCTGGGATAAATCCCAGCTTCGCATCTAAAATTGATCCCAGCAGGATTCGAACCTGCGACCGTTCGCTTAGAAGGCGAATGCTCTATCCAGCTGAGCTATGAGACCTAACATGACCATTCTATCAAAAAACAAGAGCTAAGTCAATCTTCTATTTGTGGTAAGGAGAACCCTGTTGAATTGTAAAAGCACGGTAAATTTGTTCAACTAAAACCAATCTCATTAACTGATGTGGCAATGTTAGACGTCCAAAACTGACAGAAAGATTGGCCCTATTTTTTACAACAGGAGCTAGACCCAAACTTCCTCCAATGATAAAAGTAAGCGTTGAGTATCCTTTTATAGAAGCTTGCTCTAGTTGCTTACTCAATTCCTCTGAGGAGAGTGTTTTTCCTTCAATGGCTAGTACAATGACAAAGTCTCTTTCTCCAATCTTAGAAAGAATTCTTTCACCTTCTGTTTCCAAGATTTTTTGATTTTCTAATTCACTGGCTTTGTCAGGTGTCTTCTCATCAGTGAGCTCAATCATTTCTAATTTGGCAAAACGTGAAATTCGTTTTGTATATTCAGCAATTCCATCTTTAAGGTATTTTTCTTTTAATTTTCCTACTGTTACAATTTTTATTTTCATTCTTCTATTCTATCATATCCACACTTCATTTCACATCTTATACACAAAAAAATCATCAAAAATTACTAGTGAATTCACAGAATAAAGTGAGTTATCCACAACTTGTGTAAAACTTTAAGCTTTTAAGTTTGGATTAAGTTAATAGGTTTATAATCTGTGTAAATAAATAACAAACGGAGGCGTTTATGAAACACTTACAAAAATTTTACAAAAAAGGAGTTAAAGTTCTAATAATCATTCTAATCGGATTTTTAAGTGGTGCCTTAGGAAGTTTCGTAACATTACAACTTTATCAAAAACAAGGAAATCAAGCTACAAATAATAATTCTGGCACTGTCACTCAAACATCCTATAAGAATGAAAATTCAACCACTCAAGCAGTAAATAAAGTTAAGGATGCTGTTGTCTCAATCATTACTTATTCTTCTTCTAGCAGTAGACAAAGTAGTGTATTTAATGCTGACGAAACTAATTCTGATTCAGACAATCAACAAATCGCAAGTGAGGGATCAGGTGTTATCTATAAAAAGGATGATAAAGATGCCTATCTTGTAACTAATACTCACGTTATCAATGGAGCTTCAAAAGTTGATATCCGCTTAGCAGATGGTACTAAGGTTCCTGGTGAAATTGTCGGATCTGATACCTTCTCTGATATTGCTGTCGTTAAAATTTCTTCCGAAAAAGTTACAACAGTCGCAGAATTTGGAGATTCAAGTCAACTTAGTGTTGGAGAAACAGCGATTGCTATCGGTAGTCCTCTAGGTTCAGAATATGCTAATACAGTTACACAGGGGATTATTTCAAGTCTTAATCGAAATGTTTCTCTAAAATCTGAAGATGGTCAAGCTATTTCAACAAAAGCCATTCAAACAGATACAGCCATTAACCCTGGTAACTCTGGTGGTCCACTTGTAAATATTCAAGGACAAGTAATTGGTATTACATCAAGTAAAATTGCAAGTAATGGTGGAACATCTGTAGAAGGTCTTGGTTTTGCAATTCCTTCAAACGATGCACAAAATATCATTAAACAACTTGAAAGTGATGGTAAAGTGACTCGTCCTGCTCTTGGAATTCAAATGGTCAATCTGTCAAATGTTGGAGCTAGTGATCTTAGAAAACTTAACATTCCAAGTGGCCTCACTTCAGGTGTAGTTGTTCGATCTGTTCAAAACAATATGCCAGCAAATGGACATCTTCAAAAATATGATGTCATTACCAAAGTTGACGACAAAGAGATTGCCTCATCAACAGACCTACAACACGCTCTTTACAATCATGCTATCGGAGATACGATCAAAGTAACCTACTACCGTAACGGTAAGGAGGAAACAACCTCAATTAAACTAGATAAGAATTCTAGTGATTTAGAGTCTTAATTGACATCAGTGTAAAGAAAACTTTACAGAAAGTAAAAGATATGTTAGTGTAGAATCATGGAAAAATTTGAAATGATTTCTATCTCTGAAATACAAAAGAATCCTTACCAACCTCGAAAAGAATTTGATGTAGAAAAATTAAAGGAATTGGCTCAGTCAATCAAAGAAAATGGGCTCATCCAACCAATCATCGTTCGTCAATCTCCTGTAATTGGTTATGAAATCCTTGCAGGAGAGAGACGATATCGGGCTTCTCTCTTAGCTGGTCTGACCTCTATCCCAGCCGTTGTAAAGCACCTCTCAGATCAGGAAATGATAATTCAGTCTATCATTGAGAATTTACAGAGAGAAAATTTAAATCCTGTTGAAGAAGCACGCGCCTACGAATCTTTAGTAGAAAAAGGATTTACTCACACTGAGATAGCAGATAAAATGGGGAAATCTCGTCCTTATATCACTAATTTTATTCGTTTACTTTCCCTACCAGAATATATCTTAACTGAAGTAGAAAATGGAAAAATTTCTCAAGCGCATGCACGTTCACTAGTTGGTTTGGACAAAGAGCAGCAAGACTATTTCTTTCAACTAATTAAAAATGAAGACATCTCTGTGAGAAAGCTAGAAGCACTTCTTACAGAGAAAAAACACAAGAAGCAAAAAAAAAGTGATTCTTTCATCAAAGACGAAGAAGATAAATTAAAAAAACTACTCGGTTTAAGTGTAGAAATTAAACTTTCAAAAAAAGATACTGGAAAGATTATTATCTCCTTTTCAAGTCAAGAAGAATACAATAGAATTATTAACAGCCTGAAATAAGGCTGTTCTTTTATTTTCTCAACCCACAAATTTATCCACCAATTTTTTTATCAAAAAGCCTACTAAATCAAGGATTTTTCTTTTTATCCCCAACCTGTGGATAAATACTACTAACATTGTGGATTCTTTTCCCCAATCTGTGGAAAAATCCTACTATCTATGGTAAAATAAGTCTAGCACTAAACTACTAAAATCATAGTAAAGGAGGAAAAATAGTTGAAAGAAAAGCAATTTTGGAATCGTATTTTAGAATTTGCTCAAGAAAGATTGACAAGATCTATGTATGATTTCTATGCTACACCTGCTGAACTCATCAAAGTAGAAGAAAACACAGCTACTATATTTCTACCGAGATCAGAGATGGAAATGGTGTGGGAAAAGCAATTAAAAGATATTATTATTGCTGCTGGTTTTGAAATTTATGATTCTGAAATCAAACCTCACTATATTTTCACTAAACCTCAGAGCACAGAATCTCCTCAAGTAAATGATACGAATAGTGTCTCTACTTACGATTATACACCTGCACTACCAACGATTCCCTATTCTGAAACAGGATTAAAAGAAAAATATACCTTTGATAACTTTATTCAAGGTGATGGGAATGTTTGGGCGGTGTCTGCTGCACTAGCTGTATCTGAAGAT